>DATGDN010000074.1:0-5028 GCA_035310865.1 Pseudolabrys sp. | reverse complement strand
TCAAGAATTATTTCGATTACCGGCGGCATCAGCGGGCGCGAAGCTATGGTGCAGATCCTGCTTCCGATCGGGCAGTAGCCATCTGCATGACGATCTTCGGCCTCGTATTCCTGTTCGCGGTGCCAAACCTCAACTCATAACTTTAGACGCGAAAGATCTGCGAGTAGCGACGTTTGATCTCCTCGCCCTGCGTTTCGACCGCGGCCGGATCGTCCTTCCAGACTTTGATCGACGACAAGGGCGTGCGGCCGGGTTTATCCTTCACCAGCGCGTGCACCGAGCGCAGACCACCGAGATTGACGAAGAGTTCCTGACCTTCGACGCTGAAAAGATAGTTCTGAAACAGACGCGCGGCATTCGGATGCGGCGCCGCAGCGAAAACTGCCGAAGGCTGCACGATCGAGGGCGTGCCTTCCGCGGCATAAACGACTTCGATTGGCCGGCCCGCCTCCTTCAACAACAAGACGTTCGATTCATTGCCATCCGCCATCACCGGGCGTTCACCGAGCACGATCTTTTTCGGCGTGTCGGTCGCCGACTGGATCTGCAATATCTGTTGCTGTGCAAGCTTCTCGAGATAGGTCCAGCCAAGCTCGCGTACCATCTGATAGGTGGACGTCATGATGGTGCCGCTGTAGCTCGGGTGCGCCTTGACGATCTTGCCCTTCCATTTCGGATCGAGCAGGTCGGCAAAGCTCCTCGGTGATTCACCGCTCTTCACCAGCTCTGTATTGTAGGCAATCACACAGAGCGAAGAACGCACGGTTGCGTAGAAACCATCCGGATCGCGATGCTCCGCCGGAATATGCTTCGCAACGTCTTCCGGCACGCATGGTGCGAGCAGACGCTGCCGCTTCCACGCAAGGAATTGCGCCGCGTCCCCGGTGCTCACTGCATCAGCCACGTGCAGCCCCGAAGCATACTCCTGGGCCACGCGGGAGAAGATGCGCTCGCCGCCGGCGCGCTCAACCCGCGCTCGGATACCGGAAAATTTCTGCTCGAAGGCCTTGCCGACCTTTTCGGCTAGCTGGAGGTCAGCCGACGTATACCACGTGAGCTGGCCTTCCTTTGTCGCCGCTTCGATCAGCGCCGGCGTGATCGCTTCGGCAGGCGGCGCGGTGGCGCGCAAAGGCGTTGCGTAGACGAGCGGGAGCGCGGCGGCGGCTTTCAGGATGTGGCGGCGGGATGGACGACTTATCGACATGGGCGAATATTGACTCGCCGCTCATGCGCGCGAAAGCGGGCCCAGAAAAATTAGTCGAAGGCTAAGTCCCCACTTTAACGGGGTACGAGCAGAGAACAGCGCGTGCTACAGCGCCTCCACCTGCACCACGCCCGGCACGGCCTTGATCGCCCCAGCAATCTGCGGAGAGACCTTGAAGCGGCCCGGCAGCTTCACCTCGACCTCGGTGCCCTTTTTGAGCAACAGCACCACGCTCACCTCGCCGTCACCGTTGGGCTTGGCGGACCGCGGCACAGCTTCTAGTCGCTTAGCCACTGCATCGAGCGGCTTCTCGTCGCGGAGGAACACGCGCAGGCCTTTTTGTAGATTGGCTGCAGCATCGTCGAGCGGCTCGGCCGACTGGATGCGCGCACGCACTTCGTCCCCTTGCACTTCCGCCGACAGAAACAGCAGGACCGCATTGCCCGGCTCGAGCAAATCGCGATGTTCGGCAAGCCCCTCCGAAAAGATCACCGCCTCGAAATGCCCACTCGGATCGGACAGTCCGATAATGCCCATCTTGCTGCCCGTACGCGTGCGCCGCTCGATGCGAGAGACGACGGTCGCGGCGACGCGGCCTGCGGTCGCGCCGGATTTGATCGCGCGCGAAAATTCCGCCCACGACTGCACCCGCAACTTTTTCAGTATGGTCGCGTAATCGTCGAGCGGATGTCCGGAAAGGAAAAAGCCAATCGCTTCGTATTCACGCCGCAACCGTTCCGCCGGCAGCCACGGCTCAACCTGCGGCAGCGGAATTTGCTCGCGCGCTGCGCCACCGCCACCGAACAATTCACTCTGGCCGATTGTCGCAGTGTCATGGCTGCGTTGCGCACGGGCGAGCACAACATCAACCGCGGCCAAGACGCGGGCCCGATTCTTCTCAAATGAATCGAAGGCGCCGGCAGCGGCGAGGCTTTCCAGCACGCGCCTGTTCACCGCGCGCGGATTAACCCGCGCGGCAAAGTCCGCGAGATCCGCAAAGGCCCGGCCGCCGCGTGCGGCCAAAATTGCCTCCACCGCCTGCCGACCCACGCCCTTGAGCGCGGCGAGCGCGTAAATAATCGTGTTGCCGTCGACTTCGAAATCGACCGCCGACTGATTGATTGATGGCGGATCGACGTCAATTCCAAGCCGCTCGGCCTCGGCGCGGAATTCGGCGAGCTTGTCGGTATTACCCATGTCGAGGGTCATAGTGGCCGCCAGGAATTCGACCGGGAAATTCGCCTTCATATAAGCGGTTTGATAGGCGACCAGGGCGTAGGCTGCGGCGTGACTTTTGTTAAAGCCGTATTCGGCGAAGCGCTCGAGCAGATCGAAAATCGCATCGGCCTGATGGCGCTCGACCCCGCGCTCGACCGCGCCGGAGACGAAGCGCTCGCGCTGTGCCTGCATCTCTTTCCTGATTTTCTTGCCCATGGCGCGCCGCAACAAATCAGCCTCGCCGAGCGTGAAACCGGCGAGAATCTGCGCGGCCTGCATCACCTGTTCTTGATAGATGATGACGCCAAAGGTTTCGCGCAGGATCGGCTCCAGCTTGGGATGGATATAGTCGGCCTGTTCCATGCCGTGCTTGCGCGCGCAGTAGGTCGGGATGTTCGCCATCGGGCCGGGCCTATAGAGCGCGACCAGAGCGATGATGTCCTCGAAGCGGTCAGGCCGCATGTCGAGCAGCGCACGGCGCATGCCCGCGCTTTCCAGTTGGAAGATACCGACGGCTTCGGCGCGCGCGAGGAGATCGTAAGTGATCTTGTCGTCGAGCGGGATCGCGGCAAGATCAATGTCGATGCCGCGCCGTTTCATCAACGCGACCGCGGTTTGCAGGACCGTGAGGGTCTTGAGGCCGAGGAAGTCGAATTTCACCAGCCCGGCCTGCTCCACCCATTTCATGTTGAACTGGGTGACCGGCATGTCGGATTTTGGATCGCGATAGAGTGGCACCAGTTCGGACAACGGACGGTCGCCGATCACAATGCCGGCCGCATGGGTGGAGGCGTGGCGATTGAGCCCTTCGAGCTTCTGCGCGATGTCGAAGGCGCGCTTGACGACCGGCTCGCTATCGCGCTCGGCCTGCAGGCGCGGTTCGCCTTCGATGGCCTGCTTGAGCGAGACCGGCGCCGCCGGGTTCTGCGGCACCAGCTTGCAGAGCTTGTCGACCTGCCCATAGGGCATCTGCAAGACGCGTCCGACGTCGCGCAGCACGCCGCGCGCCTGTAGCGTTCCGAAGGTGATGATTTGCGCCACTTGGTCGCGCCCGTAACGCTCCTGCACGTACCGGATCACCTCGTCGCGCCGGTCCTGGCAAAAGTCGATATCGAAGTCCGGCATCGACACGCGCTCGGGGTTGAGAAAGCGCTCGAACAGCAATCCGAAGCGGATCGGATCCAGATCTGTGATGGTGAGCGCGTAGGACACCAGAGAGCCGGCGCCCGAACCGCGGCCAGGACCAACCGGTATGCCTTGTTTCTTCGCCCATTGGATGAAGTCGGAGACGATCAGGAAGTAGCCCGGATATTTCATGCCCGCGATGACGCCCAACTCGAAGTCGAGCCGCTCGCGGTACTCATCGACGGTATGACCGGGCGCGACACCGGCGGTTTCGAGTCGGCGGTTGAGCCCCGCCTCTGCGCGCTTGCGCAACTCGCTCGCCTCGTCGAGCGTTTTGCCGTTATCGCCGACCGCGAAACGCGGAAGGATGGGCTGATGCGTGCGCGGGCGGAATGCGCAGCGTTGCGCGATCTCGACGGTGGAGGCTACTGCCTCGGGCAGGTCGGCGAAGAGTTCAACCATCTCGCCACGGCTTTTGAAGCGATGCTCGGCCGTCAGCTGACGACGATCGCTCTCCGCCAGCAGCCGGCCTTCCGCGATGCAGATCAGCGCGTCGTGCGCCTCATAGTCCTGCGACGTCGCGAAATAGGGCTCATTGGTGGCGACCAGCGGCACGGCTTTGGCATAAGCGAGATCAATCAACCCCGGCTCGGTTCGGCGCTCGGCCGCCGTGCCGTGCCGCTGCAATTCGACGTAGAGGCGATCGTCGAACAGCTTAAGCAGTGCATCGAGGCGGCTCGCAGCGAGATGGCTTTGGCCCGCGGCAAGCGCGTTATCGAGCGGCCCGCCCGGACCACCTGTGAGCGCGATAATGCCGGCGGTCTCTCCCTCCAGCCATTCAAGTTTGAGGCGTGGCGGCTCGTTCGCAGGCGTGTCAAGGAATGCGCGCGAATTGAGACGCATAAGGCTGCGGTAGCCCTCGGCCCGGGCCGCCAGAAGCACGATGCGCGTGAGTTCGGCCTGGGCATTCGGATTGCGCGGACTGTGGTCGGTGTCCCCGAAATCAATCGCAAGCGCGCAGCCGACAATCGGCTGAATTCCATAGCCCGAAATCTTCTCGGAAAATTCCAGCGCACCGAACATGTTGCCGGTATCTGTTAAGGCAAGCGCCGGCTGCCGGTCGGCTTTCGCCAACTCCGCGAGGCGTGCGATTGTGAGTGCCCCTTCGAGCAGCGAATAGGACGAGTGCACGTGCAAGTGCACGAAGTCGAGACCGGCCATGTCAGTAGCTTTGGGTGATTCCTTCAATGCACCCAGAGTGGGGACAGTCAGCGCCTGCGTCCACTGTGAATGCAGCCGCGACCCCCGCTATGCCCGCTTTTTGCGTGTGCTTTCGCGCCTGCACGGTGCGCGATGTGGATTCACAGATTTCCCAGCACCTGCGTCCAGATGGCAATCATCCCGACAAACAACGACAGCGACGCCAGAGCGGCGGCTTCCTGGACTACGGTCTTCAGCATGACTTCCTCTCCCTAGAACAA
>DATGDN010000073.1:0-3268 GCA_035310865.1 Pseudolabrys sp. | reverse complement strand
GTATCGAAGTGATACCACTTCCCACCCCAAATGAAGCCGTGTTTTTCGAAGATCATGACGATCTCTTTGGGCATGCGGTTGCGATAACGGATGGGACCGTCATGCGGTTGCCAGTACCAATAATCAGAGAAGGCCATATTGAGATCGATCGCGAAACCGTAGCTGTGCGGGCTTGGCTGGCCAGTGTCCGCCACGGCCCGGCAATTGTAAGTGCCGGAGATCGGGTACGCGGCGCGTTTTATTTTTTCAGGTAGTGCGTCAATTTCCATCGAAACGGCGCGCAAATGCTCATCGATGTGGTTCACGGAAGTAATGCGGATTGATTTGCCCCAAGCCTTGGGAAGCCAGGTGACTGAAGCAAGGCGCGGCGATACCTCACCCATTTGGCAGTCGCCGTACATCTTCGTAAAGAAGGCGGTATTGCGGAACCGGCCCGGATCAGCATTAACGGCCGGCGGCTGTTCGAGCGGGCCGCGCGGATATGGGATGCGAAACTGATCGATGATGGAAGCGTGCCGGAGCTGCTCCGAGAATGCCTTGCTATCGGCGCCGTCGTATACCGGCATGACTGTTCCATCGCGCCAACGCAGCACTTTGGCGTCATGCCCAGCGAGCGCGTATGGGTATGCAGCAACCAGATCGTCGAGCGCCAAGCGAACCTGCTCATCCTGCGCGAAAAGAGGGGTCCCGCCTCCGAGCATTGCGAGTGCGACGACGAAGCAAACGTTCGTCACCATCCAGGCTACCGCCACTGGGCATTGACAATGGCCTACACGTTCTGACGCTCGATTGCGTTCAGATCGGGGTCCTATGTGTAAGAGTGATGCCAAGTTGAAAGAGCCGAAACGTTGCTTGAGATCGTCCCAGTTGAAGTATCGGCCGCGCCGAACGTAGCCTTGGTTGCATGCAATGCACAGCTCTTCAGCCGAGAATCCTCGTGACTACCGCGCAGCATGTACCGAGTTAAGCGCGCGATGGCCAGTGCCGCTTCTGGAACCACGTGCGGTACTCCGTCATCTTCGCACGCTGCGTCGATGGCGCATGCCGGTTACATGTCGCCGCCTCTTCGCTGTTCTCTGGCGCGCCCCACCGCAACTCGACGCAGTCGTTCAGGTTGTATGCCATCTCGAGATCGACCGCGCGGTCGACCACGTTTTTGAGCGCGAGCGTCCACGAAGAGCCATCGCTGCGCGTATATGAAAACTTACGCACCGAAAGCTCGGACGCGAGCACGCTCTCCAATTCGGCCTTCAGGTCCGCAACGCTCTTCTCCTTCGGCATTGCGTACCGCTCGGGCCGCTGCGCGACGCGATCCGGAAACCCTCGCACCACGTCAATCGCGATCAACAGGCGTAAATCGCGCGCCGGCGTCGCGAAATCTTCCCATGCGCCGGTCGTCTCGAAGATCGCCGCCCCGTCCGGCATGTCCGCGTCGCCGCGCCCGCTGTTCTGGTAATCTCGCCCGTTTTCAACCGACGTCACCCGCGCCTTTACTTGCTCCTCGAGTGCCGTGATCGCCTCCTTCATCGCGCGCAAAGGATCGAGCGGCGCCGGCGACATCACGTCGTCCATTCGATCGTAAAAGGCTTCTATCCCAAGCTTGGACTGATCGAGCGAAAAATCGCCGTATTGCGGATTTTTCGCGATTTCGTTGTTGGTCATCCGCCGCAAGGCGCCGTTCTCGAGCACGATCGGCCGGAAGCGCTTGAACCCGGGGCTGCCGAGCGCGGGCTCCTGCGCGAACAAGAAATTACCGCGCCAAAAACGCTTACGCGCGACCGTCCCGTCGGCTTCCCCGTCGACGGCGAGGAAGACGCCCGCCGCGCCGTCCGACTGTGGCACGCGCCGCACAAGCATCAAAATGTGCCCGTACGGATCGGCGTATATGGTCCCCGGCCGCAGCGTCTCCTGCGTTAGCGGCACGGGATAAAAATCGGTATTGTCGTCGTCCGCCAGCGTCCGCCCGTTTCCGGAATGGACGGCGTCGGCGATAGTCCGCAAATAATCGCCGAACGACGCCGCTAGCCCTGGCTGGTTCGCGCTTTTTTGTTCGGGCGGGAAGGAACGACCTGCCTCGGGGTTCTGAATGCTGAACCACTGGTAGCAATTCGGCGGCCCGCCGCCCCCGCCGCGCGAGCACTTCGAGTAACCGAACGGCAGCCCCATCTTGGACGCAAAATACGCGCGCAAAAAGTACGGAAGGTCGGCGCAGTCGGGGCGCATGACGAGCCCCATCTCGTCTTCGCCGAGGCCCAAATAATTGAATAGGAAATTGCGCGATCGATCGCGCAGCACTTCATGCAGCACCGGCCACGACGGCTCCACGTCGAGCGGCGCGTCGAAGAGCTTCTCGATCCATGCAGAATACAAGTTTTCCGTCGCGCGATTCCAGGTGTTGCGCAAGGGCCACAGGCCTTCGGACGTCGCGCTAGGCGGCGGCTCGTCGTCGCGCACGACAATTTCGCGCGTGATCGTGCTGCACCCGCCCGGCGCGCGGTCGCGCGCGAGCCTCGCGTGCCACGTCCCAACGGCCGGCGACCCAGCCTCGACAAACCAGAAATACGGCGGCCCGCCGTGCCGCTCATGCGATTTGGCCGCGACCCTTCCATTGGGCGCGATCAGCGAAAGCTCGCCCTCAAGCGGCGTCTCCGCAGCGAAGACCACGCGCAAAGGCGCGCCCTTCCACGGCGCGATCGGCGAGGACAAGACCGCAAGCCCGGTCGCGTCCCCGCAGATGCCGGATGGACTTTCGGCGTGTGCGTCTATGACTGAGAAAAGGAAGAATGCGCCTGCGATCAGCAGAGATCCCGGCACAGCAGTAAGAAACCGGCGAGTTGGAACCATTGAACCACCTCTTCCTGGAGCGTTACCTGACCGCATTGAAACAATATTGCGAAAGCTTTGGCTGATTCATGGCAAAATTCATCGCCTGGGCCTGATTGCGGGGTTCTTCTGGCAAAGATAAAGCGGGTCATCGCAGTTGCCGTCGCCCACGTGACGCAGTGCCCGTACTGAGTTGGATCACCCTCTTCCGATGAAGTGGTGATTTGGCATTTTGCTTCTCATCTTTTGTTTCACCGGTCAGCAGACAGAAGCCGGCCGCACAAAAGCCGGAAGTGCAACAACACCAGCGACGAGATCACGCCTGTTCATGGCCTCCTAGCAAGCCTATGCCCGCTACTACAACAAAATCAGAACACACCGATCCGTGGACAAAGATGCACCAATCTCGCGACCAGTTCAGCGGATTGGAAACATCACCTCACAT
>DATGDN010000072.1:0-3655 GCA_035310865.1 Pseudolabrys sp. | reverse complement strand
CGCGCCAAGGCCAGTATGAATTCAAGCCGGTCGATCAATGCTTTAACCCTTGAAATCCAGCAGGTTAGTATAGCCAAGGCCGCGTTCAGTCGCTAAAGAAATAAGCAGCAATCACGCTAGTATCGATAGATGTTTTCTATCAACCCATACCGAACAAGGGATTGTCTGGGCACAGGAACAGCTTCAAATCGTGCTCCGAGGTGACGAAATGAATATGCAGAATCCGCCCAAATCCGGGGCCAATGGTAAGGGCCGACGCCGCCCGCTGCGGACGCCGAAGGGCCGCCAGGTCGATCCGCAGGCGCTTGAAGAGGTTCGCACGCTGCTTACGGACAGGCCCCGCCGGCGCGATCTGCTGATCGAACATCTTCATCTCATCCAGGATCACTACGGTCATATCTCTGCGGCTCATCTCGCAGCGCTCGCCGACGAGATGAAGATGGCGCTCACCGAAGTCTATGAAGTTGCGACCTTCTACGCGCATTTCGATGTGGTGAAGGAAGGCGAGCTGCCGCCGCCGGCGGTCACCGTGCGGGTGTGCGATTCACTCTCTTGCGCGATGGCGGGCGCCGAAAAGCTCCTAAAGGAATTGCCTGGCAAGCTCGGCAAGGACGTGCGTGTTGTGCGCGCGCCCTGCATGGGCGCGTGCGACCGCGCGCCGGTCTGCGCCGTCGGTCACGTCCAGACATTCAAGGCGACGCCTGACACCGTGGCAGCGGCGGTGAAGGTCAACCCGCACGCTCACGCATGGGAACCCGGCGCGGATTTTTCCGCTTACCAAAAGTCCGGCGGCTACGCCCTTCTGAAAGGCTGTTTGACCGACAAGCGCACACGCGATGAGCTCATCAAGATCGTGAGCGATGCCGGGCTGCGCGGTCTCGGCGGCGCAGGGTTTCCGACGGGCCGCAAATGGGCGCTTGTGCGTGCGGAGCCGGCGCCGCGCATGTTTGCAGTCAATGCTGACGAAGGCGAGCCGGGCACGTTCAAGGATCGCTACTATCTCGAGCGCGATCCGCACCGATTTCTGGAAGGAGTGTTGATCGCTGCCTGGGTGGTCGAGGCGCGCGACACATACATCTACATCCGCGACGAATATCCCGAACTTCGGCTGATGCTCGCCGAAGAGATCACCAAAGTGGAAAACGCCGGCCTGTCGCCTCATACCAAGCTGCATCTCCGCCGCGGCGCAGGTGCTTATATCTGCGGCGAAGAGTCGGCGATGATCGAATCCATCGAAGGCAAGCGCGGCCTGCCGCGTCATCGTCCGCCTTATGTCGCGCAGGTCGGTCTGTTCGGCCGTCCCACGCTCGAGCAGAACGTCGAGACCATGTTCTGGGTCCGCGACATCGTCGAGAAGGGCGCCGAATGGGCGACGTCTCAGGGCCGCCACGAGCGCAAGGGGTTCCGCAGCTTTTCTGTATCGGGCCGCGTCAAAAATCCTGGGGTCAAGCTCGCGCCCGCGGGCATCACCATGCGCGAGTTGATCGATGAATTCTGCGGCGGCATGCAGGATGGCCATGTCTTCAAGGCTTATCTGCCGGGCGGCCCGTCCGGAGGCATTCTGCCGGCTTCGATGGCCGATATTCCGCTCGATTTCGGAACGCTGGAAAAATACGGCTGCTTCGTAGGGTCGCACGCGGTTGTGATCCTTTCCGACAAGGATGACATCAAGGCTGCCGCGTTGAATCTGATGAAGTTCTTTGAGGACGAAAGTTGCGGCCAGTGCACGCCGTGCCGCGCCGGAACCGAAAAAGCGGCCAAGCTGATGTCCAAGGGCCCCTGGGACGTGAAGCTGCTGGAAGAACTGTCGGCCGCGATGCGCGACGCATCGATCTGCGGCCTTGGGCAGGCCGCGCCGAACCCGCTGCTCTGCGTGCTGAAATATTTTCCGGACGAACTGACCAAGCCGTTGGGAAGTTGGTGAAATATCTGCTGCTGATTGCAAAATGAGCGGACAACGAGATGGCAAAAGGGAAGATGCTATGAGCGACACCAAAAAGCCCGCCAGTAAAGGGCAGGGCGCCAAGACCATCACTTTCATGCTCGACGGCAAGGAAGTCACCGCGCGCGAGGGCGAAACCATTTGGCAGGTCGCCAAGCGGCTCGGCACCGACATTCCGCATCTCTGCTATTCGCCCGAGCCTGGCTATCGCGCGGACGGGAATTGCCGAGCCTGCATGGTCGAGATCGAAGGCGAGCGCGTGCTGGCGGCCAGCTGCATCCGCAAGCCGAGCGAAGGCATGAAGGTGAAGGCTGCATCCGACCGCGCCAAGACCGCGCGGCAGATGGTGTTCGAGCTGCTGATTTCCGATCAGCCCGATCGCAAGACCGCTGCGCACGATCCGCAATCGAAATTCTGGGCCTGGGCCGATCGCATGAATATCGCGACCAGCCGGTTCCCCAAGGATAGCCGGCCTGTGGCGGACCGCAGCCATCTGGCGATGGCGGTCAATCTCGATGCCTGCATCCAGTGCAATCTTTGCGTCCGTGCCTGCCGCGAAGTACAGGTGAACGACGTCATCGGCATGGCGGGCCGTGGTCATGGCGAAAAAATCGTCTTCGACTTTGACGATCCGATGGGCGCCTCGACGTGTGTCGCCTGCGGCGAATGCGTGCAGGCCTGCCCGACCGGCGCCCTCATGCCGGCGACGCTGGTCAACGAAAAGAACATGCGGACCGAATATCCCGACCGTGAGGTGCACAGCGTATGCCCCTATTGCGGGGTCGGCTGCCAGCTCACTTACCACATCAAGAACGACAAGCTGCTCTACGTTACCGGCCGGGACGGACCGGCGAACGAGAATCGGCTCTGCGTGAAAGGCCGCTTCGGCTTCGATTACGTGCACAATCCTCAGCGGCTCACCAAGCCGATGATCCGCAAAGAAAGCGTGCCGAAGGTACCGCACGAGTTCATCGATCCAACGAATCCATGGACGCACTTCCGCGAGGCGACGTGGGAAGAGGCGCTCGACAAGGCTGCGGCGGGCCTCAAGAAAATTCGCGACCGCGACGGCTCGAAGGCGCTCGCCGGATTCGGTTCCGCCAAGTGCTCGAATGAGGAAGCCTACCTGTTCCAGAAGCTGGTGCGTGCCGGCTTCGGCACCAACAACGTCGACCACTGCACGCGGCTCTGCCACGCTTCGTCCGTTGCAGCGTTGCTTGAAGGTGTCGGCTCCGGTGCGGTGTCGGCCACCTTCAACGAGGTGAAGAACTCCGACGTCATCATCGTCATCGGTGCCAACCCGACGGAAAACCATCCCGTCGCCGCTACTTTCTTCAAACAGGCAGCCAAGCGCGGCGCCAAGCTTATCGTGATGGATC
Source organism: Pseudolabrys sp. (assembly GCA_035310865.1). Taxonomy (GTDB): domain Bacteria; phylum Pseudomonadota; class Alphaproteobacteria; order Rhizobiales; family Xanthobacteraceae; genus Pseudolabrys. The sequence goes on along the minus strand of DATGDN010000072.1, from coordinate 334 downwards.
CGCGCGGGCAGGCGTTGAAGCGCCACGCCTGGCGCATGCTGCAGTTCAAGAACGGCACCGACGTTGCGATGCTCAACGCGATCCTCAACGTCATCGTCACCGAGAGCCTGCACGACAAGCAATACGTGCAGACCTATGTCGAAGGTTTCGGGCCGTTCTCGGAAAGCATCAAGGATTTCACGCCCGAGGAGATGGCGCCGATCTGCGGCATCCCGGCCGATACGTTGCGGGAGGTCGCGCGCGCCTTCGCGCGCGCCGAAAGCGCCATCATTTTCTGGGGCATGGGCGTGTCACAGCACACCCATGGCACCGACAATGCGCGCTGCCTGATTGC
>DATGDN010000071.1:0-3097 GCA_035310865.1 Pseudolabrys sp. | reverse complement strand
ACTTTTTGCCGCCGACTGCTTCCTTCGCCTTCAGTTGTGCCAGCTCGCTGTTGAGCTTCGCGATTGTCGACTTGAGCGCTGCGATCTCCGCCCGATCGGCCGCCTGGTCACGGGCGGCGGCGGCGATTGTCTCCCGGGTTTCGCGCGCAAGCTTTGTGAGGGCCTGGTGGAGAAACTCCACATTGGCCTGCAGGCATCCGGTACGGCGCTCCATCTGCGTCTCGGCCGTGCACCGTTCCAATCCCCGGATGTCCTGAGCGGCCGCGGGTGACAGAAGCGCAACGACAACCAGTCCCGTCCAAGCCATGGAAACTTGACAGCCGTAGGTTCGCCAAATCTGCCGATGTTCATGCGTCATATCCGGGACCTTGCAAAGAGCTTGTTGGACGAGAGGTATCTCAATTGCGGCTATCGCGGCGCATTTTCCATTTGACGCCTGAGTGAGTCCACCAATGCAGAAATCTCCCTGTCATTTGGCACGATCCGAGCAAGACGGGTCGCATAGTCCAGCGCAGATGCGATATTTCCAGTTTCACGATGGAAACTGACCAGGGCCGTCAACGAGTCTCGATCTGTCGGATGCTTGTTCAGGTTGTCTTTGAGCACAGAGATTGCGTCGTCGACGCGGCCGGCGGAGTGAACGCCGATTGCGTAAACATAGGCATATCGCGACTGATCCGGCGCAAGTTCGGTGGCGCGTTTTAATTCGACAAGTGCTGCGTCATTGCTCTTTTGGCGCACAAGCGCCAATCCCAGGGCGTAGTGCAGGCTTGCATCTCCAGGTGCATCGTCGGTCGCTGATCGCAGCATGGCCAGCGCGTCACTGTCCCGGCCCAAAGCCCGGTAGAGATCGGCAAGATTGATCGCCGCCGGCGCAAATTGCGGATTGAGACGACGTGCTGCCTTGTATTCGGCCTCGGCTTCGGCTGTCTGCCCCCGTTGCGCCAGGAAATTGCCGAGCGTGGTGCGAGCCTCGGGCCGATCGGCGTTGAGGCGCTGGGAGGCGACGAACTCGTCTGCCGCGCGCGCGAAGCGTTCGCGGTCCGCGGGGGGCTGGTTCGCCGTCGGAACTGGCGCAAGCAGAGGTGCGACCCTGATGCGCACGCCACGGACCGGATCGGACAGCAGCGGCGAGAGAAGTGACCATATTTGGCCGGGCTGAACGCCTTCGAGCATATCGAGGGCGCCGAGCCGCACCATCGGATCGGGATCGACGAGGCCTTTCCTCGCCAGCCCGACGGTGGCGGACGAAAGGAATGCGCTCAGTTCGGTGAGTGCACCGGCGCGCACGTAAGCGGGAGCATTGCTGTCGGACGCGACCGCGGCGAGCAGCTTTTCCGCGTCCGGTTGGCCCGTCCACGCGGCGTGGAAAGCCGTAGCATAGTTCTGGAAGCCTTTCCGGTTCGGCCCATGCCAGCGCTCGACCGCTGATGCCGCCCATTCCGCTGATTTGTCTTTATGGCAATCGTTGCAAGCATTGGGCGTGCCGATTTTTGCAGACAGGTCCGGCCGCGGGACGCGGAAGCTGTGATCGTGCCGGGGGTCTACGACCATATAGCTGCGCGCCTGCATGTGGCAGGACGTGCAGGCAAGCGGCGGGTTCACATCCCCATGCTGACGGTGCGCGACGGCATCGTATTTTCCGGGGGCGTGGCATTGCAGGCAGACGCCGTTGCCAGGCGCGCGTAGGGCGGCGCCGTGCGGCTCATGGCAATCGCTACAAGTGACCCCCTTCGCGAACATCTCGCTCTGCTTGAACGGCTGATAGTTATAGGGTTCTTCGACGTCGCGTATCTGTCCGTCGGCAAAAAAGAGTTGGCGCTCGAACGGCGATACCCGATGCGTATCGGACAGCCACCGGCCCGGCACCCAATCCTCGGAGAACTCGCCGCGCCGCGCGTGGCAGAAACCGCAGGTCTCCACCTCGGTACGTAGGAGCGCCGGCGGCACGCTGCGCTGCGGCTTGCCAGTCTGCTGATTTTGCGGCCACGTGACGTTCGTGCGTTCGTCGAATCGAACCACAAGCCCCTTGGTCCAGTCTTCGCGCTTGCCGAACGGCCACCAGCTCGCTTGATTGCGCGCCCATGCGACATGGCGCGCGCCCGCCCCATGACAGGCCTCGCAACCGACGCTGATCTCGCTCCAGGTTGTCGCGAACCGATCGGCTGCGGCTTCGTAATTCTTGCGCACGGCGGTCGAATGGCACTCGGCGCACATGAAATTCCAGTTCTGGTTCAGCTTCGTCCAGTGCAGGACGTCGTTGTGGCCGATGTTCTCGTTGGGATACAGATGAAACCACCGTTGGCCGCCCTGGTCTTTCGGCCGTGAATCCCATGCGATCGACAGCGCCTGAATACGGCCGTCGGGAAACTCGATCAGATATTGCTGCAACGGTTCGATGCCGAACGTGTATTTGATCTCGAAAGTGGCGAGCTTGCCGTCAGGGCCGTCGGTCTCGACGAGGAATTTTCCGTCCTTGCGGAAGAAGCGTGACGTCACGCCGTAGTAGTCGAAGGTCGTGCCCGAGAAATCGCCCAGCACCGACTTGTCGGTAGCGTGGTCCATCGCTTTCTTGTGCTGCGACGTTTGCCAGAGCCTCGTTTCGGGCTGATGGCAGGCGGCGCAGGCTTCGCTGCCGACGAAGGCGGCTGTAGCGGCCGTCCTGCCCGATTCTTGCGTAGCCTGCGTCGACCAGTCGCGGCCGCCGCCAATTAGCCAGGCCGCAGCGGCAACCGTAAACGCCGACACGATTGCAGCCGCAATCCATACGGCGCGTCCGCGCGCGCGCGCACTCACTCTGCCGCCAGTCGGACCGTTTCCGGACGGCGTACTTTTATTTTTGCCCGGCTTGAATCGCGGCTTCGGCCCGCGGTCCGCTTTCGCCATCGATGAGCATTCCCTCGTGCGCATCGTGGCATACAGGCCGACAAATCGCGAGGCGCCGAACCTCATTGAGCGAGCCATTCCGGGAGAGGCCTAATCACCGCCAAGTTGCTATAGGATGACCGTTTGGCGTATCACGCAAATTTCGAGGCAAGTAATAGCAATTTGATTCCACTCTTATACACAGCGACGAAACCATACGTCATTTCGGTAA
>DATGDN010000070.1:0-7239 GCA_035310865.1 Pseudolabrys sp. | reverse complement strand
AGGCCGCACCGGCTGGCAGCCCTCACATTTGCTGGCCGAAAACGCGACGGGCGACCTTTTGGGAGCGGCTCCCTGTTATGTGAAAACGCACTCGCGCGGAGAATATGTCTTCGACCATAGCTGGGCTGAAGCGTTCGAGCGCGCGGGCGGCGATTACTACCCCAAGCTTCAGGTGGCAGTACCATTCACGCCGGTGACCGGGCCTCGCCTTCTCGCCCGGCCCGGCTCGCAAATGAACGCAGTGCGCGGCGCTCTTGCGGACGCCCTGGTCGAAATCACTACCGCGAACGAACTGTCGTCCGCCCACGTCACGTTCCTGACTGAGGCGGAATGGCTTGCGCTTGGCGAGCGCGGCTTCTTGCGACGCACGGATCAGCAGTTTCATTGGGAAAATGCGGACTATGGATCATTCGATGATTTCCTGGCCACACTCGCATCGCGCAAGCGAAAGACTATCCGCCGGGAACGCAAGGAAGCGCTGAGTGCAGGTATCGAGGTCTGCTGGCTCACCGGCAAGGACCTGACCGAGGCGGTTTGGGATGCCTTCTTCACGTTCTATATGGAAACAGGATCGCGGAAATGGGGCCGTCCCTATCTTACCCGCGAGTTCTTCTCCATTGCCGGAGAGAAATTGCGCGAACGTATTCTGCTCGTCATGGCGCGCCGCTCCGGCCGATGGATTGCGGGAGCGATCAATTTCATCGGGGCCGACACGCTCTATGGCCGAAACTGGGGTGCGATCGAGCATCACCCCTTTTTGCATTTCGAGTTGTGCTACTATCAAGCGATAGAGTACGCGATCTCGTATGGCTTGAAACGGGTTGAAGCTGGCGCCCAGGGCGAACACAAGCTCGCGCGCGGCTACCTCCCCCACACCACCTATTCGGCCCATTTCATCGCCAACTCGGTCTTGCGGCAGGCAATTGCCGAATATCTCACGCGCGAACGCGCTTATGTACAGGCCGCAGCGGAGGAGCTTGCAGCGGCGGCCCCGTTCCGCAAAGATTTAGTCGAACAGGAGTAGCTGGGGGAGCCGATGCCGAGTTACGATCCGAACAACATTTTCGCCAAAATCCTGCGCGGCGAGTTACCTTGCTACAAGGTCTACGAGGACGACAAGGCGCTGGCCTTCCTCGACATCATGCCCCGTTCGACGGGTCATACGCTCGTGCTGCCAAAATCGCCCGCACGCAATATTCTTGATATAGGTGCCGACGATCTCGCGCATGTGATGACGGTCGCGCAAAAGATCGCCAAGGCCGCGATCAAGGCATTTTCAGCTGACGGCATTACAATTCAGCAATTTAACGAGGGGGCGGGAGGCCAAGTGGTCTTTCATCTGCACGTCCATGTCATTCCACGCAAGACGGGCGCCACCATGAAGCCGCCCGCAAGTGAGAAAGAAAAGCCGGACGTTCTGGCTGAGCACGCGAAGATGCTAGCCGCCGCCATCGCCGCCGGCTGAATTAACGAACGAATAGAAATCCGCCGAGCAACAGCGCCACCTCGCCTCCGAGGACCCCGGCAAAGACCGACCGCCTGGCGCCGAGAAATACGAGAAAACCGACCAACGTGGCGATCACTCGTACTGGCAACGGTATCGTCGCGAGTGCGCCTGTCGAAAACAGGACTAGTTTGGCAATGACCCCAGCAAGGATTGCGGTCGCGACCGCCCGTGACCAGACGACAACTTCGGAGTGCTCATTAAGCCCGCGGGCCAGCACCAGCCCGAATACGCGCCACACTTCGTTCGGCAGAAAGCCGACCAGCAGCAGCAAAAAGTAAGGCCACAAGTCTACAAGAATGGTGTTCATGCCATTGCCTCACGCGCGCGGTGCACCAGATAAGCAAGTGTCCCTCCAATCAACCCTGTCCACATAAGATCGAGTCCGATGTCAAGCGCCGTCAGAAGTGGACCGAGCATCAATCCGAATATCAGCCCGAGTTTGTCGACCATCATATGGGCATTGCGCGCGGTCGACATTAGGAACGACATCGGCGTCAGGAACAAAAGCCCGCCGGCAAGCAGCGGCGGCAGCCCAGCAGCCAGATAAAACCCGACAAAACCGAAAATTGCCGCGGTGGCCATGTAACCAGTCGACACGCCATTACAGAACGGGATGCGCCATTCGTGTGCGATGCCTGGCAATAGGCGCAGCGATTCGACCCACATGCTGACTGAAGTGAAGTGTGTCGGCAGCAGGAGGTCGCGCAACCGGGTGCCCGGCCCGCGCAGCATTGGCATCAGCGCCACTACCATCGGAAACAATCGGACCGCGCTCAACGTTACAGCAAGCGCGATCTCGAACAGGGCAGCGCTCGTACTCAGCGTCGAGATCACGATCACTTGCGCGGGTGCAGCCCACACCAGCGCAGTCGATATCGCCAACCACCAAGAGGTCAGGCCGAAATCATGTGCAAGCGCGCCGATCCCGATATAGGTACCAGCCAGCACCAGCATGAATACCGAGGTCACCGCGGTTTTCGCGCCGGCAAAGAAGGCGGCCGAGGACGAGGAAAAGGCGGCGGGCGAGGACATGGCGGGCAATCACCTCTCTCATAGCGCCCGCGCGTCCGCAACCGTCCAGGCCCCCATGCGGCACTTGCGAAAAATAATGAAGGCCGGACGCGAGCCCGGCCTTGCCGACTATATTTGGAGACGTGTTAGACCTTGGCCAATGGCACCTTTGGTACCGAGCCGCGCTTCGGCTTTGCCCGCGGCGGTCGCCGCTTGGCCTTCGGCCGCGCCGCCGGAATCTTTTCCGGCTTTGGCGTAATCGGCCCGTCGAGGAACTGGAAGCCGAGCTTGTCACGGCCCTGCTCGTCCTTGTCGACAATAACGCGAACGTGGCCACCGGCCTTCAGATGGCCGAACAGCACTTCATCGGCCAACGGCTTCTTGATGTGCTCCTGAATCACCCGAGCCATGGGCCGAGCGCCCATCAATTCATCGTAGCCATTGGCGATCAGCCAGCGGCTCGCTTCCTCCGACAATTCGATCGTGACGTTGCGGTCGCCCAACTGAGCCTCGAGTTGCAGCACGAACTTCTCAACTACTTTGGCGATCACCTCTTGAGAAAGATGCGCAAAAGTGATGGTCGCATCGAGCCGGTTGCGGAATTCCGGAGCGAACATCTTGTTGATCGCTTCCTGGTCATCGCCTTCACGCCTGCTGCGAGTAAATCCGTAGGCCTGCTTTGCAAGGTCCGAAGCGCCCGCATTTGTGGTCATGATCAAAATGACGTTGCGGAAATCGACCTGCTTGCCGTTGTGATCGGTCAGCTTGCCGTGATCCATGACCTGAAGCAGCACGTTGAACAGATCCGGATGCGCCTTCTCAATTTCATCGAGCAGCAGCACACAGTGCGGGTGCTGATCGACGCCATCAGTAAGCAGTCCGCCCTGATCAAAGCCGACATATCCGGGGGGCGCGCCGATCAGGCGCGACACGGTGTGCCGCTCCATGTATTCCGACATGTCAAAGCGGATCAATTCGACACCGAGTGAGGCGGCCAGTTGCTTGGCGACCTCGGTCTTGCCGACGCCCGTGGGCCCGGAAAACAGGTAGCAACCAATGGGCTTTTCCGGCTCGCGCAGACCCGCGCGCGCAAGTTTGATAGATGCCGACAGCGACTCGATCGCTTTGTCCTGCCCGTAGACGACCGTCTTCAATGTCTGCTCGAGATGTTGTAGCACCTCCGCGTCGTCCTTGGAGACTGTTTTCGGCGGAATGCGCGCCATCGTCGAAATCGTTGTCTCGATTTCCTTGAGCCCTATCGTCTTCTTGCGCCGACTCTCCGGCAGCAACATCTGCGCAGCACCGGATTCATCGATCACGTCGATCGCCTTGTCCGGCAACTTCCGGTCGTGGATGTAGCGTGACGAAAGCTCGACCGCCGCTTTGATGGCCTCGTTCGTGTATTTGAGTTTGTGATAATCTTCGAAGTATGGCTTGAGCCCTTTGAGAATTTCGATTGCATCGGGAACTGAAGGTTCGTTGACGTCGATCTTCTGGAATCGGCGTACCAGCGCGCGATCTTTCTCAAAGTACTGTCGATACTCCTTGTACGTCGTCGATCCGATACAACGGATCGTTCCCGATGCAAGAGCCGGCTTCAGCAGATTAGAGGCGTCCATCGCACCGCCCGAGGTGGCGCCGGCGCCGATTACGGTATGGATCTCGTCGATAAACATGATCGCGCCCGGATAGGCTTCGATCTCCTTGATCACCTGTTTGAGGCGCTCCTCGAAGTCGCCGCGATAGCGTGTACCCGCCAGCAGCGTACCCATGTCGAGCGCAAACACCGTCGCGCCCTTGAGCACATCCGGCACTTCGCCATGGATGATGCGGCGGGCGAGCCCTTCGGCGATCGCGGTCTTGCCAACGCCGGCCTCGCCGACAAAGAGCGGATTGTTTTTCTGCCGCCGGCAAAGAACCTGAATAGTGCGATTGATCTCAGCATCGCGGCCGATCAACGGATCGATCTTTCCGTCTTTGGCCTTTTTGTTGAGATTGACGCAGTAGGCTTCGAGCGCATCGCCCTTCTTCTTCGGCTCGTCGCCGCCTTTTGTATCGGCTTCTTCCTCAACGCCGCGTACCGGGCGCGATTCTGTAAGGCCCGGACGTTTGGCAATGCCATGGCTGATGTAGTTGACCGCGTCGTACCGCGTCATGTCCTGCTCTTGCAGGAAATAGGCGGCGTGGCTCTCACGCTCCGCAAAAATTGCCACCAGCACGTTGGCGCCGGTTACCTCCTCGCGACCCGACGATTGCACATGAATGACGGCGCGCTGAATGACACGCTGGAATCCGGCCGTCGGTTTGGAATCTTCGGCGCCATCAGTAATCAGATTCTCTAATTCCGACTCGAGATAAGCCGCCAGACTGCGACGCAATTTGTCGAGATCGACATTGCAAGCGCGCATCACCGCTGAAGCATCCTGATCGTCGATCAGCGCCAGCAGCAGATGCTCGAGCGTTGCATATTCGTGGTGGCGCTCGTTGGCTAGCGCCAACGCGCGATGAAGAGACTGCTCGAGGCTGCGCGAGAAAGTCGGCATTAGCGTTCCATTCCTACTTGTATTGACCGTCTCTCCCTGCGACTCACTTTTTTTCCATTACGCATTGCAAAGGATGCTGATGTTTGCGGGCAAAGTCCATGACCTGCGTTACCTTGGTCTCTGCGACCTCATAGGTATAGACACCGCATTCGCCTATCCCGTGGTGGTGGACATGCAACATAATTCTTGTGGCGGCTTCGTGATCCTTGCCGAAGAAGCGTTCCAGCACGTGCACGACGAACTCCATCGGCGTGTAGTCGTCGTTGAGAATAAGAACCCGGTACATATTCGGCCGCTTGGTTTGCGGCTTTGTCTTGGTAATGACCGCTGTCCCGGGTCCGCCCTGCTCGTTCCGGCGTTTGCGATCGTCGTCGGCCATTCGCACCGCGTCGCCGCCCGGCAAGCCCGGGGTCGTAGGCTCAATCGTTGCAAATGGGGGCATCATGGTCGGGGCATTGCATTCCAGGGGTTGTACCGTGGTCGCGCCGTCACGTGACCGCGCCCATAATAATGACCTCGGTACAGCCATTCCAAGTCGGCAATTCGCTTAAGCCTGCCCCGTTCCGGGACAGGGGGCAAATTTCAGCGGTTTGCAGCGCCCAGAAGCAGATAACTATTGCTTAAACGATCGCAACCCGTTTGCAGGCAAATTGAGGCGACTTTCCCCCAAATTCGGCGCGTTGTTCTCACGGTTTCTCAAGGGGGTACCCGCATAAGGAGGAACTCTACAGGTAGGTCATACTCACAAACATTGGGTGAGCCGCATGTTAGCCCGTTTTCTGTCGAACGCCCGGGGCGGTGTCGGCCCCACTCATGGCCATAGTCGCCGTCCCTCTCATGGCTGCGGTCGGCATGGCCGTCGATTACACACGGGCGAATGCCGCCCGTACAGCGTTCCAGGTTTCCCTGGATGCCACCGCTCTGATGCTGTCCAAAAATGCGGCGAACGAAGACAGCACCGCCCTGCAAACGCAGGCCACTGATACATTCAACTCGATCTTCAAGCGTCCCGAGGTCGACAGCATCACCATCACGCCGCGTATACGAAACAGGGCCGGTCGAAGCTGACGCTTAACGGCAGTGCTGTCGTCCACACCAACTTCCTTGGAGTTATTGGCGTCAATCAGATCGACATCGGCGCCACCTCGGTCTCGACCTGGGGCAACACGCGGTTGCGCCTTGCACTTGTGCTCGACAACACCGGTTCGATGGCAAGTTCCGGCAAGATGGACGCGCTCAAGACGGCGTCTCACAACTTGCGCCTGCCATGGATCCTGATTTCAAATACCAGCCGGTCATCATCTTGCTCACCGACGGCTTGAACACGCAGGACCGTTGGTACAGCACCGATACGGATATCGACGCTCGTCAGAAAATTACATGCGACAAAGTCAAGGCCGCCAAGATCGACCTGTACACCATTCAGGTCAATACTGGCGGTGATCCCTACCTCGACGCTCCTGCAGGATTGCGCCAGCGACCCGCATAAGTTCTTCCTGCTGACCTCGGCGGATCAGATAACGGCGACGTTCAACACCATCGGCACCAACTTGACCAAGTTGCGGGTGGCGCAATAGCCGATGTATCGCGTGTGAGACGGGGGCTTATTTGCCCGCCCTCCTTCAGAAGCGGAAAGACAAAAAAAGCCCGGCTCAAGAGCCGGGCTTTGCATTCCAACGCACTAACCGCAACGCTACGCTTACCGACGCATCACTCGACGCGACTTATTTCGACTTTGCGAGCAAGGATTCGAATGGCTTGTAGGTTTCCTTGGCGAGATCGGCATACAACTCACCGATCTTGGAGGCCTTGGCCACAAAACCCTCGTAGGCGGTCTTTGCGTACTCGGTCTGGACCTCGATCGCCTTGTCGAACGACTTCACGCCAAAAAGCTTCTCGAGCGCGGCAGTGCCGTCCTCGAACGCCTTCTTTGAATAGTCCGCGACTTCGACTGCAATCGCCTGGGTGCCTTTGGAAAGCGCGCCCATGGCCTTCAGTGTCACGTCGACGTTATCTTTGCTGACCTGCTGGAGGTCCTCGAAATTCTTCACCATGTGATCCCTTCCCGGCCCGCTATGCGGCGCCACTATCTCCGAAATTTGGAACCTGGCCATGCACGACTAAAAATTAATATACTGCACTGCACAATAAAGTCAAGGAAATTATTGCGGTGCGAAA
>DATGDN010000069.1:0-13728 GCA_035310865.1 Pseudolabrys sp. | reverse complement strand
ATCCGCTGTTCAAGGAAATTCCCGACGACGTGGATTTGTTCGACCGCGGCGTGAGCAAAGGCGACATCCCCCGCCTGTGGATCGATGTTGTGGCGCATGTCGAGATGGGCCGCGACAAGCGGCAGTACCGCTTCGTCCAGGACACGCGCTATGGCCGTGCCGTCCTTGCGGAATCCTACGAAGTCCCTGCGCTGGCGGAAGCCGTCAGGCGGTACGTTGCTCGGCGGCTGGTGGAGCGCGAGCGTGCCTTGACCGACGACGCCGGACGCGGGGTCGCGCAAGGGGTTTTGAGGCATGGGCGGCGTTACCGCCGCTGGCGCACCATACGCGCTTTCGTCTTCGGACTTGTCGTTGGCATTGCTGCGCTCTTCGCGCTCGCCATGCTCACGCGGCCCTAGCCGATCAGCTCGAGCTCATTCTGCTGCACGACCTCGCCCGCAGGGCCGAGACCGCGCGATATCAATTCGCACCGCCAGGACCCGCGTGCGCGGTCGATCTGAAAGAGATTGTAAGCGGCGCCATCTTTGTCCTTACGCGGCGCGGCAGAAGCGGAGGGCACACCAATCGCGGGTACGCGCGTCCCGTTCGGTCCGTTCAGCCAGTTGATCATGCGGCGATGATCGTGCCCGTGCAACAACAGGTCGGCCCCATGCGCGGCGATCACGCGCTTGAGGATCGGAGCATCCAGCAATCGCTTATGGCGTGCCACATCGCTCACGGGCGGATGGTGGATCAGGATCACCCGGAAAGCGTTTTCATTTTTCAGGGTATTGAGTATCGCCGCGAGTTCGGCGAGTTGTTTCGTGCCGAGCCATCCGGTGGCGAGAAATGGCGCGGTCGGCACACCGGTGGACAGTCCGATCAACGCGATGTTGCCGCGGCGCCGGATGAATGGGAAACCGCCTTCGCCATCATCGTCGCACATGTACGCGCCCCATTGCCGGCCGGCGAGGGCGGCGGCATCGCGCACGTAGATGTCGTGGTTGCCGGGGACGAATGTCACATCCTCGGCGTGGCCGAGACTTTCCAGCCAGTCGCGGCCGCGAAGAAATTCAGCCGCCAGGCCGATATTGGCGATGTCGCCGGTGACTGCGATGTGGTCCGGCGCCTGTGCCTTGATATCGGCGACGATCGCCGAGAGCACGGATGGATCGTGAATGAAGCGGCGCTTTGTTTGCCAATTGATGTAACCCGTCACGCGCTTGCTGATCAGCTCGCTCCAGCGCGGCTCCGGCAGGGGTGCGAGATGTGGGTCGGATAGATGCGCGAGGGTAAGCATCGATTCTGTCATGCCCGGCTTTGCGCTGGACATCCGTGCTTTCCTTGGTGCGGTCTCACGAACTTCCGATCAGAATTCCTGCAATGAACACGAGCACGCCGCCGACCACCACTTGGAACGCCGCCTGCAGGAAGGGCGTATCCATGAAGCGGGTCCGGATCCATGAAATTGCGGCCAACTCCACCGCCACTACGAGGATCGACACGACGGTGGCGACATAAAAGTCGGGAATGAGATAGGGCAGGGTGTGGCCGAGGCCGCCGATCGCGGTCATCACACCGCACACGGCGCCACGCAGCCAGGGCGCGCCGCGGCCGGTCAGCGAGCCGTCGTCGGAGAGCGCTTCGGCAAAACCCATCGAGATACCGGCACCGACGGATGCGGCCATGCCGACCAAAAATGTCTCCCACGTGTTGTGGGTGGCGAAGGCGGCCGCGAACAACGGTGCCAGCGTCGATACCGAGCCGTCCATGAGGCCGGCGAGCCCCGGCTGCACGTACTGGAGCACGAACATGCGACGTGCCGTTTCATCCTCCTGTTCGCGCGCACCCGGAGTGAGAATTGCCTGGCTGAGCTTGTGCGCCAGGCTCTCATGGCCGGCCTCTGCTTCCGCGAGTTCGATCAGCAATTGCCGAACCGAGGCGTCCCGCGCCGTCGCGGCCGCTTTGCGGTAGAAGCGTTCGGCCTCGAACTCCATGTTCTCGGCATACTTCCGCACGTCCTCGAGCCCGAGCGGGCGCATGAGCCAGAGTGGTGAAGCCTTGTGCTGGATAAATCCCTTCACGTCCTGCCGGCGGATCAGCGGCAGGTAGTCGCCGAACTTCTTGCGGTAAAGATCGAACAGCATCGTGCGGTGGTGGACTTCCTCCTCCGCCATCTCATCAAATACCTTGGCGGAGGACGGGAACTGCTCGCGCAAACCTTCGGCAAACCCCCGATAAATGCGGCTGTCTTCTTCTTCATTGGTAATGGCAAGCGCCAGAACTTCCTGTTCGGTCAGATCTGAAAATCGTTTCACGGGCAGTCCTCTTGGTCGCCGGCTTGCGGGACTATGGCATATATAGAAAGCATTCTAGAGGGTGGCATTCGGTTTAACAGCATTCCATGGGTCGCTGTGCAAAGTCGCCGGTCACGGACAAGGGAGAGGCCGATTGCAACGCTTGCGCCGCGCTCTTGAGCCGGTGATCAGCCGGGTCCTGCATTTTTATTGGCGGTTTTCGCGCAGCGCCACGCTGGGCGCCCGCGCCATGGTGATCGACGGCACCGGGCGCATTTTCCTGGTCAAACATTCGTACGTTGAAGGTTGGCATCTGCCCGGCGGCGGTGTCGAGACGGGCGAAACACTTCTCGAAGCACTCGCCCGCGAGCTCGCAGAGGAAGGCAATATCCGGCTTGGCGCCAGCCCGCAGCTTTTCGGCATCTACTTCAACAGACGCATTTCGCGGCGTGACCATGTGGCGCTCTATGTCGTCCGCGACTTCCGGCAGGATGGAAGTCCGCGGCCCAATCACGAGATTGTCGCGCACGGCTTCTTCCCGCCTGACGCATTGCCGGAGGATGCCAGTCGCGGCACGCGCGCCCGCGTGGCAGAGGTGTTCAGCGGTGCGCCCGTCAGCGAATTGTGGTGAGGGATCATGCCAGTGAAAGATTGGCTTCCCGCTCCCGTACGCGCCGCCGCCATTGAGCGCAAACTGAAATCTGGCGAGGCGCTTTTCCGGCTTGGCGACAAGACCACCGGCCTGTGCGAGATCGTGGCCGGCCGTGTGCGGCTTGCACGCGTCGACCGCTCCGGACACGAGATCGTGCTCCATGTCGCCAGCCCCGGTGAAACCATCGCCGAGGCCTCGCTATTTTCACCCACCTATCACTGCGACGCCATTGCCAGCACAAATGCGACGGTGCGTGTCTATCCGAAGCGGGAAGTGCTTGCTGCCTTCGATCGCGATCCGAAGGCCGCCCAGGCTTTTTCAGCAACGCTGGCACGCCAGGTCATGAATCTTCGCACGCGCATCGAACAGCGGAACATCCGCTCCGCGCGCGAGCGCGTAAGACACTATCTCGTGCTCAACGCCGGCGCCGACCAAAGAACTGTCGAGCTACACGGTACGATAAAGGATATCGCCGCCGAGCTCGGGCTTACTCACGAAGCGCTCTATCGCACCCTTGCCGCGCTCGAACGCGCGGGGGAGGTCAAGCGCGGCAGGGGAAAGATCGTCATGACCCGTCCGAAACGCGTATGATCAGGATCATATGCAGCTTCGGCTGCGGCGGCTAACAAGGCAGCAGGGGCATAACGCGAAAGAGGCTCCCGATGTCGAAATTTCCCTGGAAGACGACGATTGCGGGCGCGGTGATCATCGCCGGAACCGCTTATGTTCTCGCCGCGCAGCTTCCGCCCGCCAACGGGCCGATGGGCATGCACGGTCATATGCAGCAAGGCGGCATGATGAGCGACATGCATAGCCAGATGATGCAGGGCCGCGGCGGCGGTATGCATGGAGAGATGGGCCAAGGCATGCACGGAGGCATGCAAGGTGGCATGCACGGTCAGCAATCCGGGGCGTCCGTCGCGCCCACCATGCCAGGGCAAGATGCCTTCGGCACAATCCAGGAAATCGTCCAGATCCTGGAAGCTGATCCCACGACCGATTGGTCGAAGGTCAACATTACGGCACTGCGCCAGCATCTCATCGACATGAATGAAGTGACGCTAAACGCAGCAGCGGCCGAACGCATGCTCGACAACGGGATCGAGATCACAGTCACCGGAACCGGACGCACGCTGGATGCGATCAAGCGCATGGTGCCGGCGCATGTAGGTGAACTGCGCGAGATGGGCTGGAACGCGAAAACTGAGGAGTTGCCGAACGGCGTCAAACTCACGGTGACCGCGAGCGAGGCTCAGCCACTCGCCAAGCTCAAGGCGCTTGGCTTTATGGGCATCATGGTGCAGGGCGGTCACCACCAGCCGCATCACCTGGCGATGGCAAAGGGCCAATTCCCGTTGCACTGACCGTGTGGCCACACGCACGGCCTGAATGAGATTTAGCCGAACCGCCCGCGATCGTGTGGTGCGGCAAAATCCAACTGCGGCCCGACCGGCACAATACCGGTCGGGTTTACTTGCCGCTGGCTTCCATAATAGTGCCGCTTGATCTGCTCGATGCTCACGGTCTCAGCCACGCCAGGAATCTGATAGAGGTCGCGCAGATAGTTCGACAGGTTCGGGTATTCGTAGATGTGCCGCCAGTTGCATTTGAAGTGCGAGTAATAGACGGCATCGAAGCGGATCAACGTGCAGAACAATCGCCAGTCGACTTCGGTGATTGTGCTGCCGACCAGGTAGCGATGCTGTGAAAGGATCTGCTCGAGTTCTTCAATGGTATCGAAAATATTGCTGAAGGCCTGCTCGTAGGCAGCCTGCGAAGCCGCGAAGCCGGCGCGATACACGCCGTTGTTGATGTTCGGGTAGACCAGGTCGTTGAGTTTGTCGATCTGCGCACGCAGGGGCTCGGGATAGTAGTCAGTCCGGACATTCGTGAAGGCGTCGAAAGCCGAGTTGAACATCCGGATGATCTCGGATGATTCATTGTTAACGATTGTCTTCTTTTTCTTGTCCCACAGCACCGGCACGCTTACGCGGCCGGTATAGCGTGGCTCTGCGAGCAGGTAGATTTCCGACAGCTTCGACTTGCCGTTGGCGGCATCTCCGGTCGAGCCTTCGCTCACGTTGAACGTCCAGCCGTCCTTGAGCATGTCGGGCGATACGATCGACATCGACACGACGTTCTCGAGCGCCTTCAGCTTGCGGAAGATAATGGTGCGATGGGCCCAGGGGCAGGCGAGTGAGACATAAAGATGATAACGGCCGGCCTCCGCGGCAAAGCCGCCTTTGCCGGAGGGCCCCGGAGTGCCGTCAGGCGTGACCCAATTGTGGAATTGCGTCGCCGGCCGGATGAACTGGCCGTCTTTTGTGCGCGAACCATCTTCCTGCCAGACGCCGTCAACCAGAAGTCCCATGCCGGTCTCCTTAACCTTCACCGCTTAGTCATTTAGGCCGTTGCCGCGCGTTGCGCCACGGGCAATGGACCAAAATCGGGCCAAATGCTAAGCGGCAGCGCCTGACACGGATATCTGAATTTCATGAGTGAATTGGCGCTAACGATCCTGCCGGAAATTGCCGCCGATGCTCCTGCCATCGAGCGATTGCACGAGCGCACCTTCGGACCGGGGCGGTTCGCGCGCACGGCTTTCCGCATTCGCGAGGGCAGGGGCCATGTTCTCGACCTATCGTTCACGGCACGCATCGGCACGTTGATGGTCGGCTCGGTGCGGTTGACGCCCATCTGCATTGGTGAAACGCCGGCATTGCTGCTCGGGCCCCTGACCGTCGAGCCGCCGTTTCGATCGCACGGCGTTGGCACCGCGCTCGTTAAGCGAGCGCTTCTGGAAGCTAAAAATGCCGGTCACAAACTGGTCGTGCTGGTCGGCGACGAGCCGATCTACGCCAAATCCGGCTTCAAGCAGATCCCGAAGGGAAAGGTGAAGATGCCGGGACCGGTCGACCCCGCGCGGCTGCTGGTGGCAGAACTTGCGCCCGGCTCCTTCGAGGGCGTTTCGGGTTTGATCCGTCCGGATTGGGAAGTCGTCTAACGGCCCTCTCTCGCCCAAGTCGCCGCCAGCGAACCGATCAGCAACAGCAAACCGATCAGGCCGGCGAAAACCGGTAGCACGCCGATACCGCGCACCACGCTGATATCGCGCATCTTGAGGCCGATCCAATCGTCGCCCTTGAAATTCGTGCTGGTGCGCACCGCCACCACGCGAGGCACATTGAGGCTATTGCCTTCCGCAATCCGCCGTGCATCGCCGCCCGTTGCATCGGTCAATGCGTGCAACACGTCGGGGGTGGATGTCACTTCGGCGAATTCGCGCGGGTTGGCGGGTCCCACATTGGCAAGCGTAGTGAGCTTGCCATCGGTAGCGCGCCAGAGGCCGAGCTCATTGGCCGCGGCCGCAGCGCGCCAGAGGCCGGGCTCGACCGCCTGAAGATCAAGCGTCCGGGTGACACCCGTCGGCGACGTCAGCGTCACCCGATTGACAGTGTCGGCCATGGTCTGCCGCTGTACAGTGATGTCGCGGCCATGAACGATCAGCCGCAGCGCCTCTTCTTCGAGGTCAGGCTGCTTCATCAGCCAATGCGAGAGACGCCGCAGCAGATCGAGATGCGGTCCGCCGCCTTCGTATCCCCGTGCCCACAACCAGATGTGATCGGACAGCAGCAAAGCGACGCGGCCTTGATCCTCGCGTCCCAGCACCAAAAGCGGCTTGCCGTCGGGACCCTGCATCACGTTGGTGCCGGTGCTGCGCTTGATGTCGACCAGCCGGAACCAGTTGCTCCAATGCGGCGGGTCTGTTTGCGACCCCTCGAGATCGCGCGTCACCGGATGGCGCCGGCCCGCATCCGTGAGCTGGGGTTGGAATCGCCGCTCCGTCACCTCGCCGGTCGGCTCGGCCGGCAGGATGCCATCAAGCGGCGTGCGCCAGATGCTGGTGGGGCTCGCATAGTCAGGCCCGGCAGCGATCAGCACGGCGCCGCCGTCACGGACGTACTTCGCGATGTTGTCAAAGTAGATAAGCGGCAGCACGCCCTGTCGGGCATAGCGGTCGAAGATGATGAGCTGAAATTCTCCGATCTTTTGTTGAAACAGCTCACGTGTCGGAAACGCAATCAGCGACAGTTCGTTGATCGGCGTGCCGTCCTGCTTTTCCGGCGGGCGCAGAATAGTGAAATGCACCAGGTCGACCGAAGCGTCTGACTTGAGGAGATTGCGCCAGGTGCGCTCGCCGGCATGCGGCTCTCCTGACACCAGCAGCACGCGCAGCTTGTCGCGCACGCCGTCGATCGAGACGACCGCACGGTTGTTGACCGGCGTGAGCTCACCATCGAGTGGCGAAGCCTCGATCTCAACAATGTTCGGCCCGCCATGGGGGATCGGCACATTGAATTTGACATCGGTGTGAACCGTCACAACACGCTTGGTCAGCACCTCGCCGTCACGGCGGACGGTAATTTCAGCGGCGCCGACTTTCGCGCCCTGATCTTCGACCCGGAAGCCGATTGTCTGTGATTGTCCGACAATGCCAAAGCGGGGTGTCTGCGTGAGCACAACACGCCGGTCGATTTCGTCTTTGTGGCCGGTGATCAAGGCATGCAGCGGCGCTGAAAAGCCCAGCACAGATACGTCCGCAGGAACGTCATGCACGCGGCCGTCGGTGATGAGAATGGCTCCGGCGACACGGTCGGGCGGGACGTCCGCAAGCGTGGAAGAGAGCGCAGTGAACAGCTTGGTGCCGTCGGTTTCTCCGTCGGCGGCGCCGGCCTCGGCCACGCGTACCTCCAGGCCGGCAATCCGCTTGAGCCGCTCGACGAGGGCGGCGCGCGCGGCTTCGGTCTGCTGCGCACGGTCACCGAAGCTCTGGCTTGGGCTCTTGTCGACAATGACCACGGCGACCGACGGAATAGGGTCGCGATCTTCGCGCGTGAGCGAAGGATTGGCGAGCGCCAGCACCATCAGTGCCAGCGCCGCTGCTCGCAGCGGCGCCCCGCGGCTCCGCGCGAGCAGCAAAAGAATCGAAATCAGGACGGCGACGGCAAAGGCCGTCCACACGACGTAGGACGGCACCAGAGGAGCAAATGAAATGCCCAGGTTCACGAATGCGCTCCTACTGCCCCAGCCGTTCCAGCAACGCCGGTATATGCACCTGATCGGCCTTGTAGTTGCCGGTCAGCGCATACATGACGATGTTGACGCCGGCGCGGAAGGCCAGTTCGCGTTGGCGCGGCTCTCCCGGCACCAGCGGAAGCACCGGTTGCCCGTCGGGCCGCATTGCCCATGCACCTGCAAGGTCGTTTGACGTGATCAGGATCGAGGATACCCCGTCGCCCGCACGCGCCGGACGGTTGGACTCTTCTTCCTCATTGTCAGCCGGCAACGCCTCTACCCAAAGCTGTCCGTTGGTGAAGCGGCCAGGGAAGTCCCGCAGTAGGAAGAACGTCTTGGTCAGCACGTGGTCGTGCGGCACCGGCTCGAGCTCCGGAATATCGAGCGAGGACAAGATCGAGCGGAGCGCCACCATGCCGGGTCCGCGCATTTCGCCGCCACGGCCGGGCGGCGCGTCGACCGCGTCGCGCGTATCGAAGAGCACCGTGCCGCCACGCTTCATATAGGCGTCGATCTTGTCGAGCGCGGCTTGCGATGGTTTCGGCGCGCTCGGCGAAATCGGCCAATAGATCAGCGGAAAGAAAGCGAGTTCATCGCGGGCGGGATCGAGTCCGATCGGATCGCCCGCCTCCAACGCCGTGCGCTGCGCCAGGAACAGTGTGAGACTTTGCAACCCGTTCTTGCTCACCTCGTCGACACCGGCATCACCGGTGATGACGTAGGCAAGGTGCGTCTGCAACGTCGCGTTCATGGCGAAGTCTTGCTGCTGCGCGGTCAAAGGCGGGGGTTGCTGCTGTGGAGGCGCGGACTGTGCGTGTGCCAGATCGTGCTGCAGCGCGATGCCGCCAAACAGCCCGAATGCGACCAATGTCGCGACGACGCGACGACGCGGCCGCATGGCGGCAAGGCCGCCGGAAAGCGATATCACCACCAAAGCGTCGAACACGAGCAATGCCAGGGCGGCGAGGAATATTGGTCCGCGCAAGTCGAGCGGCTCTCCCTGCCTGTACGCATCAAGTCGCGCATTGAGAGGCGAGACATCAAGCTGCGCCGGGCGGTCGGCAGGTGCCAGCGTATTCACAGCGACCAGGCCTTCCGGCGGCCCGTAGAAACCGGGCGGGTGGTCGAGGCTTCCACGTTCAGTGTAGTTGCTGGGAATAGGTCGTGCGGTTGGCGGCGGCGTCGAGAATGCGCCGAATCCATCGAGGACACGGGTTGGCGGCACAACCTGGGCCGCGCGCGTGCCTGAGGTGTCTGCGGCCGTATTGTCACCCTCGGCAGTGGCGGTCGCCCCTGCGAGCGCCACCAGACGCCGCAACATGTCCACAAATGCACCTGAGAGCGGCAGATCAGACCAGCGGGTATCGGCGGTCACATGGAACAGCACGATCAGGCCCTTGCCGCGGCGCTCCGCGGTGACGAGAGGTGTGCCATCGGCAAGCGTTGCCCAGGTGCGGTCCGTCAGTTGCGAGTCGGGCTCGGCCAGGACCTGACGGGTGACCGTAACGTCGGTGGGAACCGGCATGCCGCTGAACGGGCTCTCCCGCGAAAAGGCGGCAAGTTGTTGTGGCTTGTCCCAGCTCAGGCTGCCGCCAAGGATACGGCCGCCGCGGCGCAGATTCACAGGCACGAGCTTGTCATCCGCGCCGGCCAAATGCGGCCCCGCAAAGCGCACCAGTACGCCGCCGTTGTCGATCCATTTGTTGAGGCGATCAAGCGCATCGGTCACGTTGCCGACATCGGCGAGGATCAGCATCGGCAAATGCCGGTCAAGGAACCGCGTGACGGCTTCCGCCGGCGCGACGCCTTCGGCAAGCCGGACATCGGCAAACGGGTTGAGCGCGCGTGAGAGATAGTAGGTAGCGCCGATCAGCGGCTGCGAGCGGTCGGCAGTCGATCCGGAAACTATGCCGACGGTGCGCCGCCGCCAGCGCTTGTCCAGCAATTGCACGGCGCCCGCCGAGCGTTCGCCGACAATCTCGAGGCGTGCAACGTCGTTGCGGATCTCGACCGGCAGGTCGATCACGGCGTCTGTTTCGTGGTCGCCGGATTTGAAATTGAAGGCTGCTTCGCCCAGCGGCAGACCCTTGAGGTCGATGGCGCTCACCATCCCGCTATCGCCCGTGCCCGTCTGTGCACGAAGGACCTTTACGGTCAGCGCGCCAGCGGCGTTGTCGGCGGCGGCAAGTGCGTGTGAGATTTGTAAACCGCCTTCGACGATGGTGAGTGGATGATTTCCAATCACCCGCTTCAACCCGTCAATGAAAGCCGCACCTTTGCCGAGGTCGACTCCATCCGACAGCCAGACGGCTTCGACATTCGGCGCGGCTGCAAGAAAGCGCTCGATCAAGGGCAATGCTTCGGTACGGTCGACACCAAAAGGCTTCGGCTTGATCTGCTTGATCTGGACACGGGCAGCGCCGGCAAGGCGCAGGGAAATGTCGCGATCGGTTTCCGAGAGCGGCAATATCGCGACGCCGCGGTTGTCGGCCTCTGCGCGCGCGATGAGTTCATCGGCCGTTCGCAGCCGGGCGTCCCAGGAAGCGGCTGCGGGCCAGCCATCGTCTAGCATGATCAAAAGCGGCGCGGCGCGGTCCGCCGTTGCGAGCGGTGGATTCCACAACGGGCTGGCGGCTGCGATTATGACGAGCGCAGCCAGCGTCAGGCGGAGCAACGTGAGCCACCAAGGCGTGCGTGCCGGTGTCTCTTCCTTTGGAGCGATTTCGAACAGCAGGCGCGTCGGCGGAAAATTGATGCGGCGAGGGCGCGGCGGGACGAGGCGCAGCAGCCACCACAGCACGGGCAGACTGAGCAAGCCGAGCAGGACAAGCGGTTGAGCAAAGCCCAGCGGCAGTGAACCGATCATGCGGCACTCGCGGGATTGGCCGTGGCGTGCCGGCTGTTGGCCGCGAATGGCTGGGCGTTGTCGCCCATGCGCGAGTGCAGCACGAGCAGGAGCTCGCTCGCCGGGCGATCAGTGCGATGGACCGCGAAGCTCCAGCCACGCAAATCGGTTTCGGCGCGGAGCGCAGCGCGATGGCGCGCGACGATCTCTTGATAGTCGCTCCGCCATGCCTCGGCGCGGCCGGCAGTGACGCTGCCGGCGCCTTCCGGTTCGATGAATTCAACACGGCCGGAATAAGGGAAACTTTCCTCCGCCGGATCGACGATCTGTACGACGTGGCCGTGGGCGCCGGTGGCCGAGAGCTGGGCGATGGTGCCCCTTACGTCGCCGATCGGGGCCCACAGATCCGACAGCATCACGACCTCGGACAGGGGAGACGGTGCAAATGATGGCGGCAAGCTCGCGCGCTCCGCCGGGTCGTGCAGAATCGCTTCCGCCATCTTCTCGATGACGTTGCGGCTCGCCGTCGGCCGGGTAAGACCGGGAACTCCAACACGCTCGCCACCCTGGACGAGCACTTCGGCCAGCGCGAAAGCTATCACCAGCGCGCGCTCGAGCTTGCTGTCGCTCGCCAAGGCCGATGTAAACGTCATCGACGGCGACCGGTCAGGCCAGATCCATACAGTATGCGAGGCTTCCCATTCCCGCTCGCGCACGTACAAATGGTCATCGCGAGCAGAGCGGCGCCAATCGACATTCTGCGCGGGCTCACCCGATACGAAGCGCCGGTACTGCCAGAAATTTTCACCGGGACCAGCGCGCCGTCGGCCATGCAGTCCGTGAATGACGGTCGATGCAACACGGCGCGCTTCAAGAATGAGTCCCGGCATGGCATCGGCCAGTTTGCGCGCACCAACCGTCGCCTGCTTTACAGTGCCCGTTTCGACATCGCTCGGCTTTGACTCCGCCATCACAACTATCCGATGCGCGCTTTAAGCCGCCGGATCACGTTCGGGATCGTTTCGCCTTCCGCCCGCGCGGCGAAGGTCAGCGCCATGCGGTGTTTGAGTACAGGCTCAGCAAGTTCCAGCACGTCGTCCACCGACGGTGCGAAGCGCCCATCGAGAAGCGCGCGCGCACGCACTGCAAGCATCAACGCCTGACTGGCGCGAGGGCCGGGGCCCCACGAGATCAGTTTGCCGAGGTCGCCGGCTTCGGGGCCGGGACGCGCCGAGCGTACAAGCGCCAGGATCGACTCGACAACGGACTCGCCGACAGGCAGGCGACGAACCAGACGCTGTGCCGACAATAAATCCTCGGCGGTCATCGCCGCTTTGGCGCGCGTCTCTTCAGCGCCGGTGGTATCGAAAAGAATCTTACGCTCGGCGTCCTGGTCGGGATAGTCGACATCGACTTCCATCAGGAAGCGGTCGAGCTGCGCTTCCGGCAGCGGGTACGTGCCTTCCTGTTCGAGCGGATTCTGTGTCGCCAGCACGTGGAATGGCTTCGGCAGATCGTGGCGCACGCCGGCCACCGTTACATGCTGTTCTTGCATCGCCTGCAGCAACGCCGATTGCGTGCGCGGTGAAGCACGGTTGATCTCGTCAGCCATCAACAGTTGTGCGAACACCGGACCTGCGATGAATCGAAAGCTGCGTTTCCCGCCCGGGCTTTCTTCCAGCACCTCGGTGCCGAGGATGTCGGACGGCATCAGGTCGGGCGTGAACTGAATGCGGCGCGCGTCGAGCCCGAGTGCGGTGCCCATTGTGTCGACCAGTTTTGTTTTTGCGAGTCCAGGCACGCCGACCAGAAGCGCATGGCCGCCGGAAAGCACGGTCACCAATGCCCGCTCCACCACTAAATCCTGGCCGAAGATGACGGAGCCGATCGCGGCCTTTGCTGCCCGCACATGCGCGGCGGTTGATTCAGCCGCTCGCACAATCATGTCTTCCAGTTTCTCCAGGCTCTCGCCGCTCGCCTTCGCCATGATGTCGATTTCCTTTTGTCGCCCGATCATTCTCACCGAGGCACTATGCAACAAACGCGCCGGGCGCAATTTTGCTGCGCTATCTGGGCCGAATCTGCCTCAATCTACGGCCAAGCTTACGCTATCTTCTGCCGCCGGGCCGGGTGAATCACGAAGATGCGAACAGGCTGGCGGCGGCCTAATTATCGAAGGAAAACAATGGCGAAGGCAGGGCAGGGCGCGCTGGAAGCGATCGCGGCAGGGCTGCCACGCCAAAACAAGGGGCACCCGCCCGTGGAGCTTTGGAATCCGCCATTTTGCGGCGATATCGACATGAGGATCGCGGCTGACGGCACCTGGTTTTACCAAAAAACGCCGATCGGGCGGCCGGCTTTGGTCAAATTGTTTGCATCGGTGCTCAAGCGGGAAGGCGACAAGCATTTTCTGGTGACGCCGGTCGAAAAGGTCGGGATCGTTGTTGAGGATGCGCCCTTTCTTGCTGTCGAAATGAAAACCATCACTGGCGATGCCGGACAGGTTCTTCAATTCCGCACCAACGTCGACGACTGGGTCACGGCTGGGCCGGATCACGCTTTGCGTTTCGATCCGCAGCCGGTAGCCGGGGGCCTGAAGCCATACCTGCATGTGCGTCGCGACTTATGGGCGAAGGTTACGCGCGCGCTTTTCTATGATCTCGTCGCGCTTGGTGAAGAACGCGAAGTCGACGGCAAAGCGATGTTTGGCGTCGTTTCGCAAGGTGAATTTTTCGCGATGGCTGAAGCAAGTGCACTGCGGGAGTTTGCCTGATGCAGCACCCGCTGACGGCTCTTTCGGCCGAAGAATTTTTCGCGCGCTCGCGTGCGCGCTTGACGCTCGATGTGCCTCCAGGCCTCAACGATGCGAGCGTCACTCC
>DATGDN010000068.1:0-7827 GCA_035310865.1 Pseudolabrys sp. | reverse complement strand
AGCCGACGCCGCGTCCGGCAGCTTGAAAAGTGCAGAGGGGCTCAAGCCACAGCCGGCGGGCCGGAATCGCGGAATATCCGGTTTATGACCCTTAAGAGACATGCCCCCAACTCCCAGATAAGATTTTTACGAGGGCCGACGTGTTCAATTACATCGAGCGCTTCTACAATCCCAAGCGGAGGCATTCAACACCGAGCAATTTCAGTCCGACCAAGTTCGAAACGAAGGTCAAATTAGCTTAAGCTGGTGTCAACCAAACCGGCAGCATGCCCGATTGGAACGATGCAACCAGAGACCGCCCGCCTTAACGTCCGCGCCGAACCGGGGGTGATCAACGCCCGCGTCTACGCCGACGGCAAATGCGTGGCGGACATTGCCATCGACGAGGCCGGCACCTGGGTAATGCGCCCCGGCCACGTGGTATGGATCGGCTTGTTTGAGCCTAGCCAGGATCTGCTCCGCCGCGTGCAGGCGCAGTTCGGCCTGCATCCGCTCGCCATCGAGGATGCCGGCAAGGCGCATCAGCGCCCGAAGCTGGAGCAATATGGTGAGTCGCTGTTCATTGTCACCCGCACCGCGCAGATGGTCAAAGGCCGCGTCGCCTTCGGCGAAACGCACTTGTTTGTCGGGCCCGGCTACGTGGTGTCGATCCGTCACGGCGCCTCGACCACCTATGCGACGGTGCGCGAGCTCTGCGAGGCCTCGCCGACCATGCTCGCCCACGGCGAGGACTACATCCTTTACGCTATCCTCGACTTCATCGTCGACAATTACATGCCGGTGCTCGAGACGGTGAATGGCGAAGCCGAAGCGATTGAGGATCGCGTTCTCAAGGCCCCGCTCAGTCAAGCCAAGGTGCAACGCCTCTATCTGCTGCGCCGCGATCTCTTGCGCTTGCGGAACGCGGCTGCTCCGCTTGTTGATGTCTGCCGCAAGCTCGAGCATGCCGAGGTAAGGGCCATCGACCCCGAGATGCGGCCGCTCTTTCGCGACGTCACCGACCACGTGCATCGCGTTCACGATCAAATCGACGCACTGCGCGAGGTGCTGGCATTCGCCTTCGAGGCGGGCCTGATGACCGGGCAGGCGCAGCAGACCATCGTCACGCGGCGGCTTGCGGCATGGGCCGCGATCCTCGCCGTACCGACGGCCATTGCTGGAATCTACGGCATGAACTTCGAGCACATGCCCGAACTGAAATGGACCTACGGCTACTATCTTGTGGTCGGCTTAATCGCCGCCATATGCGTGACCCTCTACCTGCGATTCCGCAAAGCTGGCTGGCTTTGATCGCGACCCCCCACGGCGAGTAATCTTTGAACGTGGGCCGTCGCGTCGGCACCGAATTGCCCGCAGCGTTCGCACGAAGACCAGGGCCGAACTACGGCACAGCGTCTTGATGGCTCAACTCGCCATGCCAATTCGCCGTGAACCGGGGACCAGGTTGCAGCCATTCCGCTAGCTTCGACCACGCCGGCGGCGACATTGGCTCGATGAGTTGATCGCCGGAACGGTCACGAATGTTGAGCAGATCGCAACCTCGAGAATACAGTATCAGGCAGGTCAACCGAACGATCACCCTTGCCTGCCGCAGTCGATGGACGCCTGCCGCGCGGCATTGGCGCGGCAACCGTGCGTGACTTCCCGCTGAACCCGCCAATACCAGCGACATGGCCTGGCCCCATACGATGTCGGGTTTCAAGCAAGCCGCGCCGGGACCAGAATTTTTCGGGCCGGAGACTAAGCCCAAATTTCGGCGGGTCTCGCCTGCCAGAGACCAAATTCCGAAAATCACTCGTCGAACAGGCCGCGCTAACGCGGGCTTTTCTCGCAAAGGCTCTGTAATGAGAGATTCGGGGAACTGCGTGGTGGAGACGAGAGGACTCAAACTACGTGCCAGGCACGCAGTCGTGTCGAACCAGTCTCTGTGAGGCCGCCACCTCCGATTTACCCGCAAAGCAGATATCCGGTGGATGGATTTGGGATGTCCGCTTAGTGCCAACAGCTGATATTGCACCCTTGGTTTGAAATTAAAGAGGCCGCCAAGTGAGGCGGCCTATGACCCGGGCCGCTGCAATTGACCGGGGCATTCGTCATTAGCGACCAATCGCGCTCTTGATCAGCGGAAAGGGCCGCCGCTAGCCTATTTTATTACCAACGCCGGCAGCCACAACGACAGCGCCGGAATGAAGGTAACCAGCATCAGCACGGCGATCATCACGCCGTAGAACGGCCAGATCTCGCGCATCACTTCCTCCAGCGTCACCTTGCCGACCGCGCAGCCGACGAACAATGTCGAGCCCACCGGCGGCGTCAGCAGGCCGATGCCAAGATTGAGCAGCATGATCATGCCGAAATGAACCGGATCGACGCCAAGCTTCATCACCACAGGCAGAAGGATCGGCGTGCAGATTAGGATCAGCGGCGCCATGTCCATCAGACAACCGAGCATCAGCAGCATGACGTTGATCAGCATCAGGATGATGTATTTGTTGTCGGACAGCGTCAGAAAGAATGCCGTGATCTTGGCGGGCATCTGCATCAGCGCCATCACGTAACCGAAGCTGGAGGCCATCGCGATCAGGGTCATCACCATGGCCACGGTCTTGAGCGTGCGATGCACCAGTGCCGGCAGGTCGCGCCAGCGGTAGTCGCGGTAGATGAACATAGTGACGAAAAAGGCCCAGACGCAGGCCATGGCACCGGCTTCAATCGCTGTAAAAATGCCGAGCAGGATGCCGCCGATAATAATGACGATAGTGATAAGGCCCCACGCCGCATCGATCGTGATCCTGATCGCGTCGCGTAGCGGCACCGAGCTGCCTTTCGGGTGGCCGTCGCGATAGGCAATGAACAGGCATAGCAGGATCAGCGATAAGCCGAGCAGCAGCCCCGGCACCACGCCGGCCATGAACAGGCTGATGATGGAAATCGTGCCGCCGGTCGCCAGCGAATAGATCACCGCATTATGGCTGGGCGGCACCAGGATCGCCTGCACCGAGGCGCTGATCGTGACGTTGGTGGCAAACGGGCGAGTATAGCCCACCTTCTCCATCTGTGGGATCATCACCGAGCCGATTGCCGAGGTGTCGGCGACCGAAGAGCCGGAAATTCCGCTTAGGAACGTGGTGGCGAGAATGTTAACCGCCGATAACCCGCCGCGCACGCGCACCACACCGACCAAGACATTGGCGAAAGCGACCAGCCGGCGCGCCATGCCGCCTTCCGCCATGATCGCGCCCGCCAGCACGAAAAACGGAATCGTGAGCATCGCCACTTTGCTCACTCCGTCGGAGATTTTCAGCATCACTGCCTCTGCCGGAATGCCTATCCACAGAGCGCCGGCAAGTGCGCCAACGCCGAGCGCATAGGAAATCGGCATCCCGATGCCGAAGCATATGAACAGACTGCCGAGCAAAATGAGGAGATCCATGTCAGTCTCTTTGCTCGCGGTCAGTCGAACGGCGCAGGCGCGTGCGCGTCGTTGCCAGTATCGGCCGGGCGGCCAATGATCAGATGCTCGATGATGAACAGCAGCGTGATGGCGCCGCCGCAGGGGATCGGCAGGTAAGTGAGGCCGACCGACAGGAATGGGAAATCGGCGATGGTGTTGTACCAAGTCGCCCGCATCAGCCCGAGACCGAAAATCACCATGAACACCGAAATGATCGTCATCAGCAGCTCGACCGCCAAGTCGGTGATGCGGCGCACACGCGCCGGCAACATATCGACGCCTACCGTGACGTTCATGTGTAGGCCGAGCCGGTAGCAGGCAGCGGCGCCGAAGAAGGTGAGCACGATGGTGAGCAGCACCGCCATCGGCTCAGGCCATGACGCCGCGCTGTTGAGCACGTAGCGGGTGTAGACCGCCCACGGAATCACCGCCGATATCAGCACTAGCGCAACGCCCGCGATCAGCACACAGGCGAAATAAAGCACGTCCATCGCTTTGCGGTAGTAAGGCGCCATCGATTACCTCATCCAGGGCGCCCAAGCCCCTTTCGCCGGCCGTTCGGCCGGCGAAAGGCGCGGGCCAAATCGGGCTATTTCACTTCCTGGATGCGCTTGATCAGATCGGCAAACTTGGGGCCGTATTTGTCCCACACCGGCTTGACCGCGTCCTGGTACGGCTTTTTGTCGGCTACCGGAATGATGGTGACGCCGGCGGCTTTAGCCTTCTCCATCGCCTTCTGCTCGTATTCCTCCCAGAGCTTGCGCTCCTCGAGCTGGGCCTCGCGGCTGAATTTCATCAGTAGCACCTGATCTTCCTTCGACATGGTGTCCCATGCCTTCTTTGAAAACACCAGAATTTCCGGCACGATCAGGTGCTCGGTCAGGGTGTAGTATTTCGCCGTCTGATAGTGATTGTCGAACACGAAACTCGGCGGGTTGTTTTCGGCGCCGTCGACCACGCCGGTTTGCAGCGCATTGAACACCTGGTCATAGCCCATGGCGACGCCATTGCCGCCGAGCGCATTCATCATGTCGACGAACATAGGATTGCCCATGACGCGGAATTTCATGCCCTTGAGATCGCCGATGGTGTGGATCGGTTTCTTCGTGTCGTAAAGGCTGCGCGCGCCAGCATCCATCCAGCACAGCGCAACCAGACCGGCTTTCGGATCATTGGTCACCTTGTCGAGCAATTCCTGCCCGATGGGACCGTCGATCACGTGCTGCATATGCGCCGTGTTGCGGAAAAGGAACGGCAGGTTGAACACATTGAGGTCGCCGACCACTGGGCCGAGCGCACCGACGCTGACGCGGCCGAGTTGGATGGCGCCGACCTGTGCCTGTTCGATCGCTTCCTTCTCGCCGCCGAGCTGCATAGCAGGATACATCTGGACCGAATAACGGCCGTTGGACGCGGCCGACAGCTTCTTGCCGAGATTTTCAACGGCGACCACGGTCGGATAACCGGCGGGATGCACGTCAGAGGCTTTGAGAACCATTTTTTGTTGGGCGCCGGCCGAGCCGGAGGCGAACACTGCGGCGGCCAGCGCACCGGCAGCGACCAAGGTCGTCAAAGGTCTCATCATGAACGTGTCCTCCAGGGTTTCGTTTTTATTCGGCGACAAAACGCTTGCGGCACGGCACATTGATACACGCGTCTGCCCATGTTATTCATCATGTCATACGCAGTTCAAGCGCAAACGCGGCCATCTCGACACCTTTCCGGTAGAAGAACGCTGTGGCGTCGCGGCGACAATCATCAATCATAAGAGAGAGCGATGAAAACACTTCTTGTCACCGGAGCCGCGGGCGGCATCGGCACGCGTCTGCGCAAGCTGCTCAAGGACGTTTACCCGAGCATCCGCTGGAGCGACATCCGCAAACCTGGCGATTTGGCGGCGGACGAGGAATTCATGGCCGCCGATCTCAGCCAACTGGCTGCGGTTGAGAAAATCGTCGAAGGCGTCGAAGGCATCGTGCATCTCGGCGGCCATTCGCTGGAGGGCCCCTGGGACACGATCCTGCAGGCCAATATTGTTGGCTGCTACAATCTCTTCGAGGCGGCGCATCGCCACGGCGTCAAACGAGTGGTGTTTGCCTCCTCCAATCATGCGGTCGGCTTTTATCCGCGCGACAAGCGCATTGGCATCAATATGCCGGTGCGTCCGGACAGCCGTTACGGCGTTAGCAAAGCTTTCGGCGAAGCACTCGGCGCGCTCTATGCCGACAAACACGGCCTGCGCGTCACGTGTCTGCGAATCGGCAATGTCGGCGATGCGCCGCTCGACCAGCGGCGGCTGGCAATCTGGCTCAAGCCGGAAGATTTGGTGGCGCTTATCCGCATTGGGCTGGAGCACCCCGACATCCGCTACGAGATCTTCTATGGCGCATCTGACAATGCCGACGGCTGGTGGGACAACAGCAATGCCCGGCGTTTCGGTTATCGTCCGCAGGGCAAAGCCGAGCAGTTCCTGCATCAGGCGATGGCCGCGCAGGCAAAGTTGCCGCCGGATCCGATCGGAGATCACTATCAGGGCGGGCCGTTTTGCAGCGAGGAATACGACGCTGGCCGCGACCATTGATTAAACCTATTGCGCCGCGCGAACCGTTGTCCAGTATGGGTGAAAAGCAGACGTGACGCTCTTTAATTGTGATGTCTGCTTTAGCCCCGAAAGCGGGCATCCTCCATGGGCTGCGCGAGCGGTCTGCTATTCTGCAAATCTATGGCTCTCCAATAGCGCGAACATAGAACCGAGCCAGGAACGGCTTTCCAAACGGCAGAGACAAAAGGCCCAAAACTGCCTCCAAGCGGCTTTACGTTTCGGCAGAGACCGCACTTCACCGATATCAACCCGCAAAAGCCCGAAGGTTCGAGGCCTTCGAGACGCCGTCAGAGACTTTCGGCACTACTAGGACTGCGTGGTGGCGGACGCAGTCGATCTCGAACCTGTCTCCTCCCTGCATTCCTGCTCCTTCGAGTAGGGAGAGTGCCGACCGGCTCGTGGTCATTATTCTGCTACTGAGTGATGCTGGCGGGAACAATCGCTGCCTCAAGCTATAAGAATGCACTTTCCGAAGTCCTGAAAGACTAAATACACGCCTGTGCGCGAGCTGCGGTCTTGGTGGACGATGCCAAGCAGATCGTTGCCGGCCACGGCCGCGTGGAAGCGGCCAAGCGGGCTGGGCGGCAACCTGATCATCATCGACGATCCCTTAAAGCTTGGCGATCAGGATGCTACCGACAGGTGCTGCCAACACCATGCGGGCGGGACGGCTGGAGGAGCTGGCGATGCACCCAACGGTCAAGCCGGTTACCGCATTATCGCGCGAACGTCGCGCTTCAACGGCCGCGATGGATTCTCCGTTAACAAAGGGGGCTCCCATGCGCGTTCTAATTGTCATCTTCGCCGCGTTCGTTTTGGCAGCCGTAACTTGGTCGAATATGCCAGTTGCGAAACAGTATGACACCGCTTCAATAATCGACCCAACCGGCTTGACGGTATCGAAGACCAATCTGGCTGCCGAGCAATACGACGCGTTCTAAATTATTCGAACGTTCGCCGTTGCCTTTCCTTAATCGGCGACGTCGCTGCGGCCCGGGTTCACCTCCCGTTCCCGGGTCGCCATTTCTACTTTACCCCCGAAAGCGGGCGGACCTAAAGGGTCAATAGCGAGCCAATTACCTGTCGCTTAGCTCAGGGCAAACTGCCGCTATTCTTTTCTCTTGCTGTGTCACGTCAGCGACAACCGATTGTATTTCCTCTCCAGTTCGAATTCTATTTGCAAAAAATCGTAATAAATCGGCGGTACGGCGCAATTCCTTTTCACAGTCTGGCGTTAAGCCCCGCGTGCCGCTGACCTCATCGGGCTGCGGACCAGCATCGTTTGCTTTATCGACCACGGGTGCTTTTTCTTCCACAGCGACAGGTGGCTTATCCTCGATAGCTACTGGCGGTTCGCCAGGTTTAGCGAACCAGAGATAGATCAGATTCAAACTAAAGCCGCAGGCAATGGCAATTACAGTCCAGAAAGCGTCTCTTGGTATTTGCCGAGTAATTGCGTGGTACAGAATGAAAGCCAAAACGCCTACCGTCATCAGCAGCAATAAAATACGAAGCACATCCATTGAGCCACCTCCGACTGATAGCTTGCAGCACCCTCGGCAAATCCGGGCACTCAATATGAGACGGCAAGCAATACAAGAACGGTGGAAGTTACTAGCGCAACCAAACCGAATAATTGCGTTGATGTAAGTATGGGCATCGCCTCCTAAACAACAACCTTCACATTTTTTGGCATTGGCGGAATTTCGGGGCAAGGGTGAAGCTGGTCTCAGCCATCGGCCATCCGCGTACCTTTATTGCTCTTCGTGGC
>DATGDN010000067.1:0-7193 GCA_035310865.1 Pseudolabrys sp. | reverse complement strand
GGCAAGGCTGATATGCGACGCTTACTCTGCGCGAGCCAATCGGCGCGCGCGATCGCCGCCTATGCCTATTCGGCCGCGGGTCCGGGAGAATCAACAACTGATCTGGCCTGGGACGGTCATGCGGCGATCTTCGAATGCGGTGATCGGCTTGCCGAGACTGAACGCTTCCCTCGCGGGTCAACGCTGATTACGGGCGATGTCGACCTCGGTCGGATTCGGCAGGAGCGCATACGCGTTAACGCTTTCGGCAATTGCGTGCGTGAGGAATCCCAGCGAACCGCTGAGTTCCGTAAGCTTGCATTTGCGCTCGATGCGCCCGATGAGCCGGTTCCGATTCGGCGCACGATCGAGCGTTTTCCCTTTGTGCCATCCAATCCCGCTAAGCTGCGGGAGAATTGCTATGAGGCCTACAATATTCAAATCCAGGGGTTGGCTACGCGTCTGCAGGCCACGAAAATCGAGCGCGCCGTCATCGGTGTCTCGGGCGGCCTCGATTCGACGCAAGCGCTGATCGTCGCTGCCCGGGCAATGGATTGGCTCGGTCGTAGCCGCGAGAATGTGCTCGCTTACACATTGCCTGGCTTCACGACCTCCGAGCAAACCAAAAACAGCGCCTGGGCGCTGATTCGCGCTATCGGCGTAACCGGCGCCGAGATCGACATCCGTCCGGCGGCGCGGCAATTGCTGACCGATCTCAACCATCCGTTCGCGTTCAGCGAGGCAGTCTACGACGTCACATTCGAAAACGTTCAAGCCGGATTGCGCACCGATTATTTGTTTCGGCTCGCCAACCAAAACGGTGCGCTTGTCGTCGGCACCGGGGATCTCTCTGAACTTGCCCTCGGCTGGTGCACGTACGGCGTGGGCGACCAGATGTCGCACTATAACGTCAACGCGTCAGTAGCGAAGACCTTGATCCAACATCTTGTTCGCTTCGTCGCCGACTCCGGAGATGTCAATGAGGAGACCACACGCGTCCTTCGCGCCATTCTGGCCACTGAGATTTCGCCGGAACTCGCTCCTCCGCAAGCGGGGGAAACTATCCAGTCGACTGAAAAGGTTATTGGTCCCTATGCGCTGCAGGACTTCAACCTGTATTATTTGATCCGGTACGGCTTCAGGCCATCGAAGATCGCTTTCTTGGCGCACCACGCCTGGGGCGAGTCAGGCCGCGGCATTTGGCCACCCGATATTCCAGCGATACAACGGAGGGCCTACACGCTCGCTGAAATTCGGCATTGGCTCTCCGTGTTTCTCATTCGCTTTTTCGCGAACCAGTTTAAACGGTCGGCGCTGCCTAACGGCCCGAAGATCTCATCAGGCGGATCGCTGTCACCACGCGGCGACTGGCGTGCTCCGTCCGACGGCTGTGCCGACGTGTGGCTCGCCGAGCTTGCCGAAAATGTGCCCGAGGCGTGAACTCGCGAAGGCCAGACTCATTCAGGGTCGCGAGTGCGGCCTCGACGCTCCGCGCTTTGGGTTTCCGCCTTTCTATCGCCTCGCGCACCTGGCAATCCTCGATGTTCGTAACGACAAGCCAATGAACAAGCGATGACATTCTGAGCGGCGAGTATGAGCGTCCGCTGCACGTGGTGGCGTTCGATACAGATGAGGGTTGGTCGCGCGATGTGACTACTGAGATTGCCGCAAGGTTGCTCGACGCCGCTGGCACGCAAGCGCTCGCTCGGAGCAACGGCGTGGAAGTTTGTTGAGCGGGTTACTGAGGCTGCAAGCCTTAAAATCCGCCATCGCCTGCTCGCGGCTCGCCGCGTAACCGCGATCATGCGTGCTTTGTGGGACGCGCGGTGCTGCGGTCTGTAGCGACTAAACCTGGACGACTGTTTTCGTTTGCTTACGGCATTTCTTACACTGGAAAGTGCGCATCTCGCCCTGTAGACCAGCAGGTAGCAGCGAACGCCAGATGAGACGAGCATTTGCTCCACAGTGCGGGCAAGCAATCGGTGTGTGGCTCGGTGGGATAAAAGTAAACGGCAGATCTCGCCGCGGCATAACCTGCCGGCGTTTGCGGCGCGTGATTAATCTCTCAGCCACCGGCGCCTGCCCCCAAAGCTTCGGCCCCAGAAATCCGGGTTTCCAATGAGGAGCCGGAGTAGAAAGAGTTTACCCCGTGCGATGGCGTACATCCGGCCTCTTGCACAGGGGTTGCCGTCGCACTCGAGTGCGTCGA
Source organism: Pseudolabrys sp. (assembly GCA_035310865.1). Lineage (GTDB taxonomy): Bacteria > Pseudomonadota > Alphaproteobacteria > Rhizobiales > Xanthobacteraceae > Pseudolabrys. The sequence goes on along the minus strand of DATGDN010000067.1, from coordinate 5,005 downwards.
CAACATCATTCTGCCTGCCTAGTATGACAAGCGTATTACGGCCTAGTCCCGAAACGATTGCCTGCCCGCACTGTGGAGTTTTTCCGTTTCCTTATGACAGTTCATACACTCGAGTGCGTATCGCGCCCCTTTAGATCAATCCAATCCAGGCCGAGAAGTTGCGACCTGAGCGAAAGGCCTTTGGGTCAGCGATACTGGCAATCAGGGCCGTGGCCAGCACTGGGCCGACGCCGGGGATCGCATCGAGCCGCCTGCTCGCCTCATGCGAGCGGTGCCATGCCATGATCAAACGGTCAAACTCCAAAATCTGCTCCTTGAGCCTGCGCAGCTGAGCCCCGAGTGCTGCGAGACACGCACGCGCTATCGCAAAACTCGCTTGTCAGCTGGATCGGCGACAACATCGAGCAGTTCCTCGACACCCTTGCGCCCGACCGGCGCGACGATTCCGAACTCGGCAAGATGGGCGCGGATCACGTTGATCACTGCCGTCTGCTGGCGAATGAACAGATGGCGCGTGCGATGGAGTGTCAGACCGCTCTGCTGCTCGGGTGTCTTGGTGGCGACGAACCGCATATTCGCCCGGGTAACTGCTTCGCAGATTGCCTCCGCATCAGCGGCATCGTTCTTCTGCCGTTTGACGTACGGCTTCACGTAAGCCGGCGGCATCAGCCGCACAGTGTGGCCGAGCGCCTTGAGCTCCCGCGACCAATGATGCGACGAGGCACAGGCCTCGATGCCCACCAGGCACGCTGGCAACTTCTCAAAGAACGCCAGAACATAGCGCCGCTTTAACTGACGGCGGATGACCACTTGGCCAGCAGCATCAATGCCATGCACCTGAAACACCGACTTGGCGATGTCGAGACCACTGTCGTAACCACTTGCATGCTTGGCTCCTCTGAGCCCTGGTTGCATCAACCGCAACCATACTCATGGCACTCACGTGCCGGTGGAGGAGCCGTCCACAGCATCAATTGCGAACATCCGCACGTGCGGCTCAATCATACGGTCCGTAGGTCGGGAAATTCAGGCTCGTGACTCAGTCCCAGTCGCACCAATTCCAACAGGAACAACGGCGGTGAAGCCTGCTTGGCCAAATCGATAATCCTCGCTTGTAATTCCTTGACCTTATTTGGTCACGCAGCCGGCAAGACCGTGGCGCGCCGCCGGGCGTCCGCATATAGGACCGCCACCGCGCAGGAGGCCATGCGGGTGCGTACGGAATCTGCCCGCGACGTGAGGATGATCGGTACGCGCGCCCCAAGCACGATTCCGGCCGCGTCGGCCTGGGCCAGGAACGAAAGGTTCTTGGCGAGCATATTGCCGGCCTCGAGGTCGGGCACGACCAGGATCTGAGCACGGCCCGCGACTGGCGAATGGATGCCCTTGATCTTCGCGGCGTCGGGATCGATGGCGTTGTCGAAGGCGAGCGGCCCGTCCAGCAACCCGCCGGTGATTTGGCCGCGCTCTGCCATTTTGCACAGTGCTGCCGCCTCGATGGTCGACGGGATCTTGGACGTGACGGTTTCGACCGCGGAAAGGATGGCAACGCGCGGTGTGCCGAGCCCAGCCTGCGTGAACAGGTCAATTGCGTTCTGGATGATGTCGCGCTTCGCATCGAGATCGGGGAAGATGTTGATCGCCGCGTCGGTGATGAACAGGGGCTCCGGATAGGTCGGCACATCCATGACGAACACGTGGCTAATCCGCCGCGCCGTCCGCAGGCCTGTCGCGGAGGCGGTCACCGCGCGCATGAGCTCGTCGGTGTGAAGGCTGCCCTTCATGAGCAACTCGCCTTTCGCCTCATGGATCAGTTTGACGCCCTGTGCGGCCGCTTCGTCGGCGTCAACCGCGTCGATCAGCTCGAACCGACTGATGTCAATCGCGTGCTGCCGCGCCAGCGCGGCGATGCTTGCCTTCGGTCCGACCAGGGTCGGGATGATGATGCCGGCCTCTGCCGCCTCGGCGACAGCGCGCAACGAAGTCTCGTCGCAGGGGTAGACCACGACAGTGGTCGCCGGCGGCACCTGCTTCGCGCGGGCGATCAGGCGTTCGTAATTCGCATGGGTCTGGACTGGTGCAGCCACCTGGGAAATCGTCATTGCAAACTCCTGTCTATGCTGTGCCTCGCCGACCTGCGTTTTGACGCCTTGGCGAAGTTCCTATTAATGCCGCGCTGCATGACTGCTCGATCGCCGATTCGTTCAGCCCTATTTCAGCGTGAGAGCGATGTCGCCCGGCACGCCGCCGGAGAAGTCGACGACCTGAACGCGGATCTTGTATCCGATCGGGCGCAGGTGCCGATCCCAGAAGGAATACATCTTCTTCGGCATAGCCTAGACCACTCAATGATGGTTGGTTAGCAATTACATGGTTGAAACGGACGCCACGCACATTCCGCACCGTAGTACCGCTCCGCGTTGTGCACGTTCTTCGCCCAGCATTGTTGCCGCAACATGAGAATCTCGGCTTCCAACGCTGCGCGCGGCCTCTCTCGCCGTAAATTTTGACTCAGATCAATGTGCTGCAATGTAGCAGCAATATGCTGAATCATAGTGCCGGGCTCTCTCCTGCCGCGCGGGCGGAGGCCTGGTGGTGCATCTGGCCGTCACACCCGGCAAACGGATTCAACTCGCCGAAGCTCGGCTTTTACAGCTGTGGACAGGCGCTGCCGGAGTGCGGCGCACAGCAGGTCAACTTTTGCGCACCTCGCCGTCATAAAACCTCGCCCGACCCAGAAGGAAACCGACCAATGTCCGAGCTCCAGACTCCTTCGGTGTCGAAGTCCCCGTCATCGTCAAATGCGGCTGAATGCAATTACGGCCCTTTCGCCCCCGCGGTCGAATACGCCGTCGACGCTGCGCAGCGCTGCATTTTGTTCTGGGACGTGATGCGCGAACGCGGCAATCAGTACCACGCGCATCTCGCCGAAACCGCGCCGCATGTGCTCGATTACGGTTTCGAACTCATTGTCGACGGCCGCCAGCTCAAACAGCCGGTGAATTATGGCCTAGTGCGGGTGGTGCCGCCTGAAGGCGTCGTGATCGATCCAACGCGCCGGCCGTTTGTTGTGGTCGATCCGCGCGCCGGCCACGGTCCGGGTATCGGCGGCTTCAAGTCCGACAGCGAAATCGGCGTGGTCATGAAGGCAGGCCACCCATGCTACTTCGTCGGCTTCCTACCGAACCCTATGCCCGGCCAGACCATCGAAGACATAGGGCGCGCCGAGGCGGTGTTCCTCGAAAAGGTGATCGAGCTGCACCCGGAGGCCGACGGCAAACCGTGCGTGATCGGGAATTGTCAGGCCGGCTGGGCGATTATGATGCTTGCATCCGTGCGGCCGGAGTTGTTCGGCCCTCTGATCATCGCCGGATCACCGCTGTCCTATTGGGGTGGCGTGCACGGGCGAAATCCAATGCGATACTCGGGCGGGCTGTTGGGTGGCAGCTGGCTGACCGCGCTCACTAGCGATCTCGGCGCCGGGAAGTTCGATGGCGCCTGGCTGGTGCAAAACTTCGAGAATCTGAACCCGGCGAACACACTGTGGACCAAGCAATACAGCGTCTATTCCAAGATCGATACCGAGGCGCAGCGCTATCTTGGCTTCGAGCGATATTGGGGTGGTTACGTCAATCTCAACGCCGAAGAGATTCAATTCATCGTCGATCAACTGTTCATCGGCAACAACCTCGCAGCTGCGAAAATTCAAACCTCGGACGGCAGGCCGCTCGACCTTCGTAATATCCGCTCGCCGATCGTGGTGTTCTGTTCGGAGGGCGACAACATCACGCCTCCGCCACAGGCGCTTGGCTGGATCCTGGATCTTTACGACAGTGTCGACGACATTCGCTCGCACGAGCAGACGATCGTGTACTCGGTGCACCAGAAGGTCGGCCACCTCGGTATCTTTGTTTCGGGTGGGGTCGCCCGCAAGGAACATAGCGAGTTCTCCAACAACATCGACCTGATCGATGTACTGCCGCCCGGCCTCTATGAAGCGACCTTCGAGCGCAAGGGCACCGACACGGTTAACCCTGATCTGGTGAGCGGCGACTGGGTCATGCGCTGCGAGGAAAGGACGCTCGACGATATCCGCGCTCTCGGCGGAAATGACGCGGCGGACGATCGCTGCTTTGCTGCCGCCGCAAAGCTATCGGAGATCAATCTAGCCCTCTACCGTGCCTTCGCCCAGCCGTTCGTGCGCGCACTTGCCAATCCGCCGATGGCGGAGTGGATGCAAAAGCTGCACCCGCTGCGAGTCAGCTATGAACTATTGTCGGATACAAACCCGATGATGGCGATGCTCAAGCCGATGACAGCCTGGGTGCGCGAGCACCGCAGTGCCGCTTCTCCAGACAACCCATTCATCGGCTGGCAGGAGAATATATCGAAACAGATAACGGCTGCGCTGAACGCCTGGCGCGATGGTCGCGACCATCTCGCAGAACAGACGTTCTTCACCATTTACGGCTTGCCGGCGCTGCAGGCGGCGCTCGGGATCGATCCGGCGAGCACGCAACCCTTGCGCAGTCCTGCCAAGGATCCTTGGCACGAGGAATTGTTGCGCACGCGACTCAACGAACTGAAAGTACGGATGCCGATTGGCGACTTGAACACAGCCGCCGTCCGCGCCCTGGTGTATGCCGGCAAGTACCGAGGCGCTGTTGACGCGCGCGGCTTTGAAATTGTGCGGCGGCTTCGTCGCGAGCCGAGCATCGCGCCCCGCCTATCGCTGGCAGAGTTCAAGGCCCTGGTGCGCGAACAATTCTATCTGCTGCTGATCGATCAAGAAGCCGCGCTTGCAGCAATCCCGAAGATGCTGCTGGATAATGCGGCACGCCAGCAAATGCTCGATGTCATAAAGCGTGTTTTAACTGCGTGCGGGCCGCTCGATGGCGAGGACCAAGCGCGCCTGGCGCGGATCACGCGACTGTTTGAATCGGGCGATGCGGCAGCCGACGTCATCGCCTTATCGCCGATGAAACCCGAAATTCAAAGCAAGGCG
>DATGDN010000066.1:0-3317 GCA_035310865.1 Pseudolabrys sp. | reverse complement strand
ACCGACGTTTCGCTCGGCGATGCCCTGCAGCGCATGGCGCACGGCAAGATTTCCTCTTTACTGGTTGTTGCGGCTGCATCTCCGATGCAGCCGCCCAATGTCGCCATCATAACCGAGCGCGACGTATTACGTGCCATTAGTGAGAAAGGCCCACAGGCGCTGTCGCAGGCGGCCGCTCAGTTCGCCAGCAAGCCCCTGGAAACGGTGCCGGCCGACGCGTTTGTCTATCGCGCGCTTGGCCGCATGAGTCGGCTGAAAGTGCGCCACCTTGGCGTCGAGAACGAGAACGGTGAGGTTTGCGGCATCATTACCTCACGCGACCTGTTGCGCCTCCGCGCGCAGGAGGCCGTCGTACTGGGTGACGAAATCGATCAGGCCGACGACGTGCCGGCCCTGGGCGCGGCCTGGGCCCGGCTTCCGCAGGCGGCCGAAGCATTGCTCGCTGAAGGCGTGAGCGCGCGCGACATCGCCGCGGTCATTTCGCGCGAGCTTGGCGCGCTCACCGGCCGCGCCGGCGTGCTCGCGGAAAGGCGGATGAAAGCCGATGGCCAGGGCGAGCCGCCATGCGCTTATGCCTTGTGCATCCTCGGTTCAGCGGGCCGCGGCGAAAGCCTGCTCGCAATGGATCAGGACAATGCCATCGTATTTGCTGAGGGCGCGCCGGGGTCCGCCGTCGATCAATGGTTCGCCCGGCTGGGCGGCATTGTCGCCGACATTCTGCACGAGGCTGGCGTGCCTTATTGCAAGGGTGGCGTCATGGCCCGCAATGCCGCGTGGCGCGGCTCGCGCGAGACATGGCGTGCGCGCATCGCTGACTGGATCGCACGCTCAACCCCAGCCGACCTGCTTTCGGTCGATATCTTCTTCGATTTGGTGTGTGTGCGCGGCGATGCAGCATTGGCCAACGACGTTTGGCGTTCCGCCTTTGATGCGGCCCGGGGCAATGTTGCGTTCGCGAAGCTGTTGGTGGAAGCGGCGGGCGAAGTTGAGCCCGCCATCACAATGTTTGGGAACTTCCGCACGGAGAATGGCCGTATCGATCTCAAGAAAGCGGGCTTGTTTGGTATCTTTACGACTGCACGCGTGCTCGCAATCCGTTACCATCTCCTCGTGCGCTCAACGCAAGCGCGCCTTTCGGCCATCGCCTCGCTCGGCCATGGGGGTGATTCCGACCTTGATGCGCTTGCACGCGCGCATGAGGTCTTCATCGACCTTATTCTTGGACAGCAAGTTGCCGACATCCATGGCGGTCTTCCACCCAGCAACAAAGTTGCGATCAAGCCGCTCTCGCGCGAACAGCGCGAGCGTTTGCGTGAATCGCTCGGCGCAGTCCGCCATCTCGATGCGCTCATGCGAGATCTCTTGTTTTAGGAGTGGAGGCATCGGGACACGGCATTGCGGGTATGTCGATCCGCAATTGACGCGGGCGCCCGCGCACGGCATTGATCGCGCCGAATGAGCCGCGGCGCAGGTGCGTCGGGCTCCGCGAAAGCCTTGCCTTGTCTGCGCCGTCGCCCAGCACACGCCTCATCGTCCTGCGCCGCCTGTCCGAAACGCTGGCAACCGCCGCGATCGGCGGCGCCACGCTCGGGCTCATCGGAGTTCCCGCCGGCTGGCTGTCAGGCTCAATCCTGGCGGTTGCCGGGACGGCGATCGCCGGCCGGCCGTTGCTGATACCGGCGGTGTTGATGCGCGCGATTTTCGTGCTCATCGGCACGTCGCTTGGCGCCGTGGTGACACCAGAGACGTTGCACGGAATGGCAACGTATCCGCTCAGCATTGCGGTCATGGTTTTGGCGATGGCGTTCATTTCTGTCGGCGGAGCAGGGTACCTGCGTCTTGTGCACCGCTGGGGCAAAGTCGATTCCTACCTTGCGGCAGCACCGGGCGGCATGTCGCAAGTGCTGGCGCTGGGTGCCGAACTTGGCGCCGATCTGCGGGCGATCGCAATCGTTCAGAGCATTCGGGTTGTCGTCATCGCAGTCGGTCTCCCGGCGGGCTTGTCACTGCTCGGCCTCGTCGGTCACGCGGCGCCACGGCCGACCGGTGCGCTCAATCTCGAGACGCTCGACGAACTGGCCATCTTGCTGGCGGCATCAACCATCGTTGCGATCATCGCCTACCGCGTCCGCTTGCCTGGCGGGCTGCTCTTCGGCGCCATGCTTACGTCCGCGATCCTGCATGGCAGCGGACTCATTCACGCAGTCCTGCCGTGGTGGGTTGCAAACACCGCAATGGTCGCGATGGGCGCGATCACCGGTTCGCGCTTTGCCAATACGTCGCCGCGGATGCTGCTCAATTTCGTCGGTGCGGCCTTCGGCTCATTCGCGGTCGCGGTCGCGATTTCCGCCATATTCGCGGCGGTTCTCATCAGCGTGCTGTCGCTCCGCGCCGCCGAGGTGATGATTGCTTTTGCGCCCGGATCGGTCGACGCCATGATGCTGCTGGCGCTCGCGCTCAATCTCGACCCGGTCTATGTCGGAGCCCACCACCTCACGCGCATCTTCTTTGTTTCGCTGACCATGCCGCTACTGGCGCGGCGCAGCGCTCGCGCGAACAAAGTGTCCGGCGAATCCGCCAAACCGCCAACTAAGCGGCCGCCTTTTCAGGATTGATGAAATTGCCGCGGCTTATTCGGCCGCGGCTGCCTGCTGGCCCCGGCGCAACCCGAGCCGTTCCCATACATCCACGAGGGCTTCGGCGAGTGCATCGACCAGCGTGTCGTCGTGATATGGCGAGGGCGTGATGCGCAGCCGTTCCATGCCGCGCGGCACGGTTGGGTAGTTTATCGGCTGGATATAGACGCCATGCTCCGCAAGCAGCAGATCGCTTGCGGCCTTGCATTTCTCCGCATCACCAATAAGAACCGGCACGATGTGCGTCGTGCTTGGCATCACCGGCAAGCCGGCCGCATTGAGCACCGCCTTGACGCGTGCGGCGCGTTCCTGGTGGCGTTCGCGTTCCCAACTCGATGTTTTCAGATGGCGGATGGCGGCAGTCGCCGCGGCGCAAATCGCCGGCGGCAGCGCGGTGGTGAAGATGAAGCCGGGCGCATAGGAACGAACCGCATCGACCAGCTCTTCGCTCGCGGCGATATAACCGCCGAGGCAGCCAAAAGCCTTGGCGAGCGTGCCCTCAATTACGTCAACACGGGCCATTGCATCGTCGCGCTCGCAGATGCCGCCGCCGCGCGGACCGTACATGCCGACTGCGTGCACTTCGTCGCAATAGGTCATGGCGCCGTAACGCTTGGCAAGGTCGCAGATCGCGTGCACCGGCGCGACATCCCCATCCATGGAGTAGAGGCTCTCGAAGAC
>DATGDN010000065.1:0-7758 GCA_035310865.1 Pseudolabrys sp. | reverse complement strand
TGGGCGTAAAACCGGAAATCAATGCGATCTGCACCGTCATGATCGTGATCGTGGCGATCGGCACTATTGCGGCATCATTGCTGGCCAAACGAGGCGCCAGTCAGCGCGAGCAGGCAGCTTTGGGCGCGCAGCTAGTCGCTGCTCTTGCCCGGCGGACGGAACAGACCACCAACCCATCCCGCCGGCGGGTGATTCGTCTCCTGCGGAATGATAGTCGAAGGACGGCTTGCCGGCATCCGTGCCGAATGCAGTTATTCGGCCTGTTTTGGCGCTTGCGGCGTGGCCGATTGATCGGCGGCGGGTATAGCGCCCGCTGCGGGCGTGCTTCCCGTCAGCCGGTCGATGGCTGAGCGTACCGAATCACGAGCACGCCGCTCGCGCACCGCATTGAGCAGCGGCGCAGCGGCGCCTGAACGCCGGATCAATGCTTCCGGATCGGGCAACATGATAGGATCGTCCCACGAACCCTGCACGATAAACGGAAGCTCGAACGGTGCTGCACCAGGCTTTGGCGGGGTCACCAGCGCCGCCGTGCCCTTGAGATCAAGCTCACGCGCCGGGATCGAAGCCGTTCCGGCAAGGGCAAGCTTGACTGCCGCACCATCAATCGTCACGCCGTCGACGGTGACTGTCCCTTGCGCGATCTTGAGCGCGACTGTGATTTTTTCATAGGGTGTGCGCCCGCTGCGGAATTCGCCGCCGCCTGAAAGCGGCCGCCGTTCAAGACGGCGGAGCAGTTGTTCGACATTGAGGCCCGCGAGCGCCCCATTCGTGCCCGTCAAGTTAGCCGTCCCGCTCAGCGTACTCGTAACCGCGAGCACGCTGTTACCGGTGCCTTCGACTGCAAGCGACATGTTGCCTTTGCCTTCGAGGCGGCGCAGGCCAAATAATTGCCCGAGACAGGTTTCCAGGTCGACGTCGGTGAATTGCAGTTGCGACTTTACATCGACGCCCTGATCGAATTCGGCGAGAGCCAGCGAGCCTTTGATCACGCCACCATAGGCCTGCGCCTCGCCGACGGTGACGACAAGGTGTCCGGCGCGCAAATTGGCCGCGATGGCCGTACGGCCGAGCTTTGCGTTGGATACGACGACGTTTGCAGCCGACAGCCGCAAATCAAGGTCGAGGCCGGCAAGGCCTTCGAGCGTGATGCGGCCGTTGCTCCACGATCGTTCATTGGCGGTCAGCAGGCGGACGGTCGAGACGTACGGCGTCAGGTCGAGAGTGTCGGCGGCGAGTGTGCCCTGCAGGGTTTGCCGCCCGTCGGCGGCGAACGTGAGGACGCCTTCGGCAGCGTTGCCGTCAAGCTCGACGTTGACGCTCGACAGGCTGATGGTGCCCCCGACAACGTTGGTCCGCGCCTTGATTGCAAAGCGGCCGAAACCGCCGCCGGGGGGCGGCTTTTGTCCGGCCCAGACCACGGCATTGCGCAGCGACACGGCGTCGGCGGCGAGGGTGCCTTCGATTTTGAGCGTCGGCTTGAGACTGATGGCGCCTTCGAATGCGGCCTTCATCGGCGCACCGGAAATACGCAATTTCAGGCCACTGCGGTTGCCGGCAAGCGCCGATGGAAAGTCGGCGAGTGTTACGCTGGCGTCCATCGGTGCGTCGCGCCAGATGAATCGTCCGGTGGCACCAAAGCTTTTCGATATCGATGGCCATGCCAACGAAAATTCAACGCCCGACAGCGTTTCGGTCATCTTATGCGCCTCGTCCTGGATCACGACGGTGCCGCCATCGATGCGCATTTCGGAAAATGCTGCGAGCCGCTTTGCGGCTGACTGGCTACGTGTCAGCGCTTCAATCAACCCCGACCAGTTGGATGGTCCATTCGGCTGCAATTTCACGATAATGTTCGGATGATCCAGGGAGACGTCGGCGATCTCCACTCTCCCGATAAGAAGCGGGAAAAAACGCAGGCGCGCCGTCAACCGCTCTGCAACGAGGGCAGGCTGATTGCCGTCGCCAAGGATCACGTCATCAAAGCTGACGCTCCCGGTGGGAAACAGCGAGACGCTGGCCTTGCCGCGCAAGACCGGGTCCAGTCCGGTCACGGCGCGAATTTCGCCCACGACCTGCTGACGTACCGCGTCGGCAGAAATCAGATATGCGGCCGTCGTCAGTACGAGCAATCCACCCGCCATTGTGGCGAGCAGGATAAGTCCCAGACGTTTCAAGGCGGCCACGGCTGTCAATTGGAGGTTTCCGGTTGTTCGGCGTTAGGCGCCGGAGGACTATAGCATTGGTCCCGCTGCGGCCAACCTTGGACGGGCTCTGTGACCCTTTCATGGCTGGGGTGCGGTTAAGCTTACCGTGCTGCTGGTATGGGGCCGCCGGCGTCGGCAATTTCGGCGATCATCTTCTTGATGATTGCCTGGCCGAATGAATTGAAATCCTTGGCTTCAATGACGAAGCTGCCGGGCCCACCGGTCACATTGTCGCGGTAGTATTTCGTAAGACCGCCGGCCGGATTTGTATGCTCGGGATTCCAGGGCAATGGCGTCTCGCTGAGAATCGCCAATCCATTGATTGTAATGCCAAGCGCAAGTGCTTCGTCCCGTGCCTGCCCAACGTCACGACCGGCATTGTTGGTGCCGTCGCCCGATACATCAATGGTGCGCCGGTCTGCGCTAAACGGCGCGCGCGCGAGCTCTGCGACGGCGACATCAATGCCGCCACTGATCGAGGTGCGGTCGGCAAAGGAGCGCGGCGATTCGAGCAAGCGGTCGCCGAAAATCTGCGCGGTCTTGGGCCCGTCGATCATCATCCAGTCGATGACGACTTTCTGGTTGCCAAATCCCGACCATTCGAGAAACAGGATCCCGATGCGGCCATGGCGGCCTGAACGTATGGCATCAATGACCCGCGGATTGGCGAGTGCCGCCGCGTAGCCTTCACGCTGCAACTGAAATTTCTGGTTATCAACGCTCCGCGAAACGTCGGCGGCAAGGACCAGGAGAAGATCGACCGGTTCGGCTGCACGGACCGGCGCAGCCGCGGCCGTGCTTATGACCGCCAACGCGAATGCGATGCAACGGAACAATCGGCCCATGGGAAGAGCCTAGCCGATTTTCGAATTACTGCGCCAGCACTCGGGCGACCGGAAAAATAACTTCGGCCAGCGTGCCATCGTCGACCTGGCTGGTTATGCGAAAACGTGCCTGATTTGCTTCCGCGAGCGCTTTCGTAATCGGCAGACCAAGGCCGGTTCCATCAGCGTCCCAATGCGTGACCGTGGCGACCTGACGGAAAGGCTCGAGCGCAATCTGCAATTCCTTTTCGCTCATGCCGGAACCAGTATCGCGAACGCGCAGCACGACCCCGCGGTCGTCGGTCTGGGCGGTCGAGATTATCACCTGCCCACCCGCGCCTGTAAACTTGATCGAGTTTGACAGCAAATTAAGCGTTATCTGCCGCATCGCGCGCGCATCGGCAATAATCTGCGGCAGGTTGCCGTGCAACGATGTGCGGATAATCACGCGTTCGCGGTTTGCTTGCTGCTGCATGATCGCCACGCATTGCTGCACCACATCATTGAGGTTGACGTTCACGAACGTGAGTTCGAGTTTCCCCGCCTCGATCTTCGACAGATCGAGAAGGTCGTTGACCAGTGAAATCAGATGCCCGCCGGAGGCGTGAATGTCCTTGAGATATTGCCGGTAGCGTTCGCTGCCGATCGGGCCGAAACGTTCATCTATCATCACTTCAGAAAAGCCGATGATGGCGTTTAGCGGTGTGCGGATTTCGTGGCTGATTTTCGCAAGAAATTCGGATTTCGCGGTGGAAGCCTTTTCGGCAACCCGCTTGGCGTTGACCAGTTCCTCCTCGCTGCGCTTCCAGGCGGTTATGTCGCGCAACACTGCGCAAAGCTTTTCGCCATCCTCAATGCGGCCGATCGTGATGTGCAGCGGAACAAGCCCACCTTGACGCACCTGGCCGATCGTTTCGTAGCCGGCACCGAGTGCGCTGACGCCATCGCCCTTTGCAAGCCGGTCGATCTGCTCAAGCACCGCGTGCCGGCTTTCCGGCACCAACAAGTCGCTTATCGAGAGTTCGGCAAGCTCGCCGGCATCGTAGCCAAAAAGCGCTTGGGCGCTTCGGTTGCCTGAAAGCACATGGCCGCTGCGGTCCAGGATCAAGACGCCGTCTGTTGCGGTATCCAGAATTGCCCTGAGTTCGCGAATTTCCTCCTCGGCCGGATGCAGGGAATTTTGCGCACTTTTGTCGCCACCGTTCGACTGCGTCTCGATCGTCAGAGCGAGCGCGTTCTCTCCGTTCCACATCACGCTGAATAAGCGTCCTTCAACCGGTTTCTGCTTGCCGTTGATGGTCGCGATCGTCAGCGATTTGGCGGTAGTTCTGGCGTCCTTGGTCGCGGGTTCGTTCTTCGCTTCGATAAACAGGCTGTCGAGGCCGCCGGCTTCTGTCAGTTCATCCAGCGTGGAATATCCAGTCCAATCGAGGAAAGCGCGGTTTGCGTAAACGAGGCTGTTGAGACGATAGATCAAAACACCGACTGGCAGCCGGTCGAGGATCGACCGGCCTTGCTGCGCATCGCGCGTTGGGCTCGGTGGCGGCCGCGACGGTTGAGCTGGCGGCGAAACCGGTGCGGATTCGACGTTGCGGGAGACAGTCGAATCGATCTTGCCAGACGTCTTCCTCAGGCGCGCACTGAGTTCGCGAGCGAGCTCCTGAAAGGCGCTGTGTTCTCGGGTACTCAGCGTCGGGGCCGGCGCCGCCGAGGTTGGAAAAGTGAGGACTTTTGGCGCCGGTTCGCCGGGCGCAGCTGGTGCATGCTGTACCCGCCGGCTCTGCAGGTCTTTTAGTCGATCCACGTCACGGCAAACGCCAAAGCCCCGGAACCCCCCGAACCGGCGTTCGCGGTCGAACACCGGCAGGCCCGACATCTCAACCGTCAAGGGCTGGTCGAGCCCTTCGACCGGCCATGGCACGATGATACCGCTAAAGGTCTCTCGCTTGCTGAGCGCATTCGCGATCTGTGTCGACGCGTCGCATTTCAGGGTTTGCGCGATGTCGGCCCAGTTGCGGCCAAGCAAAGCGGCCAGCTTTGGCCCAAGCAAGTCGATGAATTCCTGGTTGGCGATAGTGAAGCGTGTTTCGGCATCGGTTTGCCAGACGAACCGCAAGGGAAGCTGCCCGTCCGTTTCCACGGGGTTTGGCATTTTCGGAATTTCCGCGACGACATTCGTGCGCGCATCCGGGCGCGACGCGTCCTCCGGTTCTGTGAAGGCAACCAACAATGCAAATGTCGAAGCCGCGCCGAGTCTGATCATGCCGATATGGCCGGCTCGAATCTCGCCTTCCGCAGTGCCATTCAAGCTCGCCTCGCGGGCGAGTTTTTCGGCGCCGAGGGAAACCAGGTCGCGTTGACTGCCGATGCGCTCGATCGCCGAAGGCTGTGCGGCGATCAGCTCCCCGTCCGCGGTGAAGATCGCCGACGGTGCTTCGAGGCCGCCAAGCAACCGGAGGGCCCGCTCCCGCATTGAAAGATCCTTGCCCGCTCGTTCGGCAGACACAACCAGGATGGCAGCGCTGTTGTCGGGGAGCGCGATACGCGAGCACAAGCAGATCAACGTGGCGCCGATGCTTGCCCCAAATCCGCGCAATCTCTCGAGCCGTGGCGCGCCGCTCTGCGGCAGTGTGCCGGAAAGGCGTGCAATTTGAACGGATGCCGCATGGCGTGCATCGAAGCGCAGCGACGCAACATCAGCAGGCGAGGCTGCGTCGAAAATCGCCGCGCCTGTCGGATTGGCCCAAAGGATTCGGTCGGCTTCCGCGCTCCACAGCCATACCGGCGCGGGATTGAGCGCATGCGGCCCCAGCCGCGGATCACGGAGAAATGCAAGCTGCAGCATGGAGCCCGTCATCGCGGTGTCGCAGAATTTACGGCTAATAAAGCCTTAACACGGCTGCCGGTGGGCTGCGTCCACGCATCGGCGGCCGCCATCCAACGGCAAGCGCTGACAAAGTTAACGGGGGTAAGAGCACGATGCGTGGCTTATTGTGCGATGCAATATTTTTTATTGCAATGCACCAAAACTGAGAGTACAAGGTTTTAAACGGTCCGCCCAGCCACATGTTTATGCGTCGGCCGGCGCACCAGCAAACGTACGGGCCGATTTGCGGAGGGCAAATCGTCCGATCATCGATGGGGCCCTCCCTAGTCAAGGATGACTGTCATGGCCGAACCCGCTTCCAGCACCACGCCCAAGAGCAAGGCAAAACCGATCGCCATCAACACTCCCGCGACCGATTCGCCGAAGTTCGAAATGCCCCGCTTTGAAATGTCGAAATTCGAAATTCCGACCGCATTCCGCGAGTTTGCCGAAAAGGGCATCGCCCAGGCCAAAGAGAGCTACGAGAAGGCCAAGAGCGCCGCAGAAGAGGTCACCGACGTGATTGAGGACACGTATTCAACGGCCTCCAAGGGCTGCGCGAGTTACGGCCTTAAGCTGATCGAGACGACGCGCGTCAACAGCGATGCGACCTTCGACCTGATGAGCGAATTGATGGCTGCCAAGTCGTATTCGGAGGTGGTCGAGCTTTACAGCGCTTATTTGCGCAAGCAGTTTGATGCCTTCGCTGAGCAGGCCAAGGACCTTTCCGAGCATGCGCAGAAAGTCGCGGCCGACACTGCCGAGCCGATGAAGGATTGCTTCAACAGCGCATTGCGCAAGGCGGCCTGAGGCTTCTGCATCGCACCGGCGTCCAACATAAACCGCGTTCAAGGCCCGGACTGGAGTGTCCGGGCTTTTGTTTATTAGTCTGGTCGGAGGTGCTTGCCAAAGACGCGAGCGACACCTAGGTTCCGGCCGCTTGGATCAGGCTTGAATGAAGCCGATCGCATGTGCAGGCGTAGCTCAGTTGGTTAGAGCGCTGGTCTGTGGAACCAGAGGTCGGTGGTTCAAGTCCACCCGCCTGTACCAACGAAAACAAGCACTTATCGAATAAGGCCCAGTCCCATTTCTAGGCAGGGGTAACGCCCCGGGTAACATTCCAGCAGGGGCAGTGAAGGCGGCTGAACGGTCGTAGGGCGCCGTCGCTCGCCACCATGCCAGGCGAGGGCGTCTCTGGCGCGCTGGCAAGGGCGCCGGACCGCGGGGGGATAGCTCATCCAACTAGGCCCTAACCCGTGAGCGAAGCCGTAGCGAAAAGCGCAAAACAGACCTACGCTGTCGGCACTGGAAGGCAGCAGCCATGGGCCAGCTCTTGGTAACGCTGATCGTCCCCCCGATCGTGGGCGTGGTCACCTACGTTGTCCTTCGACTCATCTGGGAGCGAGACGAGAAGCGCGCCGGCGAAGTAATCAGAAGACACGAGCCTTCCGCTGTGAGCGGGACTGAAGGGAAAACTACCGACGCGTAGGCGACGTGCGGTCGTTTCACCCACCGCCGCCTCCGATGCCCCCAGCTGTTGCAGCCGCTCCGGAGCCGGAGCCCGAACTGGCTCCGTATCAAGATGCGCCGCATTAGGGCTCGCGCGTTCCGCATTAGCGGCAGTTTGAAACCTGAGCCGACTATCGCCATCTATGGCGCATGAGCGAAGAAGAAGAATTTGACCCAACCGACTATTCGGTGGTCGTGAAGTTGCGAGGCAGTCCGCCTAAGCCCTGGCGGTGGGAGATCTACCGTGCCGGTCGGTGGGGGCCGGTGGAGAGCTCGCCAGTCTTTTTTGAAAGCATGGCAGAGGCGGCTAAAGAGGGAAAAAGGGCCCTCGCACAGTTGTTGGCGAAACAGG
>DATGDN010000064.1:0-5344 GCA_035310865.1 Pseudolabrys sp. | reverse complement strand
TTTCGCGAGGTCATTCCGCCGGAACGTCTTGTGTTCACGAACATCGCCACGGACAAAGACGGCAAGCATCTGCTCGAAGGAGAGACCACCATCATCCTCGCCGAGAGCGGCGGTAAAACGACACTGACGCTGCAATCTCACTCCATCGGCCTCGTCCCGATCGCCCCGCAGATGCTGGCGGGCATGGAGGCAGGCTGGAGCCAGGGCATCGACAAGCTGGAAGAGTTTGTGGAATCACAATAGCTCTGCCAATCAGACCAGATTCCACACGATCCAGGCCAATAGGGCCGCGATCACCCAAAGCGCAATCGCGGTCCAGCGGTTGCGGCGCGCCTCCGCCGCTCCGATCGCCGAAACGGTCTCAGGCGAAAGCACCAGCCCATCGCGGGTAATCGTGTCGAACTGATCGAGCAGCGTGCCAGCGCGGGTCAGCAAGCTCGGCACCTCGCCGAGAAAACGGCCAATTTCACCGGCGCCTTCAACGGCATCTTCCAGCCGCCCAACCGGTCCGAGATTGCGCGCAATCCATTCGCGCACCACCGGCTCCGAGGTCGTCCACATGTCGAGCTTGGGATCGAGCGAGCGCGCAACGCCCTCCACGACGACCATGGTCTTTTGCAGCAGCAGGAGCTCGGGACGCGTGCGCATGTCGAACAAGCCGGTCACCTCGAACAGCAGCATCAAAAGCTTTGCCATCGAAATGTCTTCGGCCGTGCGATTGTGAATCGGCTCGCCGATGGCGCGGATGGCCTGCGCGAAACTCTCTACCGAATGATGTCGGGGAACGTAGCCCGCATCGAAATGCACTTGCGCGGTCCGGTAGTAGTCGCGCGTGATGAAGCCCAGCAGGATTTCGGCCAGGAACCGCCGCTCCTTCGGCCCGAGCCGCCCCATAATGCCGAAGTCGACGGCGACGAGCTTGCCCTCGTCGTCCACGAACAGGTTTCCAGGGTGCATGTCGGCATGAAAGAAGCCATCCCGCAGCGCGTGACGCAGAAAGCTCTGGATCACGTTGCGGCCGAGGGCCGGCAGATCGAAACCACTGGCTGCCAGCGCGCTGTGATCGCTGAGACGAATGCCGTCGATCCATTCCAATGTGAGAACTTCGCGCGCGGTGCGGTCCCAATCGACCGGAGGTACGCGAAAGTCAGCGTCCTCGCGAGTATTGGCCGCCATTTCCGAGGCTGCCGCCGCCTCCAGACGAAAGTCCATTTCGATCGCGACCGAGCGCGCCAGTGTGGAAACCACCTCAATCAAGCGCAAGCGGCGGGCTTCCGCTGAAAAAGCCTCGGCCTTGCGAGCCGCGAAGAAGAAAGCATCAAGGTCAGACCTGAAGCGGCGCTCGATGCCGGGCCGCAGAACCTTGACCGCAACCGGCTTGCGCTCGCCGTTTATCTCGACCTCGGCCTGGTGGACCTGCGCGATCGATGCAGCGGCAACAGCCGGGCCAAAGCTCGCGTAGACGGCGGACAGCGGCTTGTTGAACGCAGCAACAATCGCCGCCTCGGCTTCGCTTTGCGGGAACGGGGCCATCTTGTCCTGCAGACTTTCCAGGTCATGCGCGATCGCCGTGCCCACCACATCCGGCCGCGTTGCAAGAAACTGACCGAGCTTGACGTATGTCGGTCCTAGCCTGGTCAGCGCAGCGGCGAGACGCCTTTCACCGCTCTTCGAACTTGGCCGCTCAAGCAGCCTCGCAATGGCGATGGCAGTCTTGGCGGGCAGCGGCAGCGGTCGCGTGTCGACCAATGCAAAGACGCCCTCGCGCGCAAAAACGAAACCGGCGCGCGTCAGGCGAAGCAGATGAGAGAAGGCAGCGATCACAACCGCCAGCCCGAATGCAGCGCCACCACGCCGCCGGTCATCGGCGTGAACGACACCCGGCGAAAACCCGCGGTTTCGATCATCCGTGCGAATGCCTTCGGCTTCGGGAATTTGCGGATCGATTCGACGAGATACTGATAGGCGTCGCGGTCCCCAGTGACGACTTGCCCTACGCGCGGGATCACCTGGAAGGAATAGAGCTCATACAGCGCATCGAGACCGGGCACATCGATCGAGGAAAATTCCAGGCACAGAAACCGCCCGCCGATTCTGAGGACGCGGTGTGCTTGCTCAAGTGCTCGCTCGATGCGCGGCACGTTGCGGATGCCGAAGGCGATGGTGACGCAGTCGAAGCTCCGGTCCGGATATGCCAGCTCCTCGGCATTGCCCTGTTCAAACGCGACTACGCCGTCGAGTCCGCGTTCGGCGGCGCGTTCACGCCCGACTTCGAGCATATCGGCGTTGATGTCGCAGACGGTGACGCGGGTGCCGGCGCCGCCCGCTTCGACGATGCGAAACGCAACATCGCCGGTGCCGCCGGCAAGATCGAGCACCTGGAAATCCCGCCCGCTTTTGGGCGGATTCACCGCCGTTACCAGCGCATCT
Organism: Pseudolabrys sp.; assembly: GCA_035310865.1. GTDB lineage: Bacteria > Pseudomonadota > Alphaproteobacteria > Rhizobiales > Xanthobacteraceae > Pseudolabrys. Next base: position 2,914 of record DATGDN010000064.1, on the reverse strand, counting down.
TTCCAGGCGCGATGAAGGCCGCCCGACATCAAATCGTTCATCAGGTCGTAGCGGCGGGCAACCGAATGGAACACGTCGTCGACGCGCCCCTGTTTGTCCTCAAGGGGTACGCTTTCATAGCCGAAATGAGTTTGCTCGCCGCCCGCGGCCATGGCCAATAGTCCTTTGCGGGCAGGACCATAGCGCGGGCGCTCCGGGGGCGCTATGTGTCAGCGGCGGGAGCGGTTAATCATGCCCGAATTACCAGAGGTCGAGACCGTGCGGCGCGGTTTGGCGCCCGCCATGGAGGGTAAGCGCTTCGACAAGGTCGAGGTGCGGCGCGGTGATCTCCGCTGGCCGCTGCCCAAGGGCTTTGCGCAGAGGCTGCAGGGCAAATCCGTGGAAGGACTGGGGCGCCGGGCGAAATATCTGCTCGCCGATCTTTCATCCGGCGACGTGCTGCTCATGCATCTCGGCATGTCGGGCTCGTTCCGGGTTGGCAAGAACAGCACTCCGGGCAAATATTATCACGAGCGATCGAAGAGCACGGCGCACGATCACATCGTCTTCCATATGTCCAATGGCGCGACGGTAACGTTCAACGATCCGCGCCGCTTCGGTTCGATGAAGCTCGTGCCGCGCGCCAGGCTCGAACAGGAACCGCTGCTGCGCGCGCTCGGCCCGGAGCCGCTGGGGAACGAATTCGATGCCGCGATGCTCGCCAAAGCCTGTGCCGGCAAGAAGGCATCGCTGAAAGTGGCAGTGAGCGACCAGCGCGTCGTCGCCGGTCTCGGCAATATCTATGTCTGCGAGGCCTTGTTCCGCGCGCGGCTCTCGCCCACGCGGCGCGCCTCCACGATAGCCGATCGGCAGGGCGGGCCGAACGAGCGCGCTGAAAAGCTCGTCGAGGCCATCAAGGCGGTGCTCAAGGATGCGATCGAGGCCGGAGGCTCATCGCTGCGCGATCACCGCCGTGCCGACGGATCGCTCGGCGATTTCCAGCATAATTTCAAGGTCTACGACCGCGAGGGCGAGCCATGCCCTCACTGCAAAGGCAAGATCAAACGTATCGTGCAAGTCGGGCGCTCGACCTTCTATTGCCCGTCGTGCCAGAAATAGGCTGCGCCAACGCGAGGTTCGACAGCATGCGCAATTTCGTAGTGATTGCACTGACGCTTGCCGCGACGCTGAGCATCGCGTCAGCCGCGGATTATCCGGACCGTTCAATTCGGCTGATTGTGCCGCAGGCGGCCGGCAGCGCCACCGACAACGCCGCGCGCCTGCTCGGCGCAGTGCTCAGCCAGGAGCTGGGCCAGCAGATCATCATCGATAATCGCCCGGGCGGCGCCCTGACAATCGGGCTCGATCTGGTCGTGAAGTCCCCGCCGGACGGTTACACCATCGGTATGGGGCCGATCGGCGCGCTCGCCATCACCCGCCACATGGTTTCGAAGCTGCCCTACGACATCGAGCGCGACTTCCAGCCCGTTGCGCTCGTTACGCGCGGACAAATGTTGCTGGCTGTCTCGCCGAAGCTGCCGGTGAATTCCGTCAGGGAACTGATCGATTACGCCAGGCAAAACCCGGGAAAGCTGTCCAATGCTTCGTCCAGCAACGGTTCACCAGGTCACGTCGGTGCCGAGCTGTTCAAATACATGACCGAAACCAAGATTGTTCATATCCCCTATCGCGGCGGCTCGCTGGCGATCAATGATCTGATCGCGGGGCATGTCGATCTGATGTTCGAAAGCCTGCAATCCATCGCGCCGTTTGGCCGCGACGGCAAGGTCCGTGCGCTGGCGGTCAGCGGCGATCACCGCTCGCCATCGTTTCCGGATTTGCCGACGGTCGCGGAAGCCGGAGTACCCGGCTACGTTGCCGCCACCTGGACCGGCGTCATTGCGCCGGCGGGTGTACCGCGACCGATCGTCGACAAGCTCAACGCGGCGATCAACAAGTCGCTCAAGTCGGAGGCCTTCCTTGAAAAATTCTCCAAATTCGGCGACGAACCGGGCGGCGGAACTCCGGAGGAATTCGCGGCAACGATCAAAGCCGATTCCGCCAAATGGGCGGATGTGGTGAAGCGCTCGGGCGCGAAGCTCGATTAAGTCAGGACAAGCCATGACCTACGAGAATATTGCCGTTGAAACGAAAGGCCGGGTGGGGATCATCCGGCTCAACCGGCCGCAGGCGCTCAACGCGCTCAACAAGGCGTTGATCGCCGAGCTCACGCAGGCGATCGAGACCTTCGACGCGGACGATAAGATCGGCTGCATGCTTGTCACCGGCAGCGACAAGGCTTTCGCCGCCGGGGCCGACATCAAGGAAATGGCGGACAAGCCGTTCATTGAGGCCTATCTCGGCGATTTCGTTTCAAACTGGAATGCCGCGGCCGGCGCGCGCAAGCCGATTGTCGCTGCCGTGGCCGGCTTTGCGCTGGGCGGCGGCTGCGAGCTTGCCATGCAGTGCGACGTCGTGATCGCCGCGGACAACGCCAAATTCGGCCAGCCGGAGATCAAGCTCGGCGTCATTCCGGGCATCGGCGGTACGCAACGTCTTACGCATGCGGTCGGCAAAGCCAAAGCGATGGATCTGATCTTGACCGGACGCATGATGGACGCAGCGGAAGCGGAAAAATCCGGATTGGTGGCGCGCGTCGTGCCGGCCGCAAATTTGATGGACGAGGCGATGAAAGTCGCCGACACCATCGCCAACATGTCGCTGCCGTCAGTACTCGCGGGCAAGGAAGCGGTCAATCGCGCATTCGAGAGCGGGCTGTCGGAAGGCGTGGCGTTCGAGCGGCGCATTTTCCATTCGCTGTTTGCGACGGAAGATCAGAAGGAAGGCATGAAAGCCTTCGTCGAGAAGCGCACGCCGAAGTGGAAGAACAAATAGCTATTTCCGCACACAAATAATTCTCACCACCGCCGTCTTG
>DATGDN010000063.1:0-8142 GCA_035310865.1 Pseudolabrys sp. | reverse complement strand
GTCTGAAAAGGCTCCTGCCAAGATCAATCTCACACTGCGTGTGCTCGGCCGCAGCGCCGATGGCTATCACGAGCTCGAAAGCCTGGTGGCCTTTGCGGATATCGCCGATGCCCTGACGCTTGACCCGAGCGCCGGCGATGGAATTGACATCTCCGGCCCGTTCGCGAGCAAGAGCGGTCCAATCAAAGACAATCTTGTGCTCAAATCGCTCAATGAACTGCGCCGCCGCGTTGTCGGCTTGAAAGGCGGGCGGTTTCTGCTTGAGAAAAATCTTCCGGTCGCCGCTGGTCTCGGCGGGGGCTCGGCTGACGCAGCGGCTGCGCTCAGGCTTCTCGCGCGGGCAAACGGTATTGCCTTGGACGATTCCCGCCTCCTGGCTGCGGCGCAAGCGGTTGGAGCCGATGTGCCAGTCTGTGTAGAGTCCCGGCCGCGTACCATGCGCGGGGTCGGCGAGTTGCTGTCGGCGCCGATCGAGCTACCGTCGCTGCCAGCGGTCTTGGTGAATCCGGGCACGGCGCTCACAACGCGCGAAGTGTTTGGACACTTCAGGGGCGCGCATGACGGGTCAGATTTAGCCGAAGTGCCGGCCAAGTCCGACGCGCTGATCGAATTTCTGCAACAGCACGACAATGATCTGACTGCTGCGGCGATCGAGTGCGCGCCGATTGTCGGAGAAGTCCTGGTGGCCCTTCGCACGGCGGCTGGCAGTAAACTTGTTCGTATGTCCGGATCGGGTGCGACGTGCTTCGCATTGTTTGGCTCTCGCGCCGATGCAGCCGCTGCAGCGCAACGCCTCAGGAGCGAACGCAATGATTGGTGGGTGCAGGCAACGACAATCGGGACTGTGCCGGAAAAATCATGAATTCGCCGGCTTTGCAGGGAATGGTTGGCAAGCCGCCGGCTTTCCGATAGGCAGCGGCGGAAACCAGGGTGAACCATGAAAATTTGTTGGCTGGTGATTTCGATTGCGGCGCTGGCAGTCATCGCCGCCGACCCGGCAATGGCTCGGAAGAAATCAAAGAGCCAGCCGCACTGTGTCGACCGGCCGTATCAGTTTTCCTGGAGCTTTCTGCTTCCCGGTCATCCCGAGCCCCGGCCAAATGGCTGCGCGCCGCCAGTCTATAACTACGGCAAATATGTCGGTCAGGACCCCGACCCTTACATCCGCCTCCAACTGATGCGCGATCCGGCGACAGGATATTCAGCGCACCAGAACTAGCGGGGGCCGCTTGCGCGCGTTAGTGCGCGCGGCCGATACAGAATGCGACGGCTTCTTCCAGCGCCGACTTGATGTCCGACGGCGGTACCAGGGCCAGCGCGTCGGTTGCAATCGCGCCATAGTGGCGGGCACGGCCGACCGTATCCTCGATGGCGTGATGCTTTGCCATCAAGGAAAGCGCCTGGTCGAGGTCACCATCATGGATGTCGCCGTTGCCGAGCGTCCGGTTCCAGAACGTGCGTTCACTTTCGGTCCCTCTGCGGAACGACAAGACGACCGGCAATGTAATCTTACCCTCGCGAAAATCATCGCCGACATTCTTGCCGAGCTTGGCCGACTTGCCGCCGTAGTCCAGCGCATCATCGATAAGCTGGAAAGCAATGCCGAGGTTCATCCCGAATGACCGGCACGCCGCCAGCTCCGCTCTTTCCTTTGCCGCAAGCGCCGGTCCAACCTCACAGGCAGCGGCGAACAGCTCGGCGGTCTTGGCACGGATCACGGATAGATATTCATCTTCGTTGGTGGCCGTATTCTTGGCGGTGCCGAGCTGCATCACTTCGCCTTCCGCAATCACGGCAGCCGCGGAGGAGAGAATATCGAGCGCGTGCACATTGGCGACTTCCACCATCATCTTGAATGCCTGGCCCAGAAGGAAGTCACCGACGAGGACGCTCGCCTCGTTGCCCCAAAGCATTCGGGCGGCGACTTTGCCCCGCCGCATATTGCTTTCGTCGACAACGTCGTCATGGAGGAGCGTCGCCGTATGCATGAACTCGACCGCAGCAGCGAGCTTGATGTGGCCGTCGCCGGAGTAGCCGGCGAGTCTGGCCATAGCGAGGGTGAGCATGGGACGCAGCCGTTTGCCCCCCGACGAGATGAGGTGATTGGCGACCTCCGGAATCATCGAGACCTCGGAGCCGGTGCGCGCTAGGATCGTCGCGTTGACGCGCTCCATGTCGGATGCCACCAGTTCCACGAGACGATTGAGTGAGGCCGGGTTCGGGCTTTCAAAGGGAAGGACAACGGCCAAAATACATCTCCCGGCGGTGAGAAAACGCGAGCATAGAAACGCTGCGCGCGTGCGGCAAGTGCGCTAGATTGGCGTACTACCGCAAATTTGATGCATGTGCAGTAGGCAAAAGGGGCCGTAACTGCAACAAGGACAACACCCGCGGCCATCCGCCGTTCCGCCAGCTTGAGGCAGACTGAAAGAGTATGCGCGAACTGATCCGTACAAATGATGCGGTCTTGGTTTCGGCGGTGGTTGCACTCCTGGAAGGCGCCGGCATTCGTCCGCTGGTTTTCGACCAGAATATGAGCGTGCTGGAGGGCTCGCTTGGCGTTCTGCCGCGCCGCGTGCTTGTGGCCGAGGGGCAAGAACTTCGCGCGCGGCAACTTCTGGAAGACGCGGGCCTCGGTCATGAGCTGCGTCCCGATGGCAGCTGAGAGCGAGATCAGCGAAGACGCCATCCTCGGCGGCAGACTTCGTGTGCGCCAGCCGTTGCTCGGTCATCGCGTCGGCCATGACGCCATATTGCTAGCTGCCGCCACACCTGCCGGTGCGGCAGGGCGGGCGGTCGAACTTGGCGCAGGCATCGGTGCGGCCGGGCTCGCTTTCGCTGCGCGCGTGCCCCGAACGAAGGTCACTTTGGTAGAGATCGACGCGGAGCTCTGTGCATTGGCGCGGAACAATGCTCGGCTCAATGGGCTGGAAGATCGGATCACCGTCGCCAATGCCGATGCTGAAAGTACAGATGCTCTTCAATCCGCGGGTCTATTGCCGGAAAGTTTTGATCGTGTGCTGATGAACCCGCCATTTCACGATGCGCGGCGGCACAATGTCTCCCCGGATCCTCGCCGTCGGCTCGCGCATTCCGGAAAGCCCGGTCTGCTTGCCCGATGGATCAGCACGGCTGCCCGGCTGCTGGAGCCGAGGGGTGTCTTGACGCTGATCTGGCGGGCGGACGGGTTGAACGAAGTCATCGACCGGTTGCAGCCGGCGTTCGGTGCCATCGCAATACTGCCCGTGCATCCACGAGCGGGCGTACCGCCTATCCGCGTGCTGGTGCAGGCCGTGAAAGGTGGCGATGCTTCGCGAAAGATTTATGCGCCACTGTATCTGCACGATAAAAGCGGCCGCCCGACGGCGGCGGCGGAAGCGATTTTGCGTGAGGGAGACACGCTGCCGATTGCGGATAGGTAAGTGGCGAGCGCCGTGCCTAGACTCTGCGCCGCCGCGGCAAAATTTCGCGCCAGCGCCGTTCGCTGAACTGCCGCCGGACCCGGCTGAGACTGTCTTCACTCAGATGCGATAGCCCAATAACAGTGGCAATCAGCAGGAACAGAAGTGCGATCTTGGGCTCCATCGGGCCGCCTCATTAAAAAAACCACCACTCGATCGTGGCTGCTATCGCGCTGCAAAAAGCATTCCAAAGTTAAAAAATAGGCAATACCGCGCACTTTCAATGCAGGTCGCCGAAATTTGATGCGCTGCGAGATCCGGATACCGGTAAAGTCGTTGTCAGCCTGCATCCGCAGCTCACAGGCTTTGACTTAAAGGGTAGCGGCTGCCTATCTCAGTACGATGGCCAGTCCCGCGAGTACGTCCCAGCAGAATCCCGCCAAACGCATGATCGATATGTTCGCTCGGCTGGTCCCACGCCGATTCCGAACCGACATCCCCGTTGTTCCAGTGGTCCGCATTGTTGGCGTCATCGGCGTGGTTACGCCACTGCGGCCAGGGTTGCTTCTATCGACCGTCGCCCGTTCGTTAGAACGCGCTTTCGATATGCCGCGCGCGCGCGCGGTGGCGCTGGTCATAAATTCCCCGGGTGGCTCGCCATCGCAATCGCACCTCATCTATCAGCGCATCCGGCAGCTCGCCGAAGAGAAGCGCATTCCGGTGCTGGCTTTCGTCGAGGATGTCGGCGCTTCCGGCGGTTACATGTTGACCTGCGCGGCCGATGAGATTATTTGCGACCAGTTCTCGATCGTCGGGTCGATCGGTGTGGTCGGCGGCACTTTCGGATTCCCGAAACTGATGGATAAACTGGGAATCGAGCGCAGGCTCTATACCGCCGGTGACCGCAAGGCCATGCTCGATCCATTCCTTCCGGAAAAACCTGACGACGTGAAACGTATCAAGGCGATCCAGCAGGATATCCATGCGCACTTCATCGCGCTGGTGAAGGCGCGCCGTGCCGAAAAGCTGCACGGTTCGGACAAAACGCTGTTTTCGGGCGAATTCTGGACAGCGGAAAAGGCAATCGAACTCGGGCTGGCGGACCGCATTGGCGATCTGCGCTCGACATTGCGCGAGCGATATGGCGAGAAGGTCTATACGCCGCTTATTTCAGCCGAGCGCTCGCTGCTCGGAAGACGGCTGCCAGGCGTCAATCTCGCCGATGCAGTTGCGCGCCATCCGGGCCTTGCCGACGACCTGATATCCGCGCTGGAAGCGCGTGCGCTTTGGAGCCGCTACGGGTTGTAGCCTTTACTGAACCGGCTTGTTTCCGAACAGTTTGGCAACGGCGGCCACCTGTTCGCGCTGCTCCGCGATAGAGGCAGCGAATTCCGCCGCGTTGCCGGGGCTTACGATCTGCCCCGTGGCGGTCAGCCTCTTGACGATTTCCGGATCAGCCGCGGCTGCGCGGATATCATCGGCGATCTTGGTGCGCACGTCGTCGGCAATGCCGGGCGGGCCGAACAGTCCTACCAGCCCGTCGAATTGGAGCGACGGATAGCCCGCTTCGACCGCAGTAGGAACGTCGGGAATCGCAGGGGCACGCTCGTGATTGGTGACCGCAAGAACTTTCACTCTGCCGGCCTCGACCTGCGGGCGCACGATTGCGTAAGCGGGCATGTAGACCTGGATCACACCGGCCGCCAGATCGGTCGCGGCGCCGGCCGGATTCTTGTATGGCACTTTCGCCATCTTAATCCCGACGGTGTGCAGGTAGCCGGCAAAGACGAAATCGGTGAAACCGGTCGCCGTCGTCCAGTTCAATTGGCCGGGCTTGGCTCGCGCCAGCGCTTCCAGCTCTTTCAGCGAACTGACGTTGAGCGATGTTGCCACGCTGACCGCGACGACGGTCTTGGAGATGCGAGCGATCGGAATGAGGTCCTTGGGGTCGTAGGGAAGCTTGTCGTGGAAATAGGGATGCGCGGTGAAAGAACTGACCGGTGAAACGAGCAATGTGTGATCGTCGCGCGTGCCGAGAAAGCTGGTGATGGCGACCATGCCGTCGCCGCCCGGCCGGTTCTCGACGACGACCGGCTGCCCCCACTTTGCAGAGAGTTTGTCCGCGAACAGTCGCGCGCCGATGTCGACGCCGCTTCCCGGTCCGAGTGTGACAATGAATCGCACCGGCCGGCTGGGCCAGGCATCTGCCGCAGCGCCAGGCGCAGACAGCAACGGTGAAATCAAAAAAAGTGCGGCGAACAGCGTCGATAGCGCCCGGACGGGTTTCACTGGGTTGCTCATGGATCCTCCCCAGGCCGAGCGGCCATTCGTGACGATGGCCGTTGCGGCATCTCCTGAAATAGCCCCGGGAAAGCTTAGCCCATCCGACGCTCTTTCCACCAGCCGAGGCTTCGTCAGCGCTTTTTACTTGCGATAATCCCGGCAAGAATGATCTGCCCCGAAATTGCCGCGTTCACGCCCGACGTTGCTTATCAACCGCTGATCGGAGTTGGGCATGCCGCCGTTTCTGTTGTCGCCGTTTGTAAAATGGTCGCTCGCCGCCCTGGGCGGCGCGATGATCGTGCATTGGGCCGTCAAGGAAGCGCGCCGGATCAACGAAGAGCTCGATCAGGCGAGACGCGTGAAGGCAAAAATTACGGACGCGGAAAATCGCCCGACGTTGCGCCGCGACCCGGCGACCGGCGAATACCGGCTCTGACTTTCGGCTGTCCCGACAAGCCTAATCGAGATGACGGTTGGCCACGCTGCGGTGGCCACCAACCATCGCGCCGAAGAACAGCACGATCAGCACCCACCCGATGATCTGAAACGCGAGCACGGCTATCTCCCCTAGCGAACACGCATTCGGCTCGCGTGGGTATCAGCCGCTCTTCAACGCCGCGTAAATTCGCCTCGACTTGACCCTCTTTGGGGGCGCCTCTAGGGTCGAATCTCTTCCTGTGCTTAAGAATCAGTATCCATCCGATGGCTGAAGCCAACCTTCGTGCCAGCGAGCGCACGCATCCAAGCAACCTGGACCTGTCCCGGTCGTTCCAGGGCCTCATTCTTGCGTTGCAACAGTACTGGGCAAACTGGGGCTGCGTGATTTTGCAGCCTTACGACATGGAAGTGGGGGCGGGTACCTTCCACCCGGCCACGACACTGCGCGCGCTCGGGCCGAAGCCGTGGAATGTCGCCTACGTGCAGCCCTCGCGGCGCCCGAAGGACGGCCGCTACGGCGAAAATCCAAACCGGCTCCAGCACTACTACCAATTCCAGGTCACGCTGAAGCCGTCACCGGCCGATATCCAGGATCTCTATCTCAAGTCGCTTGCGGCCATCGGCATCGATACGTCGGTCCATGACATCCGGTTCGTCGAGGACGACTGGGAAAGCCCGACGCTCGGCGCCTGGGGCCTTGGCTGGGAATGCTGGTGCGACGGCATGGAAGTGACGCAGTTCACTTATTTCCAGCAGGTTGCCGGATTCGAATGCGCGCCGGTCACCGGCGAGATCACTTACGGACTTGAGCGGCTCGCGATGTACGTGCAGGGCGTCGACAATGTGTTCGCGCTCAACTTCAACGGCCGCGAAGACGAGAAGAAGGTCACCTATGGCGACGTGTTCCTGCAGGCCGAGCAGGAATATTCACGGCACAACTTCGAGTTCGCCGATACCGCCATGCTGTTCGAGCAATTCAAGATGGCGGAAGCGGCCTGCCAGAAATATCTCGCCGCGGGCTGGGCCGAAGGCAAGAAGGAGCGCCATCTGATGGCGCTGCCGGCCTACGATCAGTGCATCAAGGCGAGCCATGTGTTCAATCTGCTCGATGCGCGCGGCGTGATTTCGGTTACCGAGCGTCAGAGCTACATTCTGCGCGTGCGCGAGCTCGCCAAAGCCTGCGGTGAAGCCTGGCTGGCGACGGAAGGCGGCGGGGCATCGTGAGTAATAGAAAGCTATAGTCGATTGATCGGGCGTGGGGGCGCCGAAGGATCATGCTGCTCTGGGCTATCTTACTCATCGCCGCAGCAGTCGGCCTGTATGCAATTTTTGTCTTCAACCAGCTGGTGCGCACGCGCCAGATGGCGAACGAGGCGTGGAGCGGAATCGACGTCCAGCTCAATCGGCGCTCGGAACTCGTCCCCAATCTGGTCGAGTCGGTCAAAGGCTACGCCGCACACGAGCGCTCCGTCCTTGAAGAAGTGACGCGACTACGCAGTACCGCGCGCGAGGTGCCGGCCAATGATATTACGGGCCGCGCGCAAGCCGAAGGCGCGTTGTCGATAGCACTCGGTAAGCTTCTCGCGCTTGCCGAGAATTATCCAGACCTCAAAGCCAGCACAAATTTCCTCGAATTGCAGCAGCAACTGGGCCAACTCGAGACCGAGCTCCAGATGGCGCGCCGTTACTACAATGGAACGGTGCGCAATCAGAATGTCCTGGTGCAGTCGTTTCCGAGCAACCTGATCGCTGGCGCATTTGGTTTCGCGCCGCGTGACTACTTCGAACTATCGGATGCGGCCGAACGCGCCGTGCCGCAGGTCGCGCTTTCCGGGCAGGCTCGCTGACGATTGGACACCAGCCATGATGAGACAAGTCCGGCTTGCGGTGTCGAATTTTGCTCTGTCATGTCCGGTGCTTGCCTGCATCGAACCAGCGGATTTGCCGCCCGGTCCGGTACGCTCGACACCGAGCAACTTGAAGTCCACTTCGCGCACTGTGCCGCCGGCGTCCCTGAAGG
>DATGDN010000062.1:0-14636 GCA_035310865.1 Pseudolabrys sp. | reverse complement strand
ACAAAGGCCATGGTGGCCCGAAGGTCGAGATCGCGAGGCCAAGTCCAATCATCAGCGCGCCGCAAATCACGGTCCAGCGCGTTCCGACCTTGTCGGCGATCCGGCCCATCAGGATGCCGCCCACACCGGAACCCAGCCAGGCCAGCGCGCTGGCCAGTGCCGGAATGGAACGAATGCCCTCTACTTCCGCAGCGATGTCCTTGAGGGCGACCGCCGTGATCCACGCCGCGCCGAATGCCATCAGCATCGTGACGAGCGCCACGGTGGCGACCGCCCACGACTTTTTGGATTCGACGGAAGGCAAAGACGATTGCAACATCAAGCGGAGGCCCGGCTAGCCAATCTTTTGGCAGGGCGCCAGGGGTTTGACCACCCACACGGCCGTAGGTCTGCCTTGCCTGCTGCATTGCGCTAAAAATGCGTGCGGGAACCGCTTATGGAAATTTCCTTCTAGAACGCCTGCCAATTTCGAAATTGACCCGGCGCCCCTGCAGTATAGCCTTTCCGTCGTTTTCCGCGCTTTGCGTCGCGCAGGCCAAGCTTATATGAGTGGGGCCCGGCACCGCACCCGCCGGGCTTTACAAGGCCAATCCATGCCGCTTCGACCGGTCAGCCTCGACGATAAATACGACCTTACGCAGTCACATGTGCTGGTGACCGGCTATCAGGCATTGATCCGCGCCTGCCTCATGCAGAAGGAACGCGATCGCCGCGCTGGCCTGAACACCGCCGGCTACGTCACTGGTTACCGGGGGTCGCCGCTTGGCGGGCTCGACCAGCAATTCATTCGCGCGGCCCGTCACGTCACCGCCGCCGATATCAAATTCCAGTCCGGCATCAACGAGGAACTCGCCGCAACCGCGCTCTGGGGCTCGCAACAGGCCGAGCTCCGTGGCGAAGGCAAGTTCGATGGCGTATTCGGCATGTGGTACGGCAAGGGACCGGGCGTCGACCGTTCCGGCGACGTTTTCCGCCACGCCAATTTTGCCGGCACTTCGAAGAATGGCGGCGTGCTCGCCCTTATGGGTGACGACCACACAGCTGAATCGTCGACGACGGCGCATCAGTCCGAGTTTCACTTCGTCGATGTGATGATGCCGATTCTCAATCCGGCCGGCGTGCAGGAGATCATCGACTACGCACTTTACGGCTGGGCGATGTCGCGCTTCACCGGCGCGTGGACTGCACTCAAGTGCATGCACGAGACGGTCGAGTCGACCGGCGTCGTCGATGGTGCAATCGACCGCGTGAAGATCGTCACGCCGGGCGATTTCCGGATGCCCGAAGGCGGTCTCAATATCCGTCTCGTCGACACGATCCTCGGGCAGGAAGCCCGTCTGCACGATTTCAAGCGCGATGCCATGCTGGCCTTTGTGCGCGCCAACAAGCTCAATCGCATCATCACGTCGGGAGGGCGCGCACCAAAAATCGGGATCATCACGACCGGCAAGGCCTATCTCGACGTACGCCAGGCGCTCGATGAGCTCGGCATCGACGAAGTGAAGTGCAACGATCTGGGCCTGCGTATCTTCAAGGTTGCCTGCGTGTGGCCGATCGGCCGGCAAGAACTCGCTGAATTCGCACAGGGACTCGATCTCATCATCGTGGTCGAGGAAAAGCGCTCACTGATCGAGGTGCAGGTGCGCGAAGAGCTTTACGGTTCGGCAAATCAGCCGGTGTGCATCGGCAAGAAGGACGAGCAGGGCAACTGGCTTTTTCCCGTCAAGGGCGCGCTTGATGCAAATGACATCGCCATCTGCATCGGCGAACGATTGCTACGCTATGGCTCAAACGACGAGCTCGCGGCGCATGTGACCCGTTTGAAGTCCGCGCAGCGGGCGCTCGCGGAAACGACCGACATCGCCCAGCGAATCCCGTACTTCTGTTCGGGCTGTCCGCACAATACGTCGACACGTGTGCCGGAGGGCAGCCGCGCCTACGCCGGTATCGGCTGCCATTACATGGCGCAATGGATGGACCGCGAGACACTCGGCTTCACGCAGATGGGCGGCGAAGGCGCGAACTGGATTGGCGAGGCGCCATTCTCCAACCGCGGCCATGTTTTCCAGAATCTCGGCGACGGCACCTACAACCATTCAGGCTATCTCGCCATCCGGGGAGCGATCGCATCTGGCGTGAACATGACCTACAAGATCTTGTTCAACGACGCGGTGGCGATGACCGGCGGGCAAGCCAATGACGGCGGGCTCACCGTTCCGCAGATCGCGGCGCAGGTGGCTGCCGAAGGCGCCAAGCGCGTGGTCGTGGTCACGGACGAGCCGTGGAAGTACGCGAAGGACATCGAGTGGCCGCGCGGCCTGACCGTGCATCACCGCGACGAGCTTGACACCGTCCAACGCGAGCTGGCGACCGTTCCCGGTGTGAGCATCCTTATCTATGATCAGACCTGCGCCGCGGAAAAACGTCGACGCCGGAAGCGAAACGCATTTCCCGATCCGGACAAGCGGGTCGTCATCAACGACCTGGTCTGCGAGGGCTGCGGCGATTGCGGCGTCAAATCGAATTGCGTCTCGGTGCAGCCGCTCGAAACCGAATGGGGGCGCAAGCGCACCATCGACCAGTCGAGCTGCAACAAGGACTATTCCTGCATCAACGGGTTCTGCCCTTCGTTCGTTACAGTGCATGGCGCGAAGCTGAAAAAGGGCGAGAGCATCGCGCAGCCGAGCGATTGGCCGCAGCTGCCGGCACCCTCGGCGCCGCTGATCAACCACCCGTACGGAATTATTGTCACTGGAATTGGTGGCACGGGCATTGTCACCATTGGTGCGATTGTCGGAATGGCGGCACACCTGGAAGGGAAGGGTGTGGGCGTGATCGACATGGCCGGACTCGCGCAGAAGGGCGGGGCCGTCTACAGCCATATCAGAATCGCCAACACGCCGGAGGAGATCCACGCCATTCGCGTCGCAGCCGGCGGTGCGGATCTGGTGATCGGGGGCGACATTGTCGTCGCTGGCGCCAAGAAAGTGCTGGGCGCGATGAAAGCCGGAACGACACGGGTTGTCGTCAACACGGCGGAGTTTCTGCCCGGCGATTTCACGCGCAACACCGAGTTTTCGCTGCCGACCGAGCGGCTCAAGCGCGCCATAACGGGCCATGCTGGGCGCGACCGCAGCCATTTCGTCGATGCCAGCCGTCTGGCGACGGCGCTGCTTGGCAACTCGATCGGCGCCAACATGTTCATGCTTGGCTACGCCTATCAGCTCGGCGCGCTGCCGCTGTCAGCGGAGGCGATCGAGCGTGCCATCGAAATGAACGGCGAAGCCGTGCCGATGAACATCGCATCGTTCCGATATGGACGCCGCGCCGCGGTCGATCCGAAAGCGCTTGATGCGCTGGTCGAGCCGAGTCCCCAGGAACAGAATGATTCTCTCAGGCTATCGCAATCTTTTGGCGAGACGGTAGATCGCCGTGCGGCGTTCCTGACCGCCTATCAGGATGCAAGTTACGCGCGTCGCTACCGCAATTGGGTGGAGAAGGTCCGCACGGTGGAAGCCGAGAAGGCTCCCGGTGAGTGCGGTCTGGCGGAAGCGGTAGCGCGATATTTATTCAAGCTGATGGCGTACAAGGACGAATACGAAGTGGCACGGCTGCATAGCGAGACGTCATTTCTCGACCGCGTGAAATCGACTTTCGACGGCGACAATCTTCGTTTTGAATTCCATTTGGCGCCACCGTTGCTGGCGCGGCGCGACCCAGCAACGGGCGAGCCGAAGAAGATGTCGTTCGGCCCCTGGATGTTGAAGGCTTTTGCCGTCGTCGCGAAGTTCAAGTTCTTGCGCGGTACAGCGTTCGACCCGTTCGGCTACACCAAGGAGCGGCAAACCGAGCGCCGGTTGATTGCCGATTACGAATACCTCCTCCAGGAAATCTGCGAACTCCTCACGCCGGGCAATCACCGCATTGCCGTCGAACTTGCCGCCATCCCGGAAAAGATTCGTGGGTACGGGCCGATCAAGCAGCGGCATCTGGCCGCGGCCAAGGGCGAGGAAGTGGCGTTGCGGGAACGGTTTCTCGCCGGGGCCGGGTCATTCCTTAAGGCCGCCGAATAGCGTAACCGCCATCCGCGCCTCATATTCCTACCATCTGATACTTGACCGCCTTCCGGCGGTGTTTTCATATCGAGACAACAAGATCGTCCGAACAAGACGGCGAGGAGGGGTGGTGTCGCGCCTGGAAGCGCGGCCGCAAGGGAGGAGACAGGGCTGTGGCGCCGAACGCCGCCGCTGGCGCGGATACGTTTCCCAAGCTGTTGGTCCGCAATGCCCAGATTTTCGGGGCGCGGCCGGCTATGCGGCACAAGGACTTGGGCATCTGGCAGACCTGGACCTGGGCGGAGACGCTCGACATCGTCCGCGCCTATGCCGTTGGGTTGCACCGATTGGGACTCAAGCGCGGCGAGACGATTGCAATCGTCGGCGCCAACCGGCCAAGGCTTTATTGGTCGGTGATTGCCGCCCAGGTGCTGGGCGCCGTTCCCGTGCCTGTCTATGCCGATGCCGTGGCGGAAGAACTCGCATACGTGCTCGCCCACGCCGATGTGCGCTTTGCCGCGGTCGAGGACCAGGAGCAGGTCGACAAGATCCTATCGGTGACCGAGCGCGTCCCCAAAATCGAGGTGATGCTCTACGATGAGAAGCGCGGCCTGCGCGACTACGATCACAGCCGCCTGCACTCGATGGAAGACGTCATCGAAGAGGGCCGCAAGGCGCTGGCCAGCGACCCATCAGTGCGCGCGTGGTTTGACGGCGAGATTGCGGCCGGCAAAGGCACGGACCCGTCCATCATTCTTTATACGTCGGGAACGACCGGCGTTTCCAAGGGCGTCGTCCTCACCAACGAACGCTCGATCAATGCCGCGGCCGATACCGTCGCCTTCGATAAATTGACGGAGAACGACGTCGCGCTTGCCTATCTGCCGCTCGCTTGGGTTGGCGATCATTATCTCAATTACGCGCAAGGAATGGTCTCCGGCTTCTGCATGGCTTGCCCGGAAAGCGCCGACACAGCGATGCAGGATCTGCGCGAAATCGGCCCGACTTTTTATTTTGCGCCGCCACGCACGCTCGAATTGCTGCTCACACGGGTAATGATTCGCATGGAAGATGCCGGCTACATCAAGCGCAAGGTGTTCCACTATTTTATCGGCGTGGCACGCCGCTATGGCGAGCGCATTCTTAACGGGCAGCCGGTGCCGTTGATCGGCCGGGTACTGTACTCGATTGGCTCCTTGCTCGTTTACGGACCGCTCAAGAACGTGCTGGGCTTTTCACGCGTGCGCGTCGCCTATACTGCCGGTGAGGCGATTGGGCCCGATCTGTTCAATTTCTATCGTTCGATCGGGCTGAACCTGAAACAGCTCTACGGTCAGACCGAAGCTTTTCTCTATGTCACGGCGCAACCGGACGGCGAAATCTACTCCGACACTGTCGGGCCGGCATGCCCAAACGTGGACATCCGCATCGCCGAAAACGGTGAAGTGCAGTTCAAGTCGCCGGGCATGTTCACCGGTTACTTCAAGGACGAAGACAAGACCGCCGAGGCGATGACGCCGGATGGCTATGTCAAAACGGGAGATGCCGGGTTCTTTGACGAGAAAACCGGACATCTGAAGATCATCGACCGCGCCAAGGACGTCGGCCGGCTCAACGACGGCACGCTGTTTCCGCCGAAATACATCGAGAACAAGCTCAAATTCTATCCCAATATTCGGGAGGCGGTTGCGCTCGGCGATCAGCGCGATTTCGTCACTGTCATGCTCAATATCGATCTCACGGCCGTGGGGAGTTGGGCGGAGCGCAATAACGTCGTTTACGGGTCTTACCAGGAACTCGCCGGCCATCCGCTCGTCTACGACATGATCGAGAAACACGTCGCCGAGGTGAACCGTTCGCTCGCTGCCGATCGGGTAATGGCGGGCGCGCAGATCAAGCGCTTCCTAATTTTGCATAAAGAGCTCGATGCCGATGATGGCGAGCTTACCCGCACGCAGAAAGTGCGACGCGGGTTCATTGCGGAGCGCTACGCGCCTCTCATCAAGGCGCTCTATGACGGCTCGAAGGAGGCCGACATCTCGACCGAGGTGACGTTCGAAGATGGCCGCAAGGGGGTTATCAGCGCGCGCGTGAAGATTCGCGACATGAAGTCGGAGCCGGTCGCCGCCGCCATGGGGAAAGCGGCATGAGGGCGCCGGGGGGTCCCGAAGTTGCGGTCGGCGATGTGCTGTTGGCGGTGGAAAACGTATCGCTATCGTTCGGCGGCGTGAAAGCGGTTAGCGACGTTTCGTTCGACATCCGCAAGGGCGAGATTCGCGCGATCATCGGCCCGAACGGCGCCGGCAAGACCTCGATGCTCAACATCATAAACGGGTTCTACCAGCCGCAGCAGGGCCGCATCACGTTCAAGGGCGAGGCGCGCGCCAAGATGCGTCCGCACGAAGCGGCAACCGGCGGCATTGCGCGCACGTTCCAGAACGTGGCGCTGTTTCGAGGCATGACGGCGCTCGACAACATCATGGCGGGCCGCACGCTCAAGATGCACAGCAATTTCTTCTGGCAGCTTCTGCGCTACGGCCCGGCCATGCGCGAGGAGGTCGAGCACCGCCACCGCGTCGAGGAGATCATCGATTTCCTCAAGATCCAGGAAATCCGCCGCGTGCCGGTGGGCCGGCTGCCCTATGGATTACAGAAGCGCGTCGAGCTTGGCCGCGCGCTTGCCATGGAGCCCGAGCTGCTTCTGCTCGATGAGCCGATGGCCGGCATGAACCTCGAGGAAAAAGAGGACATGTCACGGTTCGTCCTCGATGCGAACGATTACTACGGCACCACGATCGCGCTGATCGAGCATGATATGGGCGTGGTGATGGACCTTTCCGACCGGGTTGTGGTGCTCGACCACGGCATCAAGATCGCCGATGGCACGCCTGAGGAGGTTAAAGGC
Organism: Pseudolabrys sp.; assembly: GCA_035310865.1. Classification (GTDB taxonomy): domain Bacteria; phylum Pseudomonadota; class Alphaproteobacteria; order Rhizobiales; family Xanthobacteraceae; genus Pseudolabrys. The sequence goes on along the minus strand of DATGDN010000062.1, from coordinate 7,676 downwards.
AATCAGGCGGTGATCGACGCCTATCTCGGCGTCGCGCATTGAGGCAGATTGATGGGTGCTCTCTACAACATCCTCATCGACCCGTTCGTGCAGATGGGCACGGCACCCGATCTGTTCGTGCAGACATTATGGGAAGGCCTTGTCGGCGGCATGCTTTATGCCCTGATCGCCCTTGGCTTCGTTCTCATCTTCAAAGCCTCGGGCGTATTCAATTTCGCCCAGGGCATCATGGTGGTGTTCGCGGCGCTCACGCTGGTCGGATTCCATAGCGTGGGCGTTCCCGCATTCCTCGCCCTCGCCCTCGCCATCGCAGTGATGTTTGTTCTCGCATGGGTGGTTGAACGCGCCGTGCTACGGCCCCTTGTCAATCAGCCTGACATCATCCTGTTCATGGCCACCTTCGGGATCACCTATTTCTTGATCGGTTTCGGCGAATTCGTGTTTGGCGGCGATCCCAAGGTGATGATCACCGACGATCTCTATCTGCCGAAAGGCTCGATAACCTACAAGGCGTTTGGTGGCATCGTCAGCCTGCAAAAGCTCGATATCGCTGCAGCCACCATCGCCTCCATCATGGTGGCGGGGCTCGCGGTGTTTTTTTCCAAGACCCGTATCGGCCGCGCACTGCGAGCGGTCGCCGACAGCCATTCGGCGGCCTTGTCGGTCGGCATTTCGCTCGAGCAAATCTGGGTGATTGTCTGGTTCGCGGCCGGCCTGGTGGCACTGGTCACCGGCATTTTCTGGGGCGCCCGCTCGGATGTCTCGTTTGCACTCGATGTTATCGCGCTCAAGGCACTGCCGGTTTTGATCCTTGGCGGCTTCACTTCGATCCCGGGAGCGATTGTCGGCGGCCTGATCATCGGCGTCGGTGAGAAACTGTGGGAATTTTACTGGGGACCGCTCATCGGTGGCGGCACCGATGCCTGGTTCGCCTATGTGATCGCGCTGGTGTTCCTGCTGTTCCGGCCACAGGGCCTGTTCGGCGAAAAGATTATCGAGCGGGTGTAGGGACAGCAAGATGCTTTACCGCGAGGCCGGGCAATTCAAGTCCAGTTACGCCAGCGACCAGGCGATTTTTCCGATTCTGCAGGACCGCATTGGCATCTTCATTATTCTGGCGATCACATTCATCGTCATTCCGATGACCGGCAACGATTTCATTCTCAATGCCGTGATGATCCCGTTCCTGATCTTCTCGCTTGCGGCCATCGGTCTCAATCTGTTGACCGGTTATACCGGCCAGTTGTCGCTTGGCACCGGAGCCTTCATGGGCGTAGGTGCCTATGCCTGCTACAAGCTCACGTCGACCTTTCCCGACGTCAATATCGTCATCTGGGTGATCGCCTCCGGCTTCTTTTCCGCTGCAATCGGCGTGGTGTTCGGTCTTCCGTCGCTGCGTATCAAGGGTTTCTATCTGGCGATCGCAACGCTGGCAGCGCAGTTCTTCCTGGAATGGTGCTTCACCCGTATCCCCTGGCTCTACAATTACAATGTTTCGGCCGCCATCGAAGTGCCGCAGCGCGAATTGTTTGGTGTCATCATCACCGGGCCACGCGCAAGCGCGGAGGTGCGTTACCTCGTCGTCCTCACAATAGTGGTGGCGATGACATGGGTCGCATCGAACATCGTTCACGGGCGCATAGGACGCATGTGGATGGCCGTCCGCGATATGGACATTGCGGCCGAGCTGATGGGGATTCGCCTGCTGCCTACGAAACTCCTCGCCTTCGCGGTGTCCTCTTTCTACTGCGGAGTGTCCGGGGCAATGATGGTGTTTCTCTGGTACGGCGGCGCGGAATCCACTGTCTTCAACATCAACCAGAGCTTCACCATCCTGTTCATGATCATCATCGGCGGACTTGGGAGCCTGCTCGGCTCGTTCCTGGGCGCAGCGCTGATCTACATCCTGCCGATCATCCTGCGTTTTGTGCCGCCCGAGCTCGGTGTGCCCCTGCACGCGGCTACGGTTGAGCACATCACATTCATGGTCGTGGGCGCGCTGATTGTGTTTTTCCTGATCGCCGAGCCCGCCGGGCTTGCCCGGTTGTGGCAAATTGGCAAGCAGAAACTGAGGGTGTGGCCGTTTCCGTACTGATGGTGCAGGATAGGACCCAATTTCCGGCCGTGGCGCAGGCCGCGGCTCCGAAATCGCCAACCGGCGAAGCCGATTTTGGCGAATTTTGAAACCAGAGGCGCGCCTGGTTAGGTGCGAACCTAAGGGAGGGACGACGATGAAGGCAAGAAACTTACTGATCGGCATGACCTGTGCGAGCTTGTTGGGAGCAGCGGTGCTCACCGGCAAGGCGCAAGCGCAGGATACGATCTACGTGCCGTTGCTCACGTACCGAACCGGCCCCTTTGCCGGATCGGGCATTCCGATCGCCAATGGCATGCACGATTATCTCGCCATGCTCAACGAGCGCGATGGCGGCATCGGCGGCGTGAAGCTCAACATCGAGGAATGCGAGACCGGCTACGACACCAAGAAGGGCGTCGAGTGCTGGGAATCGATCAAGGGCAAGAAGCCTGCGGTCGTTAATCCGTATTCGACCGGCATCACTTTGCAGATCATTCCGAAGGCAGCGGTCGACAAGATCCCGATCCTGTCGATGGCCTACGGACTCTCGGCGTCGGCGATAGGGGACAAGTTCCCGTGGATCTTCAATCCGCCGGCAACCTACTGGGACGGCCTGTCGATGATCATGCGTTACATCGGCGGCAAGGAAGGCGGTCTCGACAAGCTCAAGGGCAAGACCATCGGGTTCATCTTTCTCGAAAGCGGCTACGGCCGCGAGCCGCTCCCGTTGTTGCAGCAGTTCGCCAAGGACTACGGCTTCACGGTGAAAGAGTACTCAGTCGCCGCTAAGGAAATGCAGGACCAGTCCGCTCAATGGCTGGCCGTGCGTCGCGACCGTCCGGCGTGGATGATCATGTGGGGCTGGGGCGCCATGAACCCGACCGCGGTCAAGCGCGCTTCCGAGAATGGCTATCCGATGGACCACTTTGTCGGCATCTGGTGGTCGGGCTCGGATGATGACGGTCGGGGTGGTGGCCAGGCGGCCAAGGGCTATCTGTCCCTGAACTTCAACGGTCTCGGCTCGAACTATCCGGCCCTCAACGACATCAAGAAATATGTCGTCGACAAGGGCAAGAGCCAGGTCGAGAAGGACAAGTTCGGAGAGAACTTCTACAACCGTGGTGTCTACAACTCGGTGCTGGTCGCGGAAGCGATCCGCAATGCGCAGAAGCTGTCGGGCAAGAAGGTCGTCACCGGTGAAGATGTCCGGCGCGGCCTCGAGGCGCTCAACATCAGCGAAGCGCGATGGAAAGAACTCGGCTTTCCGAATTTCGCCGCGCCGATCTCGGGTGTGAACTGCACCGACCACAACGGCCACGCGCCGGCTTACATGCAACAGTGGGACGGAGCGAAGTGGGTCAAGATCTCGGATTGGATCCAGCCCATGAAGGAAAAGGTTCGTCCGCTGCTCGATGCGGCCGCCACCGAATATGTCGAGAAAAATACCGGTTGGCCGAAGCGCACCGAAGCCTGCGATAAGTCGTCGTAAGCAGGTGACGCTAAAATGAAAGACCTCTCCCCGTACGCGGGGAGAGGTTCCCCATTCGGAGTGATGGTTGATGTCGGCGGTTGAGCGAACAGATCCGGCGCCCGCTGCGAAGAAAGAACGCATCCTCTCGGTCAACAATATCGAGGTGATCTACGATCACGTCATATTGGTGCTCAAGGGCGTGTCGCTGGAGGTGCCAAGGGGAGGCATCGTGGCGCTGCTCGGCGCCAATGGCGCCGGCAAGACCACCACGCTCAAGGCGATCTCCAATCTGCTTCATGCCGAGCGCGGTGACGTGACCAAGGGCTCGATTATATTCGAGGAGGCCGAGGTCCAGGATCTGTCGCCAAACGAGCTTGTGCGGCGCGGCTGCATCCAGGTCATGGAAGGCCGCCATTGCTTCGGCCATCTGACCATCGAGGAAAACCTGTTGACCGGCGCCTTCACACGGCGCGACGGCAAGGCCGCAATCAAGCGTGATCTCGAACTGGTCTATAGCTATTTCCCCAAGCTCGGCGAGCGCAAGGGTTCGCTTGCAGGCTACACGTCCGGGGGCGAACAGCAGATGTGCGCCATCGGCCGTGCGCTGATGTCGCGGCCTAAGATGATCCTGCTCGACGAACCGTCGATGGGCCTTGCGCCGCAGATCGTTGAGGAAATTTTCGTGATCGTGAAGAATCTGAACGAAAATGAAGGTGTCTCGTTTCTGCTTGCGGAGCAGAACACCCACATGGCCCTGCGCTTCGCGCGCTACGGTTACATCCTCGAAAATGGCCGGGTGGTCATGGATGGTGAGGCGAAAACTCTCGCCGAGAACGAAGACGTCAAGGAATTCTACCTCGGTATTTCCGAGGGCCGGCGCAAGTCATTCCGCGAGGGCAAGCATTATCGCCGGCGCAAGAGGTGGCTGGCCTAGGCTATGACCGGCCACTACGATTCTCTGGAAACCCGCGATCCAGCCGCGCGCGAGCGCGATCAATTCGCGCAAATGCCGGAGATCGTTGCGCGTGCCATGGATGCGCCGGGATGGGCGAAGCAGCTGCAGGGCATTGACGCAAAAGCCAATACATCGCGTGCAGCATTGGCGAAACTGCCGGTTCTCCGCAAGGCGGACTTCACGGCACTACAGAAAGAGTGCCCGCCTTTCGGTGGCCTCAACGTCACGCCCGTTGCCGGGGCGAAACGTCTGCTGATGTCGCCAGGACCGATCTTCGAACCGGAAGGCGAGGGCAGCGACTGGTGGGGTGCGGCGCGGGCGCTCTATGCCGCCGGTTTTCGCAAGGGAGATGTTGTTCACAATTCCTTCGCGTATCACCTCACGCCCGGCGGCTTTATCATGGAATCCGGCGCCCACGCGCTCGGCTGCGCGGTCATTCCTGGCGGTGTGGGCAATACCGAGCAGCAGCTTGAGGCAATCGCGCATTACAAGCCGGCCGGTTATGTCGGCACGCCGGATTTTCTGAAGATCATACTCGATACCGCAGAGAAAACGGGCCGGGACGCCTCCTCGATCAAGCGCGGCCTTGTTTCGGGCGCTGCGCTGCCGGCGTCTTTGCGCGACGAGCTTGGCCGGCGCGGCGTTGCGGTCCTTCAGTGCTACGCGACAGCCGAACTTGGCGTCATCGCCTACGAGAGCGAAGCGCACGAAGGAATGATCGTGAACGAGACGGTGATCGTCGAAATCGTGCGGCCGGGCACCGGCGACCCGGTTCCGGAGGGCGAGGTCGGAGAGGTTGTGGTGACCTCGTTCAATCGCGACTATCCCATGATCCGGCTCGCCACCGGCGATCTTTCGGCGCTGATGCAGGGCATGTCGCCGTGTGGCCGGACCAATGCCCGCATCAAGGGATGGATGGGCCGCGCCGACCAGACCGCGAAAGTGAAGGGAATGTTTGTCCACCCGAAACAGATTGCAGAGATCGCCGCGCGACATCCCGAGCTCAAGCGCCTGCGCCTCGTCGTCGATCGGCAGGCGGAGCAAGACACGATGACATTGCTGGCCGAATGCGCATCGCACGATACCGCTCTTGAATCCGCAATCGCTGCAACCTTGCAGTCGATCACCAAGCTGAAGGGCGCCGTCAAACTGATGGCGCCCGGTACGCTGCCAAACGACGGCAAGCTGATCGCCGACGAGCGCAAGCCATGAGCCCTGCAGTGAGTCCGGCGGCCGGCGGCCGCATCGGCGTGCTGCTGGTCAACCTCGGCACGCCGGATGCGACCGACTACTGGTCGATGCGCCGCTATCTCAAGGAATTTCTTTCGGATCGGCGAGTGATCGAGGAGAACCGCCTCAAGTGGTGGCTGGTGCTCAACCTCATCATCCTGTCGGTACGGCCGGGCCGCAAAGGGCGCGACTACGACAAGATCTGGAACAAGGAGCGCGACGAATCGCCGTTGAAAACGATCACGCGATCGCAGTCCGACAAACTAGATGAGGTATTCGACAAGATCGACAAGCGCATCCGCGTCGACTGGGCCATGCGCTACGGAAATCCATCGATCCGATCGCGGCTCGAAGCACTCGCGGCGCAGGACTGTGAAAAAATTCTCGTTGTCCCGCTCTACCCGCAGTACGCGGCGGCGACCACGGCCACTGTATGCGACGAGGTCTTCCGCGCACTGAGCCGCATGCGCTTCCAGCCGACATTGCGTGTCGCTGCGCCATACTACGCCGAGCCTGTCTATATCGACGCCCTCGCAGCTTCGCTCAACGCGGCTCTGGCCAAGCTCACCTTCAAGCCGGAGGTGATCATTGCCTCCTACCACGGCATGCCGGAAGACTACGTCGCCAAGGGCGATCCTTATCTCAAGCATTGCGGTGAGACGACCACGCTTCTGCGCAAGAAACTGAAGCTCGGTGGGGAACGCCTGATCATGACGTTTCAATCCCGCTTCGGCACCGCCGAGTGGATCAAGCCGTACACCGACGCGACCGTGAAATCGCTGGCTGAGCGCGGCGTCAAAAATCTCGCCGTTATCACGCCGGGCTTTTCTGCCGATTGCCTCGAAACGCTGGAAGAGATCGCGATGGAAAACGCGGACATCTTCCGGGAGGCGGGGGGACAGAACTTTGCGGCCATCCCTTGCCTCAACGACACTGCCGGTGGCATGGCGGTGATCCGCGACGTTGTAACGCGCGAGCTCAAAGGCTGGGTTTAGCGCGATAGAAATCCCGCCGGGGCGGGGGTCAACCGCCTGTTAACCATAAGAATTTAACGTCCGTTAACCATGTCCGCAGTCCGGCGGGTGCGCATTCCTATTGCGCGCCCTCGGCGGACTTCGCGGGCTTTGGCGGGGCTTGGACGAGGAGACTTTTCCCAGGTGGCGCCGCATCGCTTGACCCGTCCGGTGACGCCTTGCGGCATCGGTATATTGATCACCTGCTGCGCGCTTTTGAATTGTACCAACGCGCGCGCGCAAATGTCGGGCGCATTTACCGATGCGTTCGCGCCAAAGCTGCAAGCCCCACGCAGTTCGCCACGATTTCAGAAATACGATCGGGCCGCGCTGGCCAGTCTCGCGGAGACGGGGGACGTTCTCTGCTGCGGGCTCCGGAGCGGGTGCAACTGGTTTCGATTCAACAAATACCCGCAAGACCCGAACGAAAGGCAAAGCTAAGAAGTCGACGGACGCACAGATGATTGCGCCGGGCATTCCCGTTGCGACGGCGATCTCGCCTTATGACAAGTCCGCCGACGTGACCGGCAGCGTCCCTGCCGGTACGCCGGGAACACCGCCTGTGGAACTCGGACCAATCCGCACGGCTCCGAAAAAGCGCAAGGCGCACACCGAACCGGAAGATCCTTATGCGCCGTTGGGCATCCGTGCCGGCGCGTTCGACCTTTTCCCCGCGATCGAATTCATCGGTGGCCCGTCACGCGGCCTTCAGGCGTTGCTGATCGGCAGCCTCAAGATCGGCTTTGGCGTTGATGACTACGTGGGCAATAACCGCGTCGATAATCGTTACTCGGCCGGCGCCGGCCTCACCTATAAGCTCAATCGCACGGTCCAGATAAAAGGCGAATTCCGCCCCGACTGGCTGCAGTCAAATACGGCGGGCGCCGACTACACCGCCAGCATCTTCATGCTTGGCTTGCGCGTGCAGCG
>DATGDN010000061.1:0-4903 GCA_035310865.1 Pseudolabrys sp. | reverse complement strand
CCCGACCGCGATGCGGTTCCACCCATTGATGACGTTGATCATCAAGGTGAGCTTGACCTGCTCCTCCCTGGTGAACTGGGCCTCCAACACTTCGCGGGCGCTCTCGAGCGCATGTCCTTCGGAGAGGCGCGTCAACGTTTCGGTCCAGCCGAGCGCGGCGCGTTCGCGGGCGGTATAGCAAGGCGCCTCGCGCCAGGCCGACAGCAGGTAGATGCGCTGCTCAGTTTCGCCCTTCGCCCGTGCTTCCTGCGTGTGCATATTGATGCAGTTGGCGCAGCCGTTGATCTGGGACGCACGGATTTCCACGAGCCGGACGAGGGCCGGTTCCAGGCTCGAAGCGACGGCGAGCGATGCGGCGGCCCACTTCTTCATGAGTTCCGGGGCCGCGGCAAACAGTTCGTTGGCGTTCATGGTTCGGTTCCTTCTGGTGGGGCACCAACATCATGACGAGCCAGAAGCCGCCAGTGTGACATCCGAGCCGAAAAAAATTGAGGCTTGTCGCCAGCAGGCCGGTAGCTGACTTCTACGGCCATTCGTCATATCGAGGACTAATAACTTGGAGTGGACGCGATGGTCTCAGCCGCCGTGAAGAACAAAGCCTCGAAGGGCGAAAAAGACGGGGGTTCCCCCTCTCGCCTCATCGATGCCAGAATCAAGCAACTCGGCGATTGGCGGGGCGAGACGCTTGCCCGTGTCCGTCGTGTCATCAAGACGGCCGACCCCGACGTGGTCGAGGAGGTGAAATGGAGAAAGCCGTCGAACCCTATGGGCGTTCCGGTGTGGGAGCACGCCGGCACCATCTGCACCGGCGAAACCTACAAGGGCGTCGTAAAGCTGACCTTCGCCAAGGGCGCCTCGCTCAAGGACCCCGCACGCCTCTTCAACGCCAGCCTCGAAGGCAACGCCCGGCGCGCCATTGATATCCGCGAGGGCGACAAGATAAATGAAAAGGCGTTGAAGGCGCTCATTCGCGCCGCCGTGGCACTGAACACGTCGGTGCAAGCTACCGCCCGCCCCGTCCGCTCTCGGAAGAGACCAAAGAGCGCCCGAAGCTAGCGCAGATATTTGTTGAACCAATCCACCGTACGCTGCCAGGCAAGCTTGGCCGCGGCCTCGTCGTAGCGGGGCGTCGTGTCGTTGTGGAAGCCGTGATTGGTGCCGGCATAGACATAGCCCTGATGCGTGACGTGCGCGGCGGTGAGTTCCTTGTCGAAGGCCGGCCAGCCTGACGTGATCCGGTTATCGAACTCACCGTAATGCGCAAGCACCGGCGCCTTGATCCTGGCCGTATCGGCGGCATTGGGCTGGTTTCCATAGAATGGCACCGCCGCGGCAAGATCGTTGCCCATCCGCACAGCCAGTATGTTGACGACACCGCCGCCGAAGCAGAAGCCGACGGCGCCGACCTTGCCCGTGGACTCCGGGCGGGATTTCAGCCATTCGGCCGCGGCGAAAAAATCCTCGGTCACCTTGCCGCGATCGAGCCCGGAGAAAAGTTTTGCAGCTTTCTCTTCATCTCCGGGGTATCCCCCGACCGAGGTCAGCCCATCGGGAGCGAATGCAATAAAGTTCGCGATTGCCGACCTTCGCGCCACATCCTTGATATACGGATTGAGGCCGCGGTTCTCGTGAATGACCAGGACCGCCGGCAGTTTTCCGCTCGTGGCCGCCGGCCGCACCAGATAACCGCTGATGGTCCCGTTGCCCTTGGGCGATTGCACGGTCGCAGACTCTGCCTTGATGCGGCTGTCGTTTTCCGGGACCTGGATCGCCCAGGCATAGTTCGGCCGGAGCATCTCGAGCAGCGCCGCCACCGTCACGCCGCCGACGGCAAATTTTTGCGCACCGTCGAGAAAGTCGCGCCGATGAATTTCACCGTGCACGTAGAGGTCGAACAGGTTCAAAAGCTCCTGCGGGAAGTCGGATGCTTTTTTTCGTTGCATCGAAGCGCTCCGTGTGGCTGCGCCTTTATCCAACACATTAGAGAAATTTCCGCCGTACTGGACATCAGTTCATTGTGATCGACGCGCGGATGTCTATGATCGACGGCGGAAAGGACACCCCATGCCCGGACTCCTTCAGGATGGGGCCCCGAGCCGGAACCAGGCGCGGCCTGAAACGTATCCATCGGCCACCTACACTACGAGGCCCCAATGTCCCCCGACGAACGCGCTATCCGCGAGCTGGTCGACACCTGGATGGCGGCGAGCCGCGCCGGCGACACCGCGGCCGTGCTCAAGCTGATGTCCGACGATGTCATCTTCATGGTCCCCGGCCGCGAGCCGTTCGGGAAGCAGACCTTCGCCGCCAATTCGCGCAGCATGGACGGGGTGCGGCTGGACGGCACAGCCGATATCCGCGAACTCAAGGTGCTCGGCGACTGGGCCTACCTGCGCAATTTCATCGAGATCACCATCACGCCGCCCGGCGGCGCGCCGGTGCGCCGTTCCGGTTACACGCTGACGATTCTGCGCAAGGTGCCGGACGGCAAATGGGTGCTGGCGCGCGATGCAAATTTGGTGACGTGATCTTGCAGCGATATTTTACTCTCGCTGTTTTCATCGCCATCGTGCTCGGCGGCGGCATGCTCATTGGCCTGATGACTCTGCCGGGCGAATGGTACGCCGGGCTCACCAAGCCGCCGTTCAATCCGCCGGGCTGGATCTTCGCGCCGGTCTGGACGCTGCTCTATATTCTCATCGCGATCGCCGGCTGGAGCACCTGGCAGCGCGAGCCATATGGCTCCGCGATGGCGGTGTGGTTCGTCCAGCTCGCGCTCAATTTTGCCTGGTCGCCGGTGTTTTTCGGCGCTCACCAGATCGGCGCCGCGCTGGTGATCGTGGCCGTGTTGTTGGCAACAATCCTCGCCTTCATCGTCATGCGCTGGCCGCGCGACCGCACCGCCGCACTGCTGTTTACGCCCTATGCGGCCTGGGTCGCCTTCGCCACGCTGCTCAATGGTGCTATCTGGTCCCTCAACTGAACGTGGCGCCAGCGGCTCCGGGGTCATTCAACCCGGCATGCCTTGTGGGTTTTGACCACGACGCCGTGGCTCATCCTGGTCAAGCGGACAAAGTTTTTCAGCGCATAGAATTCGTGGTCCTTGTTCTTGGATCTGTCGGCGTCGGCGCCACGGGGATCGGCAACGAGGAACTGCGGCGGCTCCGTGTCGATCTGGAGAATGACAGGCTCGGCCCTGCTCCACCGCCCGGAGCTGTCGACGGCCGCCGTGACTGTGAACTGTCCGCCCTTGCAGGCCTAGCGGTAGGTTTTCTTTTCGGCGGCGAACGCTACAGTCGCCAGCATCGCCATCGCGAGGACGGCAACGCGCTTCATCGCGCCGCGCTACTTTCCCGCCGCCTTGCGCAGTGCCGCGTTGATGCGGTCCTGCCAGCCGGGGCCGTCTTCCTGGAAAAAGTCGAGCACGTCGCGGTCGATGCGCAGCGAAACCATCTCCTTCGCGCTCGGAATCGATGGCGCCTTCAGCGGCAGATCTGCCGGTCTGGTGGTCGCCGCCTTGAAGGCTTTCTCGGCTGCGCTGCGGGTGTCAGGCGGGTTCTTGGCCATGAACCCCTTATAACAGACGAGAGTGCGTGTTGTATCGCGCGCGCCGCAGGCGGTATCGACGCGCCGGCGGTGATCGAAATATTGCATTCGGCGATGCGGCAACGAATGCGGCGATCGGGCGGATCGCCTTCGGCACCGGCGCGATCATCATCTGGCTGTGCACGGCCGCGTTCGCAGCTTTCGGCTTCCGCAAGCTGTTCGATCACGCCGCGCCGAGTGCCGGTTGACCATCCTCTAATTGGAGGGTGTGACAGTGGACTCCCCTATAAGTCAATTTCATCCCGCCGCGACGATGCTGCGCCCTCACCGCTTGAACAGCCCCATGATCTCCGCCTTGGCCAGCGTGTTGAAATGCAGATTGAAGCCGACGACGGCGGCCGAGGTGTCGGCCTTCACGTCGAGCCGGTCGGCCTTCACCGCGAACACCGTAAACAGATAGCGGTGCGGGTGATCTCCTTCGGGCGGGCACGGCCCGCCATAGCCGGACGCGCCGAAGTCGGTCCGTGTCTGCAGCGCGCCTGACGGCAACTTGCCGCCGGCACTTCCGGCGCCGGCTTCAAGTTCGGTCACGTTCGGCGGAATGTTCACGACCAGCCAGTGCCAGAAACCCGAGCCGGTCGGCGCGTCAGGGTCGTAACATGTGATGGCGAAGCTTTTCGTGCCTGGGGGCGCGCCCGACCATTTGAGATGCGGCGACCTGTTGCCGCCGGCACAGCCAAAGCCGAAATCCGCAGACAAAATAAATTCCTTCGGCAGGTAATCGCCGTCCTTGAAGCTGTTGCTCGTGATCGTGAACGCCATATACCGTCTCCTTGTATCGACTCGACTCTTTCAGGTCTTCAGACGCCCGAAGTCTAGTCTCGTCCGGACACCGATGAAGGGCAACTATTCGGCGCGCGCCACTCTGAGGGCAGCGCTGCCGCGTGATCGGGCTGCGTTCAAGCGCCGATTCTGCCTCGAATTCGATTTTTAACGACTCTCTGGCCCGTCCTGAGCCGGCGGTATTTTTTGCGGCATCGGCTGCCTTTGTGACTGGCGCAACTAACCGGGATGGCGCTACGTTATCGGGACACCTTTCGTGTCGCAGGGGGTTGCCTATGGCTGAAGTCACCTACGAAATCGTCGAGCACGACGGCGGCTGGGCCTATAAAGTCGACGGCGTGTTTTCGGAGCCTTTTCCAACCCATTCAGACGCGCTCGCCGCGGCGCAACGGGCTGCCGCGGAACAGACCGTTCCCGGCCATACCGAGACAATCGAATATGAAGACGAAACAGGCCGCTGGCACACGGAAACGGCACGCGGCTCCGACCGTCCACACACTCAGATCAAGGACAG
>DATGDN010000060.1:0-2156 GCA_035310865.1 Pseudolabrys sp. | reverse complement strand
ATGCTGCCCATGTTGACGATCACGCCGAACTTGTTGGCGAGCATGTGCGGCAGCACCTCCTGCATGGGGTAGAGCGTGCCTTTGACGTTGAGGTCGAAGGTCTTGTCGAACAGGTCGTCGTCGATCTCGAGAAATTTCGCGCGCCTGATGGCAGCGCCGGCCGAATTGAACAGGAATTGAACGCTGCCGAAGCCGTCGATGGCGAGCTGGACCATATCCTTCACGGCCCCACGTTTGGTGACGTCGATGGTGAGCGCGAGCGCCTGACTGCCGATGCCGTTGACCTTGTTGGCGGTTTCCTTGACGCCATCCTCATCGATATCTGCGCAGACAATGTTTGCTTTTTCACGCGCAAAAATGAGCGCGGTCGCTCGTCCGATACCGCTTCCCGCGCCCGTGATGATAATGGTTTTTCCCGCGAAATAGTCAGGGGTCTTGGGCATGCGTTTTCTCCTGCCGTGCAACTTACTCGGCGTCATGCCCGGGCTTGACCCGGGCATCCGTGGTGAGTTTCGGCTTATGATAGCCTTACGTGGTGCAGCTCATCATGGATTGCCGGGTCAAGGCCGGCAATGACAATGTCGAAGGAGCAGTGTTGAAGGAGTTTTCATGCCGACACCCCCGCCAATCGAATATGCCGATGCTTCGCCGCAGGTACGCGCTGTCTATGACAACATCAAGAAGGCCCGCAACGTGCCGGACGTGAACAATTTCTGGAAATATCTCGCGCGCGATCCGAAGACACTCAAGCGCACCTGGGACAGCGTGAAGGAGGTGATGGCACCCGGCGCGCTCGATCCGCTGGTCAAGGAAATGATCTATGTGGCGGTATCGGTCACCAATGGCTGTTCCTATTGCATCGCCACCCACACGGCGGCGGCCCGCAAGGCCGGGATGAGCGAAGCCATGTTCGGCGAGCTGATGGCGGTCGTCGGGATGGCGAACGAGACCAACCGGCTGGCCAATGGCTATCGCATTCCGATCGATGACGCTCTAAAGACCTGAGATTGCCCGAAGGCCTTTCCTCGTGACACAATAAAAAACGGGGGGAGGACACCATGCTCGACAAGGCCATGCTCACCAGATTGCTATGCGTTGCGCTGGTCGCTGCCATTATGCTGCCGCTGGGGCGGGCACTTTTTCCTTACGTCAGTCATGAATTGAGTGGGATCCAGTTTCAGGCGATCGAAGCCGTTATCAGCGCCACCATCGGCTTCGGGATTTCTTCAATTTTAGGCTAGCTACCGCTCGCGTGGGTGTGCCGGCTCGCCGTTGCTGTCGGTAGGTTGCCGATCTGCATTCTGGTCGCGCTGGCCGTTCTGCGGCGTATCACCTTTATCGTTGGCGCTTTGGCCGGTCGTCTCAGGCGCTTGCTGCTGATGCTGGCCTTGCTGCGGATTCGCGTTTTGTGGCGCGGCCGGCGTCGCCATTGTGGCGGCGGTTTTCTGACGCGCCGTTTCATCGCGCTGGTTGTTGATGCCCCAAAGGAAGATCATAACGATTGCAACAGCGCCGATCGCGGTGATGGCGATTTGCCAGCCGGCAGCGCGTTTCTTGTCCGGTCGCGGAGCGGTTACCAGGGGCAGATTTCGGACGGTCTCCTTCTCGAAGGAACTCATGTTCGATCACTCCAACCAGCGACGGCTCCGGCGCGTGCAAGCGCCGGAGCGGTCGTGCTGCAAAACGATTGGCGCAAATTATTGTGCGCTGCCCTGCGATGGGGCGGGTGTCGCCGGCCGCGGTGAAGTCGTTCCGGAGCCTGTGGTGCTCGGCGCGCTACGCGGGGGCGTGCTGCTGGTCGTCGTTGTCGTCGAGGAACCGCTGCTTGCGGTATTGCTGTTGTTGTTCCACCCGGCAATGATCAGAAAGCCGATGAGCAGCAGAACTGCTACGCCGGCAATCCAGCCCCACATTCCGCCGGCGCTCTCGTCATGGCGCAACACCGGATCGCTCAGCCGCGGATCGTTGTACCGTGGATCGGTAAAGCGCGGATCTGTCATGACATCCTCCTTGCATTCGGGACGTGATTTTCTCGTCTCGAATGAAGGAAACCCGCGGGCCGTGGCTGCGGTTCCTTTAACAAGCGCGTGAGTGGGAACTCAGATCAGCCGACCCGAATAGCGAGCTGCCAGGACGCCCAGAGCGTCAGGAAAAAA
>DATGDN010000059.1:0-2947 GCA_035310865.1 Pseudolabrys sp. | reverse complement strand
GAATGGGCGACCAGCCGGAGTGCAACATCTGCTGCGGTGGTGATTTTTCGACCTTGTGAAGATTGGAAAAAATCCGGCATCATCCGGAACAAAGGCCGTGTGCTAGGCAAAGGGAGGACATCCGATGAAACAAATTTCACAGTCAAAAGCGGCGCGCATGACGCGCCGAAGGCTCAATGCCGGGCTCGCGGCTGCCGGCATCGTTGCGGGAGCCGCGCCATTCAACATCGTTCGCGCACAAGGCGCTGCTTTAAAAGTTGGCGTGCTGCTGCCTCGCTCCGGCGTCCAGGCCGGCATCGGGCAAGATTGCCAACGCGGCGTCGATATCGCCAACGGCATATTGAAAGAGCTCGGAATGCCGACGCTCGAAATCATCAACGCCGACACTGAGACCAAGGTCGAGGTCGCGCGCTCGCGCGCCGAAAAGTTGATCAGTGACGGTGCGCAGTTGCTCGTCGGCGCCTTCGATTCAGGCCAGAGCACGGCTATCGCGCAGGTCGCCGAGCAGAAGGGAATTCCCTATGTGATCAATATTGCGGCTGCGCCTCCGATTACGGAGCAGGGTTACAAGTTCGTGTTTCGGAATTTTCCAACTGCCCCGATGATTCTGGGTGACGCCTTCATCAACCAGAAGGAACTGTTTGAGAGCAGCGGCTACACGCCGAAGTCGGCTGTGTTCCTGCATGTCAATGACACGTTCGGTACTGCGATGGCGGGTGGCATCGGCGCCGTGATGCCGAAGTTCAATATGCCGTACAAAATCGTGGAGACGATTGCCTACGATCCGACCGCGCGCGACCTTTCGGTCGAAATATCCAAAGCGAAAGCAACAGGCGCCGATGCCTTGCTGCTGGTCAGCCGTCTCAATGATGCGATCCTGCTCACCCGCGAACTGGTGAAACAGCGTTGGTCACCCAACGCCATTCTGAGCATGGGACCGGGCTGGTACGAAGACCAGTATCTCAAGACGCTCGGCAAGCTTTCTGACGGGCCGGTGAGCTTCGTGCCCTGGTACGATCCAAACAAGCCGTTGAGCAAGAAACTTGAGGCTGCGCTTGCCAAGGCCAGCCCAGGTGTCAATCTCAACACCAACCACGTTTATACGTTCGAGGCCCTGCTGATCGCATCCGACGCCTTCAAACGTGCGGGCTCAACCAATCCGACGGCGCTTGCCGATGCCATTCGCAAGACCAACATCACCAACAATGTCAGTCCCGGTCCCGGCATTCAGTTCGATTCCAAGGGGCAGAACGACAAGCTGAAAAACTCCGCGATTCAGAATCGCGGAGGCAAGCTGGTCACTTTGGCTCCCAAGGCGGCGGCGAATGCCAAGCCCGAACTTCCGATGAAGCCTTACGACAAACGCGGCTAGTCGGCCTTCGTTTTCGGCTTGCCCCGGCTGCATCGACGTGGCCGGGGCGTCGTTCACCGGATCATCCTGTGCAGTTTGACATTTTTCTCAACGTTGCGGTCGGCGGAATCCTGACCGGGCTGGTCTACGGCCTGATGGCGCTTGGCCTGTCGGTAATTTTCGGCGTGGTGCGGGTCGTCAATTTCGCGCACGGCGAGATGATGACCATGGCGATGTATGCCGCCGTCACGCTGTTCGCCGCGTTTCGGCTGGACCCGCTCGTGATGTTGGTGCCGATCGCGGCCGTGATGTTCGCGTTTGGCTATCTCCTGCAAGCGAGCGTAATCAACAGTTTCATTACCCGGCCCGAGCACAGTCAGTTCCTGCTGCTGATCGCAATCGCTATCATCATTGTCAATGTACTGCTGATCGCGTTCGGACCGGACGCGCAGAACGTCCAGGTGGCATACGCCTTTGATAGCTTCCAGATCGGGCCGCTGATCGTGGACGCCACAAAGGTCTACGCTGCCGGTGCGGCAATTGTCGTGGCGGCCACCCTGTTCGCCTTTTTCCGGTACACAGCGATCGGGACGGCAATCCGTGCTTGCGCCGACAATCATACCGGTGCGCTCGTGGTCGGGCTCGATGTTCGCCACCTGTATGCGCTGACGTTTGGACTAGGTTGCGCCTGCGTGGGTGCCGCAGGCTGCATGTTGCTGCTGCTCTTCGATGTCACGCCAGGGGTGGGTCCGTCCTATACGCTGCTGGCCTTCATCATTGTCATCACGGGCGGCATGGGTTCGATGCCGGGCGCATTGCTTGGCGGGATGCTGGTTGGTTTGACCGAGGCACTTGCTGGCTTGCTGTTTACGCCCTCCGCAAAGTCCATGTTCGCCTTTGCAATCCTGGTCGTGATGCTCCTGTTCCGGCCGCAAGGCATCATGGGCAAGAGGACGGTATGATTGCGCGTCTGATGGCTGGAGTTCCGCGCCGCGCATTGGTGCTGCTTTTCGCGCTGTTGTTCATTTTTCTTATGCTGCCCGTGTTCGTCGGCGACTACCTGCTGACCGTCCTGATCCTGATCCTTTACTTCGGCTACGCGGGGCTTGCATGGAATATCATGATGGGCTTTGCCGGGCAGCTTTCGCTCGGTCATGCCCTCTATGTTGGCCTTGGGGCCTATACGGCGGCAGCACTCTACGTTCATTTCGGCATAAGTCCGTGGCTGGGCCTTTTGGCCGCAATCCCGATTGCAGCGTTGGCCGGCGCCTTTGTCGGATTTCTTGCGTTCCGTTTCCGCATTGCGGGCGTTTATTTTGCGATCCTGACCATTGCGGTTGCCGAGTTCGCGCGCGTCGGATTCGATCACTTGAGCTGGACGCGCGGCTCAGCCGGACTGTTTCTGCCAGTCGCGCAGTATTCCCACAACGATCTCTGGCATCTGCGCGGGCATCCTGTGATGTTCTACTATGTGCTGCTGGCCGCTATCGCGCTGGCATTCATTGCATCGCGCCTGCTGCTGCAAAGCCGCGTTGGCTATTTCTGGCTGGCGATCCGCGAGGATGAGGAAGCCGCGCGTTCGACCGGCATCGATAC
>DATGDN010000058.1:0-13150 GCA_035310865.1 Pseudolabrys sp. | reverse complement strand
CGATGACGCGATGCATGCAACTCGCGCCGCGGTCGAGGAAGGCATCCTGCCGGGCGGCGGTGTCGCCCTGCTGCGCTCGGTCGAGGCTCTCAAGCGCCTCAAGGTCGATAACGAGGACCAGAGGCACGGCATCGACATCGTGCGCAAGGCGATCCAGGCACCAGCCCGCCAGATCGCGACCAATGCCGGCGCTGACGGCTCGGTCGTGGTCGGCAAGCTGCTGGAAAAGGATCAGTACTCCTACGGCTACGATGCGCAGAATGGCGAGTACGGCAACCTCATGACCAAGGGCATCATTGACCCGACCAAGGTTGTGCGTGCGGCGATCCAGAATGCGGCATCCGTCGCCGGCCTCCTGATCACCACCGAGGCTATGGTCGCCGAAGTGCCGAAGAAGCAGAACGCGGCCCCGGCAATGCCGGGCGGCGGCGGCATGGGCGGCATGGACTTCTAAGCCCTCCGCTTAGCTCAAGAAACGCAGAAGCCCGGGAGAAATCCCGGGCCTTTTGCTTTTTTCAACACGGCGCAAAAAAAGAAACGACCACACACGGAGAGGCGCGCGTTCATCCGGCGTCGCCTCGTCGCAGTGGCCGCCATGGCGATGTACAGTAACTTCCATCGCCACTTGCGAAATACCGTACACCTCCGACATGACAACAGCATGACAAAGGCAGCGGACCGAATTTACGTTGGAATTGGAGGCTGGACCTACGAGCCTTGGCGCGGCGTTTTCTATCCCAAAGGCCTGCCGCATGCCCGCGAACTGTCCTATGCCGCCGAACGCCTGACCTCGATCGAGGTCAACGGCACCTTCTACCGCACCCAGACACCGTTGACCTTTCGCAAATGGGCGTCGGAAGTCCCGGCTGACTTTATTTTTTCCTTGAAGGGCCCGCGCTATGCGGTGAACCGGCGGGTGCTGAAGGAGGCGGGCGAGTCCATCAATCGCTTTCTCGAGTCCGGCGTCACCGAACTCGGTACCCGACTCGGCCCCCTGCTCTGGCAGTTCGCGCCCTACAAGAAATTCGACGACAAGGATTTCGGCGGTTTCCTTGAGCTGCTGCCGGAAACTTTCGACGGCCACAAGCTGCGCCATGTGGTCGAGGTCCGCAATGACAGCTTCAAAAATCCGGCCTTCATCGCACTGGCGCGCAAGTTCGGTGTCGCCATCGTCTATGCCGAGCATGGCACCTACACTGAGATCGCCGACGTCACCGCCGATTTCGTCTACGCGCGGCTGCAAAAGGGTGACGAGAAATTGAAAGCCGGCTATCCGCCAAAAGCACTCGATGCCTGGGCCGACCGTGCGAAAGCTTGGGCAAAAGGCGGTGAGCCGAAGGATCTGCCACGCGTCGACAGCAAACACCCGCCGAAGCACCCACGTGATACTTTTATATATTTCATCCACGAGGCGAAATTGCGTGCGCCTGCCGCCGCGATGGCTCTGATCGAAAGACTTAAATGAAAGCCAAGCCGAAAAAGAAATCTGCAAAAATCGCGCCCTTGTTTACGGTCGGCTACGAGCAGGTCAAGCCCGCCGTCGTACTCGACGAACTCAATCGCGCGAAAATCGAATTGGTGGTCGACACGCGTGCCGTTGCCGCCTCACGCCGGCCGGGCTTTTCCAAGCGTCAGCTGGCAGCAGCGCTCGACGAGACTGGCATCGGCTATATTCATCTGCAGAAGCTCGGTACACCGGCGGAAGGACGGGCAGCC
The DNA here is from genome assembly GCA_035310865.1 of Pseudolabrys sp. Lineage (GTDB taxonomy): Bacteria > Pseudomonadota > Alphaproteobacteria > Rhizobiales > Xanthobacteraceae > Pseudolabrys. Next base: position 11,434 of record DATGDN010000058.1, on the reverse strand, counting down.
GCGCGCGGCGGCGATACGGATGCGCTGTGGCGCATCTACGACAAGCATATCAAGACTGCGGATGCACAAGGTGAATTGCGCGAACTGATCGCCTTGATCAAATCGGGCAAGCGCGTTGCCCTGCTCTGCTATTGCCGCGATCCAAAAACCTGCCACCGCAGCCGCATCGTCGCCAACGTCAAAAAGCGGCTGCCGGTGAAGGTCACCGATCTCATTCCGCCGCTGTTCTGAACTATTCGGCGGGCTGCGCGCTGCGCTGCTTGCCTTCGACGCTGATGATCATCGCAACCAGAGCCAGCGTCGTGATGAAAAGCAGCAGCGCGATAACGGCGTTGACGCCGAGGACAAGTGTAAAGCCGCCCGTTTCATGCAGCAGCGAGATCAGGCCGACGGCGGCGCCCGCGCTGATGAACAAAAGGAAATACCGGACTGCGTAGACGCGCCCGCGCCAGGCATCGGCGGTATAGCGGGCCATGATCATGTCGTTGACGGTGACCTGTCCATAGATTGCCGCAACCGCAATCGCGAGTGCAATCAGAAGCGCAGTGCCACCGGCATAGGCGGCCCACAGGTTACCCAAAAAGCCGATGCCGGTGACGATCGCAAATATCACGTGCGGTGGAACCCATTCGACCACCCGCCCGACGGTCAATTGCGCCAGTGCCCCGCAAACCAGCACCGCAGTTGCAATGCTTCCGACAAGGACGAGCGGCAGATCTTTGGAAAGCCGCTCGTCGATGATTTTCGGCAGCGCAATGGTGAGCACGTTGAAAGTCAGCCCCGCGCTTAGCGCGATCACGATAAACAGGCCAAATAGCATCACCGCAAGCCGCGGCGTCAACGGAACCGCCGGCGCAGATTGGCGCCTCTTGGCGTGGTGGCGATCGTCCGGCGTAAGCCAGAGATAAAGCATGCCGGTCGCAACAAGCAGCACGGCCGGCGCATAGAATGCGGCACGCCAGCCAAACCAGGTGGCGAGCGCTGCGCTGATGCCGGCGGCAAGCGACACGCCGAGATTGCCGCACACGCCATTGAAGGCCAGCGTGCGCCCGCGCGCATTGGAGGCTTCGATCAGCATCGCCATGCCGACCGGGTGGTAGATCGATGCAAACATGCCGAGCGCGAACATCGCGATCGCCAGAATCGTGAGATTCGGAGCAAGGCCTGCGCCGGCCAACGACAGTCCACAGCCAATATAGAAGGCTGCCATCATGTTGCGGCGGCTCCAGCGATCGGCGAGCCAACCGGCCGGGAGCGAGAACACGCCGAAGGCGACGAAGGCCGTGCTCGAGAGTGCGATCAGCTCGCTGTATGAGCGCTGATAGACGACCTCGAGCCCGATCACGATGGTCGGATAAATCAGCAATACGAAATGATCGATCGCATGCGCCCAATTCAGGAAGGCGATCGATCGTCGGCGCGCTGCCTCGTCGTCATTATGGCTGGCTTGGGAAGTGGCGCTCATCGAATTTCCATCCGGCGCGGATGAGTCGTCAGCATGCATATAACCCATTGATAGAGCTTTGTCCTAACGACCCTCATCCATTCGACTGATGGTTGCAAACGTTCAATATTCTACCTTCTGATTGCAAGTTGTTTTGTAACAATTCGGGGCTCGGCGTCCGTAATGAGTTGCTGGAGGCGGGTTTGCGTGGCGGCCGTTGCCGCCGCGACCTTCGTATTTTGTTGTGTCGTTATGCCGATTGGTCCCGCGCGCGCCAACGAAGAGGACGACGCGCGTGTCCTCCTCTTTTCCGGCCGGACATCTGCCGCAACGGCGCCTTTGCCTATGGAGGGTTCCAGCTTGCGCCGGGCGGCCTCGACCAGGACGGACTGCTTCTGAAAGCGATGTTCTCCGGCGGGCTCTATCGCTATGACGCAAACAGTCTCGGCGGCGAACGTATCATCGGCGCCGAGTGGCTCGCACAATTGCTGCCAGGATGGAGGATCAAACGCGGCGATGCCGAGTTCAAATTCTTCATGGGCCCAGAAATTCAAAAACACTACCTTTGGCCGGACGATCCGGCCAATCGGCTGCGTGGGTATTCGTACGGTCTCCGTGTCGCAGCCGAAATCTGGTACGAGCCCACCACAGAAACCATGACTGCTGCCGACGTTTCACTGTCGTCGGTCGCCACCAGCAATTCGGCACGTGCCGCCTACGGCTGGCGCGTGCTCGAAGAGATGTTGGGTGGCATCTACATTGGACCGGAAGTCCAGTATTTCGGTTCCGACGGCTACAGGCATGTCCGGCTCGGTGTTCATCTCACGAGCATGAGGACCGACGACACCGAATGGTCCGCCGCCGCGGGCTGGGCCAGGGATTCGGCCGACCGCTCAAGCCCCTATCTGCGGCTGAGCATTCTAAAGCGACGCTGATCTAGTCGAGCGTGCGCCGAAACCGGGTGACAGCGATCGTCATCGCAACCAGCATCAGCACGAACATCGCCGCCGCGTCATAATGAAGGTCGGCGATCGATGAGCCTTTCAGCATGACCGAGCGAACGACGCGCAAATAATGCGTCAGCGGCAACGCCTCGCCGACCCATTGCGCCCAGGTCGGCATGCCGGCGAAGGGAAACATGAATCCGGACAGCAAGATGTTCGGCAGGAAAAACATGATCGACATCTGCATGGCCTGCAGCTGGTTCTGCGCAATGGTCGAGAACGTGTAGCCGATCGAAAGATTGGTCGCGATGAACAGCGTGCTCAAGCCAGCCAGCGCAAAAAGATTACCGAGGATCGGCACACCGAACAGCAACACGCCGATGCTAATGATCATCGCTGCCTGGACGAAACCGACGATGATGTAAGGAATGATCTTGCCGAGCATGATCTCGACCGGCGTGATCGGCATCGACAGAAGATTTTCCATGGTCCCGCGCTCGATCTCGCGCGTCACCGAGAGCGCGGTGAATATCAACATCGTCATGGTCAAAATCGTGCCGACGAGACCCGGCACGATGTTGAGTTGCGTCAATCCCGCCGGATTGTAGCGGAGGTGGGTTCTGATCTCGAAAGGCGCCGCTGCAGCCTCAGGTATGGCGCGGTCATGCGAAAGCGCGGTTTGCACGACCTGCCCAAGTGCGCCGACGGCCGCGCTCGCGGCCACAGGATCGGTGGCGTCCGCGATAATCAGCATGGGCGGCTTGTCGCCGCGCCGGACCGAACGTTCGAAATTGCGCGGCATCTCGATGCCGAACAGTATCTTGCCGGCAGCCAGCATTTCGTCGACCTCGGCTTCGCTGCGCGGACGTTCGGTTACGCGGAAATAGTCGGTGTTCTTGAGCGCAGCCAAAATCGAACGGCCAAGATCGCTGTTCTCCTGCAGCAGAACGGCCGTCGGCAAGTGCCGAGGGTTGGTGTTGATCGCATAGCCGAACAGCATGAGCTGAATGAGCGGGACCATAATGATCATGGCAAAGGAAACGCGGTCGCGCCTGAGCTGGATGAATTCCTTCACTAGGACCGCCCAGGTCCTGCTCCAGAAGTTGCCGCTAATGCGCCGCGGTGCTTGCGCGGGCAGCATGTGGGTCATTGGAAATTGTCCCGGGCCTTGCCCATCAAGTCGATGAAGACGTCCTCGAGCGAGGGTTCCGAACGGTGCCATGCAAAGCCTTTGCGCTTCCTATAGGGCGCAATCGCAGCTTCGAGCTTGTCCGCGTCTCGGCCTGAAACGTGCAGGCTTGTACCGAAGGGCGCCACCATGTCGATGCCCGGCTTGCCGGTGAGGTCTGCCGCAAGCGCATTAAGGCCCTCGCCTACTTCCGAGCTGACGACATAGGTCGTCAGATGCGAGGACTCGATGACTTGGTCGACGGTGCCGCGCGCCAACAATTCGCCGTAGGCGATATATGCAATCTCGTGACAGCGCTCCGCCTCATCCATGTAATGCGTCGAAACCAAAACGGTGAGGCCGTCGGCCGCGAGCGCATGAATTTCATTCCAGAATTCGCGTCGTGCCTTCGGATCAACGCCGGCAGTCGGCTCGTCAAGAAGAAGCAGCTGCGGACCGGGAAGCGTGCAGGCTCCAAGCGCCAAACGTTGCTTCCATCCGCCCGACAATTCGCCGGCAAGTTGTTCCTCGCGGCCCGACAGGCCCAGGCGCTCGATCGCGGCACATGCCGCAGCGACCGGCTGCGCGATGCCATAGATGCGACCGATGAATTCCAGATTCTCGCGCACCGAAAGGTCCTGATACAAGCTAAAGCGCTGCGTCATGTATCCGACCTGGAGCTTGATCTTGTCGGTCTCTGTTCGAATGTCATAGCCAAGGCAGGTGCCGGTGCCTTCATCGGGCGTCAGCAAGCCGCACAACATGCGGATAGTGGTCGTCTTGCCGGAGCCGTTGGGCCCGAGGAAGCCGTAAATCGTGCCGCGCCTGACATGCATCGAGAGATTGCGCACTACCGCACGGCCGTCGAATTTTTTGGTCAGGCCATGCACATCGATGGCAATGTCGCCAGCATTCATTTTGATGGCCTCTGCGGCAGAGTGACGGTCACTGGCTGGCCGACGCGGAATTTTTCGGGGTGCTCGGGACGAGCCTCGACCAAAAATACGAGCTTGGCGCGCTCTTCCGTGCTGTAGATAACCGGTGGGGTAAATTCGGCGCTGCGCGCGAGGAAACTTATTTTCGCAGTCAAATCCTTGTCGCAGCCGTCGCAGGTTATTCCGACCGTATCGCCATACTTGAGCTCCGGCAGCACCGCCTGCGGCACGAAAGAGCGGACCTTCAGGTTGCCGGGAGGCAGCAAAGCCACAACCGGCCTTCCAGCCGGCACAGTTTCACCCGGACGATAGTAAATCTGTTCGACGGTTCCCTCGCCCGGACTGTGAGCGCTGCGCCGGGCAAGCCTCGTTTGCGACCATTCGAGATTGGCCTTGGCCTGGCGGAGCGCGGCCTCCGCGTCATCGTAGGTCTTTTGAGTTCCGGCGGCGGACTTCAATAGTTCCTTGGCGCGGTCAAAGGCCTGCTGTGCATTTATGACGGACGTATTCCTGACGACGACATCTGCTTTCTGCAGATCATCGTCCAGTGTGAACAACAGATCGCCTTTCTTTACGTGATCGCCCTCGCGCACTTTCAATGTTTCCACCCGGCCCTGCTCATCGGGTGAAACAAAAATCAGCTCCGCTTCGACCCAGCCCTGAACCACACGATCGTTGCTGTTGGCGCAGCCGGCGAGCGCAAGTGCAGCGAATATCAGCGCCAAGCCGGCAAGACTCTTGCTCATGGCAATCTCCTCGGCGCAAGCAGCAGATCGAGATGGGTCTTCATCATCCTGCGAACGTCGAGCGGTTCGAAACGTTCGAACAATCCGCTCCAGATGATTGCGACCAGGCCCGGCGCCGCAATGATTTGCGGGAAATCCGCGAGATCCTCCGGAACCTCGCCACGTGCGGCGGCACGTCGCAGCAACGAGCGCACTGCCGCGATGATGCGGGAAAGAACTTCGCGGTAATAGAATTCGGCAAGCTTCGGAAAGCGGCGCCCTTCCGAAATCAAGAGGCGGACAACGTCTTTCCGCCTGGTTTCATAGACTTCAATTACGAACAGCTCGACGATGCGGTCGGCCAGTACAGCCAGTGGCACATCGGCCTGCCCCATCGCCTCGATCGTCCCGACCAGAGGCGTCAGCATGGCCCGGATCAGTTCCTGAAACAGGCTCTCCTTGTCGCGAAAGTAGAGATAGATCGTGCCCTTCGCGACGCCAGCGCGGCGAGCCACATCGTCAAGGCGGGCAGCCTCGAACCCCCGGCTGGAAAATTCGTCGAGTGCTGCGGCCAGAATTGCATCGCGGCGTTCGGCACTGCGTATCTTGCGGACCGTGCTTGCCGGCACAGCGGCGGCGCGGGCCGCTTGCGTGGCGCGCTTGCGCCGTCCGGTGCGGCCGATCGTTGATTTTCGAGACCGAGGCGTGTGACGCATCACTATGCCAATTATGACTGACCAGTCAGTCATAATTTATTGCGGATGGAGCTGTCGCGCAAGCGCAGAATAAGGCAGGTATTTGAATGATTTAGATGAGACTGGCGAGAAGCTGGGCGCTGGCGGCTCGCGCCGTATTGACGGCGACAAGCATCAACGTCGCCGTGGCGAGCACCAAGGCCACGGCCACAAACGCGCGCATCATCGGGGCATAGACGTGGATCATCGCCCTTCCCTGCCGTCCTTGGCAGATAGGAGTGAGTCGGCCGGTGCGATCAATGATTCGAATCTCAGGCCCGCTCAATTTCGGCCTTGACGGCGGAAAGCGACTCGGGAGTGTCCACGTCAATCAGCGCTGCCTCGCCGGAAACCGGCACTTCGACAACCGCCTCAACGTAAGTGCCGATCAGGTGGCGGGCGCCGATATCCCCTTGGATCGACATCAGATCGTGGAAGAAGCGGCGCGACCACACCACCGGATTGCCGCGCCTGCCATCGATGCTCGGCACCACGACGAGCGCACCACGTTCGGGATCGAATGCCGCGATCAAACGGTTGATCAACGCAGCGTCAACTTGCGGCATGTCGCCGAGGCAAACGATTGCGGCATCGGACTCCTCAGGCACGGCGGCGATGCCGGCCTTGAGTGACGTGCCGAGGCCTTCCGAATAGTCCGGATTGTGCACGAAGCGGACTGAAAGACCCTTAAGTGCGGCTTCCACTTTTTCCCTTTCATGCCCGGTCACGACGATGACCGGTTGAGCGTGTGAGGCCGCTGCCTGCTCGGCAGCAATGCGGACCAGCGGCTTTCCGCCGATTTCCGCGAGCATTTTGTTGACGGCGCCCATACGCGTGGAACGCCCCGCCGCGAGCACCAACGCCGCAACGCGGCGCCCGGCCGGCGCAGCACGCTCCTCGCGCGGCTGCGGCCGTGTGACGATTTCCATCAAGAGCCCGCCGACGCCCATGCCGGTGACGTCTGCGCGCGTGACCGGAAGGCCAGCGAGGAGCCGCATCAGGATCCAATCGAAGCCATTCTCTTTCGGGCTGCGCGCACAGCCCGGAGCGCCAAGCACGGGTTGACCGCGTGCCTTGCCGATCAGCATCAGATTTCCCGGATCGACAGGCATGCCGAAATGCTCGATCGTGCCGCCCACGGCTTCGACCGCGGCTGGTATCACATCACGCCGGTCCGCGATGGCCGACGCGCCAAAAACAATCACCAATTCGGCGCCAGCCTTGAGTTGCTCATCGATCGCCCGAGCAAGTGCCACCTGTTCATGTGGCACGCGTTGCTCGGCAATGATGCTTGCGCCGGCGGGCGCAATCCGGGCGGCTGTGATTTTCAGGGTTTTCTCGACAACTTTCGGTGCCAGGCCCGGCAACAGCGTAGAAACCACGCCGATCTTGCGTACCTTATAGGGCGCGACGCGAATGACCGGTTTGGCTGTCGCCGCCGCGGCCATTGCCTGGTCGCGGGCAGTTTTCGCCACCGCAAACGGAATGATTTTCACAGTCGCGATCATTTCGCCTTCAACCACTGGCTTATAAGCCGGCAGCGTTGCGAGCGTGATCGCCTCATCGATGCGGTTGAGCCCGTCGACCGCGTTCCTGTCGACCACCAGCACACCGGCGCGCTCGGCAAAAAGATTGCAACGGCCCGTGAAGGCGCGGTCAGCGCGCACGCCCTCGCCCCGGATTGCCGCAGCAATGTCAGCCGCAGCCTGATCCTCCGACACGTCGCCCGGGTCCAGCCGGGCCACAGTAATTTCCTTCACGCCGGCGGCTTTGAGTGCCGCAACTTCGGCGGAGCCGATCAACGTGCCCTTCTTGAGGACGAAATCGCCCTGCCGGATCGAGTGCACGGCGGTTGCGCCGAGTGCATCAGCAACCGGGACAGACCCGAACTTCATGCCGCCTCCGCCTTGCTCCGGAGCACCTGCGTGATTTCACCCATAATCGCAACGGCGATCTCGGCCGGTGACACCGCATCGATGTCTAACCCGATCGGCGCGTGGATACGGGCAATGTCCGCATCGCTCAGGCCTGCCTGCTTCAGCCGCTCGACGCGCTTGGCGTGGGTCTTCTTGGAGCCGAGCGCCCCTATATAGAAGCAGTTGGAGGCGATGGCATGCTTGAGCGCCGGATCATCGATTTTCGGATCGTGAGTGAGCGCGACGAAGGCCGTGTAATGGTCAATGCCAAGCGGCGGCAATGCGACGTCCGGCCATTCAGCGATCACCTTCACGTCGGGAAACCGTTCGATCGAGGCAAAGGCCGTACGCGGATCGACAATCGTCACGTCATAGCCGAGCAACTGACCGATCGGCGCAAGCGTCTGACTGATATGGACCGCACCCGTGATCACAAGCCGCGGCGACGGAACATAGACTGTCAGGAAAACCCGCGCTTTCGGCGTCTCCTCCATGCCGCTCTTCGCCATACGCAGGCGCTTGTCCAATATTCCCGCCAGCGGATCCTTGGCCGCATCGGCACCCTTGATCAACCGCTGTTCGCCGCTCGCGACGTCGGTGACAAGCACGGCCGCGCGGCGCGCCGCTCGCTCAGCGTTCAACGCATGCAGGATATCGAGCTTCACGTCAGCTCACCTTCTCCACATAGACCCGGATGGTGCCGCCGCAGGACAGCCCGACCTTCCAGGCCGTTTCATCGGCGACACCGAATTCGAGCATCTTCGGCTTACCGCTATCGATCACATCCATCGCTTCGGTAACCACCGCACCCTCCACGCAGCCGCCAGACACCGATCCGAGGAAGTTGCCCTCGTTGTCGATAATCAAATTTGAGCCGACCGGCCGTGGCGCCGAGCCCCAGGTCTCGACGACCGTTGCGAGTGCGACCCCGCGGCCGCTCTTGCGCCATTCCTCGGCGGCCTTGAGAATGTCTTCATCGCGCGAAAGCATCGAAATCCTCCATCAGGCAACCTGCTTCAGCATATCTTTCGGGTGGTAACTTTTGGCCGGCGAGCCGGACAAGGCGCGCACCAATTCTTTCATGGATTCCAGATTGTGGATCGGCCGCAGTTCGTCGACGTGCGGCAGCATGGTTTGCACGCCCTTGGCGCGGGGTTCGAAACCCTGAAAACGCAGCAATGGGTTGAGCCAGATCAGGCTGCGGCACGATCGGTGCAGCCGGTCCATCTCGAAGGCCAAGCTGTCGTCGGCATCGCGCTCCAGCCCATCCGTGATCAGCAACACCACCGCGCCCTGACCGAGCACCCGGCGCGCCCATTGCTTGTTGAACGCACGCAATGACGACGCGATGCGCGTGCCACCCGACCAATCCGCCACATTCGCCGAACACGCGGCGAGGGCTTCATCCGGATCACGCTGCCGTATCGCGCGGGTGACGTTGGTCAGCCGCGTGCCGAAGAGGAACGTGGTGACGCGCTTGCGGGCGTCCGTAACGGCATGCAGAAAGTGCAGAAACAACCGCGTGTACTCGCTCATTGAACCCGAGATATCAAGCAGCGCGACGATGGGCGGCTCCTTCACACGCGGCCCGAGATATTTCAGGTCGATGAGCGCGCCGCCGGCCTTCATACTGGCGCGCAAGGTGCGCCGGATATCGATGAGGTGACCGCGGCGATTTTGCGCAAAACGCCGCGTGCGTACCTCGTCAAGCGGCAGCGCGAGCCGCGCGATAGCATCCTTGGCAGCCGCGATTTCCGCCGCGGTCATTTGCGCAAAATCCTTTTTCTGCAACACCTCCCGATCGGAGACGGTCAGCCGCGCATCGAAGTCGAGTTCTGACTTTTCCCGCTCGCGCTCGTTAAGCCCCGAAAACAAGGCCTCCTGAATGCGCTGCGCACCTGACGGCGGCGATTTCGGCGCTCCAGGCATCGTTTCCGGGATCATCGACGCGATGATCTTTTCGATGTATCCGCGTTTGCGGAAAAAAATCCGAAATGCCTGATCGAACAGAAGCGTATGTTCGTGCCGTTTTACGAAGACCGCATGCAGCGTCCAATAAAAATCGTCGCGCGTGCCGACACGCGCAACACCGAGCGCTTGTAGGGCGTCGAGGACGGCACCCGGTCCGACCGGCATCCCGGCCGCGCGCAATGCCCGCGCAAAGTAGACGATATTTTCGGCGAGGCGACCCTCAGACGCGGCCATGACGCTACTCCGCCGCCCTTAGCTCCGACTTCACCTCGTCGAGCAGCGCCTTCACCTTGGTGCCGTCCAGCCGGGCGATGTCGTCCTGGTATTTCAAAAGCACACCCAGAGTATCCGACACGGTCGCCGGATCGAGCGCTACCACGTCCAGCTCGGTCAATGCGCCGGCCCAATCCAGCGTTTCGGCGACGCCGGGCGATTTGAACAGGTCCTCCTTGCGCAACGCCTGCACGAAGGCAACAACCTGCTCGGAAAGTTTCTTGGCGATGCCGGGCACCTTGGCGCGAAGAATCTTCAATTCACGCGCGGCATCCGGATAGCCTACCCAATGATAGAGACACCGGCGCTTGAGCGCGTCGTGCACCTCACGGGTGCGATTGGAAGTGACGACGACGATCGGCGGGTGTGTTGCCTTTACCGTGCCAAGCTCTGGAACGGTGACCTGAAAATCGGCGAGCACCTCCAACAAGAATGCTTCAAAGGCTTCGTCGGTGCGATCGATTTCGTCGATCAGCAGCACTGGTGGGCCGGAAGGATCCGGTTCGAGCGCCTGAAGCAATGGGCGTTTAATCAGGAAGCGTTCGGAAAATACGTCATGCTCAATTCGCGCGCGATCGCCCTCGCCTTCCGCCTCCGCGAGACGTATCGCAATCATCTGCGCACCGTAATTCCATTCGTAGACGGCGGCGGAGACGTCCAGCCCCTCATAGCACTGCAGACGGATGAGACGGCGCCCCAGCGTCTTGGCCAGCACCTTCGCAATCTCGGTCTTGCCGACGCCTGCTTCACCCTCGACGAAGAGGGGCCGGCCCATCTTGAGGGCCAGATACAGCACCGTGGCCAGCGAGCGATCGGCGATGTATTCGCCCTTGGCCAGCAGATCGAGGGTTGAATCGATGGAATTTGGAAGGTTCTTATCTGTCATGCAGGGACTTTATCCTACCACACGCATGTCTTACATGTGGGGGCCGAAGGCCCCGACAGCCAGGATTTACCCATGAGCAAGCCCGTAACCCTCGAGAAAGAGGCCCTGCAATTCCCGACCATCGATCCAGGGGTGCGGATCGGTCATGTTCATTTAAAGGTTGCCGACCTGCAAAGAGCGCTGGATTTCTATTGCGGGGTGCTGGGTTTCACGATGACGACCAGCCGCCCGGGCGCCGCCTTCATTTCGGCGGGCGGATATCACCATCATCTCGGCCTCAATACCTGGGAGAGCCTGGGTGGATCGCCACCAGCCCCCGGCATGACCGGCCTTTACCATACCGCTATTCTATACCCTACCCGCCGGCTCCTCGCCGATGCGTTGCGGAGGCTGATCGTTGCCAAGATCCCCCTTGAAGGCGCCAGTGACCACGGTGTG
>DATGDN010000057.1:0-11023 GCA_035310865.1 Pseudolabrys sp. | reverse complement strand
CCTCGAAGAAGTCATCAACAAAATGAACCGGTACTCAACGCTCGGCGCGCCCAAGCTCGCGAACAAGCGTGTGTCGATGACGAGCGCGCTGGGGCACGGCGTCTGGTCGTTCTTCAAACATTATATTTTCAAGCTTGGGTTCATCGACGGCTGGGCTGGTTTCGTGATCGCGTTAGGAAATTTCGAAGGCACGTTCTACCGCTATGCGAAACGGTATGAACAGATGCAAGGCTGGCAGCCGCCGACAAGTCGCCCGGTCCGGCGCGACACTAAATCCTGATGGGCTTTCGCAGGCGCCGCGAGAGATTGCGCAGCATCCTGAGCGGCAAAGCGAGATAATAATTTCGGATTATTTTTCAGCGATCAGACCATTGGCATCGGGCCATGGATTCGCGCGGGACGTACCAGCCATTGTTCTCGTATCGCCGAATGATGCGGTAGCCGGCTGCATTCAAATACCGATGCTTCGACAGGTCTGCGACGTGATCCTCGATCATGATCAACTTCGGCCGCCAGCGGGAAATATCGTCGAAGCCCCGCAGCACTTCAATTTCGTGTCCTGAAGTCAAACGTGGCGGGGCTGCCGGCCTCCTCCAGGATGCTGTCGAGAGTCCGGGTGGGCACGTTGATGACTTTTTCAGGCGTGGCGCCCGGCGCCATGCTGCGACGGCCGAGCGACGACAACGGTCCGGCGACATGCAGCGGCAGCCCCGCCGGCATTGCCGGGCGACGAGCAGGCGGCCGCGAATACCCTCGCCTTGCGCATAGCGCGCAGCTTTGCGGCAAGATCAGACTGCGGCTCGATGAGGACGCCCGTCCAGCCTTGCCGCTCCAGATGCCAAGTTTGCGAGCGCTCCTGAGGGTCATTGGCGCCGACTCCGACAAAATAGCCGTTGATATTGCCGAAGAAGGCGGCCACCAGCCGCATTTCCTGCTCGGACGAAAAGCGCGACAAGGCTTGAACTTTCACCCTGACGAGCGCGACTTCGGTGCGCGCGTGCGTTCTACCATCGAGCTGGTCGAGTGACCGGGCACCAGATCGATGAGAATGATTTCACCGCCAAGCGCTTCGACGATCTCGCGGCCGACCACCTGCTCACGGGTATAGTCCGCGCCCTTGACCAATACCGTGGGTTTAACGCGCGCAATGAGCTTCTCCGGCGTGTCTTCATCGAAAACTGCGACGAGATCAACCGCTTCGAGTGCAGCGAGCACTTCGGCACGCGATTGCACCGGCTGCACGGGGCGGCCGGCGCCTTTAAGTCTCGTAACTGAGCCATCGCCATTCAGGCCGACAACCAGCCGATCGCAGGCCGCACGCGCGCCGGCCAGTAATTTGACATGGCCGGGATGCAACAGATCGAAGCAGCCATTGGTGAAGCCAATCCTGAGCCCCTGCTTGCGCCAGTCGGACAAATGGTCGTCCAGAAGATTCCAGTCGAACACGATCTTTTCCTCAGGCGCGAGCGTCGCCGCCGGCAAAATCCGTGAGCGTAATTCGACAACTGACGCCGTTGCGGTACCACGCTTTCCAACGACCACGGCCGCGGCCGCGTTGGCCGCGCGCATGGCGGATTCGAAGTCGGCGCCCATCGCCAGCATGGCCGAGACGACGGCCACCACGGTGTCGCCGGCGCCGGAAACGTCACGCACGCGCACTGGATAGGCAGGCACGTGCACCGGCACACCGTTACTCACAAGAGTCATGCCGGCTTCGCTGCGCGTCACCAGAACAGCCTCGGTCCCGAGCACGTCGCACAACTCTTGTGCGGCTGCTGCTATCTGATCGTCGGTGTCTGTGGGCTTACGCGTCGCATCGGCGAGTTCCTGCCGATTTGGAGTGATCACGGTCGCGCCGCGATAGATGCTGTAATCGCGGCCCTTCGGATCGACCACGACCGGTTTGCCCCGCTCGCTTGCAGCGTCGATTACGGCGCGAATGACGCGCGGCGTAAGCGCCCCTTTTGCATAGTCCGACAAAACCAGCGCGCCTGCGCGCGGCATGGCCTTGATGACGTGGCCGATGAGCGCGTCCTCGCTGCCGGTATCGACGGCGGAAGGCGTTTCCCAATCGGCACGTAGCAGGTGCGTCGAATGGTGCTCCGAGACGAAGCGGACCTTTCGGGTCGTCTGGCGCTTGCCGTCGATTACGAGATGAAATTCGATCAGCGGATGGTTCTCCAGTGCCTTGGTCAAGGCCCCACCGGCCTCGTCATCGCCGACCGCGCCGACAAATATGCAGCGCGCCCCGAGCGCGACGAGATTGCGGGCGACGTTGCCCGCGCCGCCGATCATGAGTTCGGTGCGTTTTACCGCGATCACCGGCGTCGGTGCTTCAGGCGAGATACGCGACACATCGCCATAGACGAACTCGTCCAGCATCAAATCACCAACACAGAGAATGGTCTGCTTGGCGAGCGCGGCGAGGTGCTTGTCAAAATCGTACATAGAGCTACCGGTAGCGGTCTTCGCGATCGAGATAGCCGGTGACATATTGGCCGACGGCAGCCTCGAGCGGTGTGAAACCTGCATTATATCCGGCCCGCCGCAACCGTTCGACGCGCGCCTCGGTGAAATACTGGTATTGTCCGCGGATCGCTTGGGGCATATCGACATACTCGATATTCGCGGGCATGCGGAGCGCCTTGAACATAGCGCCGATCATATCGCGGAAACTCTCTGCCTTTCCGGTGCCGACATTGAAGATGCCATTGACGCCGGTTGCTTCCAGCAGCCAGCGCAGAACGGAAATGGCGTCGTCCACGTAGATAAAATCGCGCCGCTGATCGCCGTCGGCGATTCCCTCACGATGCGACTTGAACAGCCGCACCGGCAGGCCTGCTTTTGCCGAGTCAAAGACCTTGGCAAGCACGCTCGCCATATGGCCTTTGTGATATTCATTCGGGCCGTAGACATTGAAAAATTTAAGTCCGACCCAATGCGGCGGCATTTTTTCTTTCTTCAAAAAACGATCGACGACCGTTAGATCGAACAGATGCTTGCTCCATCCGTAGAGATTCATCGGCTTGAGGTTGCGCAATGCCTCAAGCGACCAGTCGTCGTCGAATCCATGACTACCGTCGCCATAGGTTGCCGCCGAGGAAGCATAGACAAACGGCGTGCGCGTCAGCGTGCACCAATCGAGAAGGCGAAGTGAGAGGCGGAAATTATTTTCCATTACCAGATCGCCGTCAGTCGCGGTGGTATCGGAGATCGCACCCATGTGGATGACGGCATCGAGCCTGCGGTTCTCAAGCCAGCGCGAGAGCTCGACGGGCGGCACCAGATCCGCAACCTGGTGTTTGGCCAGGTTGCGCCATTTGGCGTCATCGCGGCCCAGCAGATCGCTGACCACAACATCGGTCGACCCGGCCTCATTGAGGCTGGCGACGATGTTCGATCCGATGAATCCGGCCCCGCCGGTGACCAAAAACATTTAACCCCTCGCCGGACTTGAGCTTTCGGCAAACCTTTGCCTCAGTCAGCGGCCGGGCGCAATCTTATGCCGTTTAACCCCGCAAATCGCTCTGAACAGGGTAAAAAAACGCGGCTGGACATGCGGCTGGCACGCAGGGTAACGCCTGCCTGCCCGCCCCAAGGACCGGGGCGAAGCGGGGGAAGCGCGGCGCGAGATCCATGAACAATGAGTTCAATCAGGCCGCCTCTCCGGTGGTGATCGTACCCTACGTATGGATCGGCGACTTTGTCCGGTGCCATTCGGTCGTCAAACTGCTGCGGGCGAAGATTCCAGAGCGGGCTGTTGACATCGTCAGCAGCACCTTGTGCGCGCCGCTCGCCGACTACATGCCCGGTATTCGCCGGACAATCATTGCCGATTTGCCGCGCCGGCGTCTTGGCATCGCTTTGCAGCGGCAGCTCGCCCGTCAGCTGCGCGAGGGTCACTACGGGCAGGCTTTGGTGATGTCGCGCAAATGGAAAGCGGCGCTTGCGCCGTGGCTCGCCGGAATTCCGGTGCGGACGGGATTCGCCGGAGAATGCCGCATTGGCCTGCTCAACGACATGCGTTTCGGCGAGCGCAAGCTGCCTCGCATGATCGATCGGATGGGTGCGCTGGCATTGCCGAAGGGCGATCGCCTGCCTGACGATTGGCCGTTGCCCGAACTGAACGTGCCGGCAAATGAGCTGCAGGCGTGGCTCACACAGCATCGCCTCGCGAGTGAAGGCCGGCCCATCGTGGCGCTGTCGCCCGGCGCGGTGGGTGCAGGAAAGGCGTGGCCCGCATCTCATTATGCCGAATTGGCGACGTCCCTCACAAAAGACGGCGCATCGATCTGGGTGCTGGGTGGGCCGGCGGAAACTCAGCTAGCAAAAAAAATCGCGGCCGCCGCTGGAGATCGCGTGCGTGACCTGACCAGCGTTGACTTGCGCAATGCGATTCTGGCGCTCGCTGCCGCCGATATTTCGGTGACTAACGATTCCGGGCTGATGCATGTGTCGGCGGCAGTCGGGACACCGACGATAGCGATCTTCGGCCCGACCAGTCCATGGCATTGGAAGCCGCTCAACCCGATTGCCGCAATCCTCGAACCGGCTGGGGACGACGAGGCCCGAATGCGCGCGCGTGTCGAGGGCAATGACGCGGTCCGTCACCGGCGCACCGACGACGTTGCGGTCGGCCGCGTGCTCGCGACCGTAAGGCGACTTCTTTCTGAAAAGAAAAGCGCATGAAATAGCGTCCTGTCGGGCGTGCGTTAACGAAATGGCCGCGCTAAACCTGACGAAATCATCTTTCCATGCTATCAAGGCGACATGGCAACAGCGAAACCAGCCCAATTGACCGGTAACCGCGCACAGACGGCGATCGCATCCGCCTTACGCACGCTGGAGGCCGAGGGCAGCGGCGTCGACGCCCTTATCGCTGCGTTGCGCGACGGACTCGGCCGCCCCTTCACTTCGGCCGTCGATGCCATCCGTGCCGCACAAGGCCGCGTGGTTGTCACTGGGATGGGCAAATCCGGTCACGTCGCGCGCAAGATTGCATCGACTTTTGCATCCACCGGTACGCCTGCTTTTTTCGTGCATCCAAGCGAGGCAAGCCACGGCGATCTGGGAATGATCGCCAAGGATGACGTGATCCTGGCGCTATCATGGTCGGGCGAAACGGCCGAACTAAAAAATATCGCCGACTATTCGCGGCGCCACGGCATCAAGCTCATCGCTATGACGGCCATCGCAGACAGCGCGCTCGCTAAAGTCGCCGACGTGGTGCTAGCGCTGCCGCAGGCGCGCGAAGCCTGTCCGCATAATCTCGCGCCGACCACCTCGTCGCTCATGCAACTTGCCCTTGGCGATGCCCTGGCCATCGCGCTTCTGGAAAGCCACGGCTTCACTGCGGTCGATTTTGGCCTCCTGCACCCCGGCGGAAAGCTCGGGACACTGCTCAAGACCGTAGGCGATATTATGCATACCGGAACATCGATGCCGCTGGCGCCGCTTGGCACCCGCATGTCCGATGCAATCCTGGAGATGACCACCAAAGGATTCGGCTGCGTCGGAATCCTCGACGGGCACGGACTATTGGTCGGCATCATTACCGACGGCGATCTCCGGCGGCACATGCGGGACAATCTGCTCGGCGCGCGTGTCGACGATGTCATGACGCGTAGTCCGAAGACGGTGCGGCCCGACCAGCTGCTCAGCGAGACGCTGGATATCCTCAATTCGATGAAAGTCACCGCGCTGTTTGCCGTCGAGGCCGGAAAGCCGACGGGAATCATCCACGTGCACGATCTGCTCCGCACGGGCGCCGCCTAGAAACCGCTCTAGCGGACGAATTTCGAAGCCGCTTCGACCACTGCGTCGACCGTTGGCGGCGCTCCATCGGCGCCGAGAATAGCGATTGGCCCGTTCCCGACGGGGCCGGTAAGCGCCGGCCGACTGCCTGTAAAAATGCCCACCAGCGGAATACCGAGTGCAGCGGCAAGGTGCAAAAGGCCGGTGTCAACGCCGACGACATATTGCGCGCCGGCGATCAATTTCACGACCTGATCGAGCGGCGCGCGCTCTGCGACGCGCGCGCCGGCCACTGCTGCGGCAATGCGTTCACTGCGCGCTCGCTCAGTGTCAGTTCCGCAAAGCAATCGCAGCTCAGTATTTCGACCGAGTACTTTTCCGAGTGCAATCCAACGATCCTCGGGCCAAAGTTTCTCAGGCCGCGCGGTCGCATGGAGCAGTATCCCATAGCGTGAATCTGTGCCGGAAAATTTGGTGCGATCGAGCCCAAAGTCTGGTGCGCCCTGCGGCGTATAGCCAAGTGCAAGCCCGCTCAGGGCCCGGTTGCGTTCGACCGCGTGGAGGTCGCGGCTCACGCGGTGCCGAACATCGTAAAATGCGGAAGCCAGCGGCTCTCGGATACTTGAGAAATCATAGCCGTGGCGCCGTCCGTGCGCTGCGCGGGCGATCAGCGCCGAGCGCAATAGGCCTTGGGTGTCGACGATTTCATCAAAGTTCCGTGCGCGAATGGCGCTCAGACTGGCGGCAATCTCTCTCAACGTCGGCGGTGCGTAGAGGGACTTCCGCCAGCGCCGCCAGGCAACCGGGAAAACTCCGGTCACCGCCGGGTGGAGGCGCACGAGCGGCGCGAAGGCTTCCTCCACGAGCCAAGTAAAGGTTGCATCTGGCCGCGCCTTACGGGCATCGACCAAGGCCGGCATGTGATGAATCACATCGCCGAGGGAAGATGTCTTGATGAAAAGGATGTCGGCCATGGCACGTTTGTGGCACCCATATACCGGTCATTAAGGATGGCCGCCATAACCATGCCGTCGGGTGGCGCGATCAAGACGCAGTTTTTACTGTCGTTCGGCACATTGACGGACGTACAAGGGGCATCAGCATGACAATCCTGGTCACAGGAGGCGCTGGCTATATCGGCAGCCACATGGTGCACGAGCTCGCCGACGCAGGCGAGCCGGTCGTTGTGCTGGACAATCTGTCGACCGGCTTCCGCTTCCTAATTCCGACGTCCGTTCCGTTCGTCGCCGGCAGCACGGGCGACCGTGCCCTGGTTAGCGAAGTCATCGCTCATCACCGCGTAAGCGCGATCATCCATTTCGCCGCGTCAATCGTTGTTCCGGAATCCGTTGCCGATCCGCTCGGCTACTATAGCAACAATACAATGAATACCTGCGCGCTGCTCGATGTAGCCATTAAGGCCGGCGTTCGAGAATTTATCTTTTCCTCGACTGCGGCCGTCTATGGCAGTGCAGGCGATGCCCCTGTACGTGAGGATGCTCCGACCGTACCAATTTCGCCTTACGGCACCTCGAAACTGATGTCCGAAATCATGCTCCATGACGCCGCCAAGGCGCACGGGCTTCGTTTTGTGGCCCTTCGCTATTTCAACGTCGCCGGAGCCGATCCAAAATTACGCACCGGGCAAGCAATGCCGGGCGCAACCCACTTGATCAAGATCGCATGCGAAACTGCGATCGGGAAGCGACCAAAAATGAACGTGTTCGGAACCGACTACCCGACACCCGATGGCACCTGCATCCGCGACTACATTCATGTCACGGATCTCGCAAAGGCACATTCGGCAGCGCTTGCTTATTTGCGCAGTGGGGGCGCGAACGCGACGTTCAATTGCGGCTACGGTCGCGGCTCTTCCGTTCTCGAAGTCATTGCGGCAGTCCGGCGCGCGAGCGGCCGCGATTTCCCGGTCGAGATATCCGGGCGCCGCGCCGGCGATCCGCCCTCGCTAGTAGCCAATGTGGATCGCATTCGTTCCGCGTTGTCATGGCGTCCTCAATTCCAGAACCTCGACACGATCGTCGCCCATGCACTCGCGTGGGAAAAGCAGCTGGCGAGCCGCCGGAAGAGCGCCGTGGCCTGACAAACGGCGAAATGGGCGCTCCACCGCCCTTTTTACCGCGTTTTTGGCTTGAAAATTTCTTTGCTGACAGGCAAGGAGACGCTCATCCCTGCCCGACGTGTCCTCCTATTAGCCCGACAGAGGGCGGATGAACGAACACAGCTTACCATTGTCCGAAGAAGAGCGTTACAGCGCCCTGACCCTGATCCGGCGTCTACTTGCTGAACAGGGCCTGGTGCATTGGCGCAAATATGTCTTCGCGTTCATCCTGATGGCGATCGCCGCAGGTTGCACGGCATTCAGCGCCTATTTGATCGGCGACGTCATCAACCAGGCTTACGTGAATCGAAATTTACCCGGCATCATTGTGCTGGGGGCCATCACTGTCGTTTTGTTTTCCGTTAAGGGGCTCGCCACCTACGGGCATAGCGTGATGCTCTCGCGCATCGGCAATCGAATTGTCGCCGATAACCAGCGTGCGGTCTTTTCGAAGTTGCTCAACGAAGGTCTCGGATTTTTCTCGGATCGTCATTCGACGGAATTCATCGCTCGCCTATCGACCGGCGCCGCGGCCGCAACGCAGGTCATCAATCTGCTGATTACCTCGGTCGGCCGCGATCTGCTGTCATTGATCGGTTTGATCACGGTGATGGTGGTGCAGGATCCGCTGATGTCGTTTTTCAGCTTTGTGGTCGCACCGCCCGCGTTCTTCGTACTTCGCAAGTTGATCCGGCGCATCTATTCAATCGCGCGAACCCAATTTCACGGCGGGACCCGGATTATCGAAACGCTCCAGGAGACGCTGCAAGGCATCCGCATTGTGAAGGCCTTCACTCTCGAAGACATCATGCGCGAGCGTTTCGACCAGAATGTCGCGGCCGTCGAGCACGAGGCCAACAAGATGGCGCGTGTATCAAATCGTGCCAGCCCTTTGATGGAGACCCTCGGTGGCTGCGCCATTGCGATTGCCATCATCTACGGCGGTTATCGCGTCATCGATACCGGCGCCACGCCGGGTCAGTTTTTCTCCTTCATCACGGCCTTTTTGCTGGCCTACGAGCCGGCCAAGCGGCTCGCGCGTCTCAATATCGAACTCAATAGCGCCCTGGTCGGCGTGCGCGTTTTGTTTGAGGTTATCGATACCCCGCCGAGCGAGGCGCCCGATAACGACAGGCCTGGCCTGCAGGTCAAAACCGCGCGACTTGAATTCAAGGATGTCAAGTTCGCCTATCGCAGCGGCGAGCCGGTTCTGCGCGGCATGTCCTTCGTGGCTGAACCAGGCCGGCTCACTGCACTTGTCGGCCCATCAGGAGGCGGAAAGTCGACCGTCCTCAATTTGCTTCTGAGATTCTACGAGAACGAACACGGATTGATCACTGTCGACGATCAGGACATTTCGAAGGTTTCACGCCGCTCGCTGCGCCAGCACATCGCTTATGTCGGGCAGGACGTGTTCCTCTTCCGTGGCACGATCAGGGAGAACATCGCTTTCGGAAAACCGGGCGCAAGCGAAGACGAGATCGTCGCCGCGGCCAAGGCGGCCTATGCCCACGATTTCATATTGTCGTTTCCACGCGGCTACGACAGCCCGGTCGGAGAGCATGGCTTGCAGCTGTCCGGCGGGCAGCGTCAAAGGGTCGCCATTGCGCGTGCGCTTATCAAGAATGCGCCGATTATTCTGCTCGATGAGGCGACCGCCGCGCTCGATTCGGAATCCGAGCTGCAGGTGCGCGAGGCCATGGAACATCTCTGCCAAGGCCGTACGACGCTCGCGATTGCGCATCGGCTGCACACGGTCTCGCACGCCGACAGAATTTATGTCGTCGAGGACGGGCGCGCAGTCGAGTCCGGCCGGCACGATGAACTGCTCCGCAAGGGCGGCCGCTATGCGTCGTTCTACAAGCTGCAGCTCAAGGCGCAGGAGTCAGGCACACCGGTCGCGGCAGTCGCATCGTCGTAAGTCCACGCGGTTGACGGCGGCGCGCTCCACCTGATACGCACAGCCGTCTTTTACCGGGCTGCCCTATCGCGCAGTCGGGGCATCCGCCATCCATAACAGCATCGAACGGCCAATTATCATGTCCGACAGCCGCTACGTCATTTCGCCGCCGCCACAAGCAACCATCGCGGTCGCCGGGACCGACAAGGTTTTCCCCGTTCGCCGCATCTGGTGCGTCGGCCGCAATTACATCGAGCACATTCGAGAGATGGGGCAGGACGAGCGCGCGCCGCCGTTTTTCTTTGCCAAGCCTGCCGACGCCATCGTTGCGGACGGGAGCACCGTTCCCTATCCCTCGCTCACCAAGGATATGCACCACGAGGTCGAACTGGTGGTTGCTCTAAAAAGTGGAGGCCGGAATATCCCGGTCGCCAAAGCGAACGACTGCATCTATGGCTACGCGGTCGGCATCGACCTGACTCGCCGCGATCTCCAGATTGCCTCGCGCGACGTCAAGCGGCCTTGGGAAGTCGGCAAGGCCTTCGATCATTCCGCCCCGTGCGGGCCATTGATGCCGGCCAGCAAGATCGGGCATCCGGCCAAGGGCAAAATCGTCCTCAAGGTCAATGGTCAGGTTCGTCAGGATGGCGACCTCAACCAGATGATCTGGAACGTGCCGGAGACGATTTCCAAGCTGTCCGAAATGGTGGCGCTTGAAGCGGGCGATGTGATCATGACCGGAACTCCTTCCGGCGTCGCCGCCGCGGTTGCAGGCGACAAGATCGAGTGCGAGGTCGAGGGTGTCGGCAAGCTGACCGTCACCATCGGTCCACCGTTGAAATAAATCAGCTATAGGCCGAGATAAGCCTGCCGGACGCGGTCGTCGTGCAGCAACTGCTCGCCCGACCCGGCAAGTGTAATGCGGCCGTTCTCCAGCACGTAGGCATGGCTTGCGAGCTTCAGCGACACCGCGACGTTTTGCTCCACCAATACGCAGGTGAGACCTTCGCGGTTAAGGTCGCGCACGGTGGTGAGCACGCTTTGCACCACCGTGGGTGCAAGCCCGAGCGAGGGTTCGTCAAACATGACAAGCTCGGGAGCGCCCATCAGGCATCGGCCAATCGCGAGCATCTGCTGCTCGCCGCCTGAAAGCGTCCCGGCGGCCTGCTGCCGGCGCGAGGCGAGAACCGGGAACAGCGCGTAGACGCGATCAAGATTGCGCCCGCGGTCAGCGTGTGCCCGCGGGACCA
>DATGDN010000056.1:0-1872 GCA_035310865.1 Pseudolabrys sp. | reverse complement strand
CAGCCGATCGCATCAATTGCGTGAAGTCGCTAACGTTCTCGCCAACCTACACCGAGCTTGTGACCTGCCTTGAAATCGACATCAAGCCGGACGTTTGTCGCACTGCCGAGGCTGAGTGGTGACTAATGCCCGGGAAAGATGGATTCGCGGAAGCAAGGCGGGACGATGACCGGTGCGGACAGGCAGACGCTTTTGAAAATCGCGGAACGGACATTTTCGCTGGAAAAGCGGCCATCCGGTTGGCACCGATAACAGACTTTATCGGTAGCAATGATTGTCGCATCAGTTCAAGAGACGTGGTCGATATCGTTAGTTGTTGCCTGCCTGAGGCGAACCAACATTAAATTTACATTCGATTGGCTCTCACGGCCAATAAATCCGATGTCCATGAAGTGAGTTCCTGTCAGGCGAACCGTGGGGGTCGCGACTCTGCCCGACACCTATGCGTTCGTTACCCGCGCGCGCCACGCGGGGCAGATTCAACTAACTGACATATTGTGCTTATTATAAGCTTGCTTATTATTTCCTCACTTAGCAGAGAGCCTGTCATGCCCCCGCAGCCCCCGAAACGTGAATTCGCGTTTACAATCATGGATGTAGCGCGTCTGCTCAAGACCTATGCCGACCAGCGTGCTCGTCAATTCGGCATCTCCCGCGCGCAATGGGCGGTGCTGATGCGGATCGACCGGAACGAAGGCCTCAAGCAATCGGAACTTGCCGAGATGCTCGACCTACAGCCGATCACGCTCACGCGCCTGCTCGACCGATTGGCGGACAACGGACTGATCGAACGGCGCGCTGACCCGAACGACCGCCGCGCCAACCGGCTGTACTTGAAGCCCGCCGCGAAGCCTCTGCTCGGCCGCCTCGCCGATCTCGGCGCCGACATGATGGAGACCGTTCTCGAGGGCATCTCCTCGACCTCAATCGAGCGCATGCTCAAAGAGTTTAGCGCGGTGAAAGACAACCTACGCTCGGCGATCGCCGCCAACGCAAACCAGCAACAAGCCGCCAATGGATAAATGATGAGCGAAAATACATTAAAGATCGTGCCGGCACCAGAAGCCAAAACCTCGCCGGACACGACGAAAGATTCAACGAAAAAGTCGAGTCGCCTCGCGCGTATCGGGCGCAAGCGACTGCGCGTGATATTGCTCGTCGGCTTGCCGGCTCTGGCAGCAGTGATCGGGCTTGGCTTTTATCTGTCAGGCGGCCGATACATCTCGACCGACAACGCCTATGTCGGCGCGCAGAAGGTTCTGATCACGCCGGATATCTCCGGGAAGATCACGCATGTCGCCATCCGGGAAGGCCAGCATGTCAATTCCGGCGATGAGCTATTCACGCTTGACCGCGAGCCTTACGCGCTTGCAATGCGGCAGGCGAAACCCAAACTCGACACCGCGCGCAGCAACTTCGACAAGCTCAAGAGCAATCTGAAATCGCTTGGTATTCTGGCTGAGCTTGCGGACAAGAACGTGGAACTTAAGCAGCGTGACGTCGAGCGCAAGAGCAAGCTTGTGTCGTCACAGGCCGGCTCGCAGGCCGATCTCGATACGGCGCAGGCAGCCGTCGTCACTGCGAAGCTGCAGGCAGAGTATGCTGTCCAGCAGCGCGACACCACGCTGACGCAATTGCTCGGCAATCCCGATCTACCGCTTGAGCAATTCCCCGAATATGCGCAGGCAAAGGCCGCGCTCGACAACGCGCAACGCGATTTCGACCATACGATCGTGCGCGCGCCGATGCCCGGCACCGCCACGCAAGTCGACCATATTGAGCTCGGCCGTTTCGTTGCCGCCGGCACCCCTGTCCTGAGTGTCATCGACGATCAGGCGCCGTGGGTCGACGCCAACCCAAAGGAAACCGACA
>DATGDN010000055.1:0-5546 GCA_035310865.1 Pseudolabrys sp. | reverse complement strand
CCGCCGAGCAGCACCATGACGAGGCCGTCAATTGACCGGCCGACGTGGATCGTCTCCGGCGAGATCGAGCCTTTCGCAAAAGCAAAGAGCCCGCCGGCCACGCCGCAGACGCCGCCGGCAATCGCAAAGCCAAGCCAGTGGACGCGCTTCACATCGATGCCGATGGCTTCGGCGCGCAGCGGGGAATCGCGGCCAGCGCGCATGGCATAGCCGAAGGGCGCGAACAGAAAACGCCGCAGCAACAGAACGCCGATGACGGCCAGGACCAGGCTCAACAGGAAATACACCCAGGCTTTATCGAAGGGCGGCGGCGGCCACACGCCGATGATGCCATTCGAGCCGCCGGTCAGCGCTTCCCACTGGAAAACCAAGGCCCATACGATCTGCGCAAAGGCGAGAGTCAGCATCGCCAGGTACACGCCCGACAGCCGCACCGCGAACCAGCCGAACAGCAATGCACCGGCAAGGGCGACCAGCGGTGCGGCAACCAGCGCGAGGCCCATCGGGACCGCAAGCCATTTCACCAGCAACGCCGCGCCATAGGCGCCAAGCCCGAAATAAGCGGCATGTCCGAAGGAATGCATGCCGCCCGGCCCCATGATGAAGTGCAGCGAGGTCGCGAAGATAACCGCGATCAATACATCGATGCCGAAGATGAGCAGGTAGGGCGAGCCTTGCGCCAGCAGCGGCAAACAGAAAAGCACCAGGAGAACCGCGGCACCAAGCATCTTTAGTGCGGGCGTGGCAGGGCGGATCGGTTCCTCCGGCTCGGCGATCGAACGGATCTGTCCTCGCGGCCGGCCGAGCAAGCCATAGGGCCGCACGATCAGCACGACCGCCATCACCAGGAATTCGGCGACAAGCGTGAGCTTGGAGAAATTGACAGTGACGAAGCCAAGATCGACGACGCCAATGCCGATGCAAATTGCTTTCACCTCGGCGATGATGACGGCTGCCAGATAAGCGCCGGTGATCGAGCCCATGCCACCGACGACAACGACCACGAAGGCATCGCCGATCGCGACCAGATCGGTGGCAAGGTTTGCCGGCTCACGTGCGACCTGCAGGGCGCCGCCGAGGCCGGCCAGCATGGCGCCGAGCGCGAATACCGAGGTGAACAGGAGCGCCTGATTGACACCGAGGGCGCTCACCATTTCACGATCCTGCGTGGCGGCGCGCACCAGCCGGCCGAAGCGCGTGCGGGCGAGCGCAAAATGCAGCACCAGCAATACCAACGGGCCGATTGCGATCAGGAACAGATCGTAAGTCGGCAGCCGGCGGCCCAGCACCTCGATCGATCCGCGCAGGCCGGGCGCGCGCGGCCCCAGCAGATCTTCCGGGCCCCATAGCCAAAGCGCCGCGTCGTTGATGATCAGCACGAGCGCGAAGGTCGCGAGCAGCTGGAACAGCTCGGGCGCGCGGTAGATGCGCCGCAGCAGCACGATCTCGATCACCGCGCCGACGATGCCGACGATGACGGCGGTGGCGACGATGCCGCCCCAGAACCCAAAGGCGCCGCCGATGTGGGTCGCAAACGAATAGGCGATGTAGGTCCCCAGCATGTACAGGGACCCGTGCGCAATATTGATGATGCGGGAAACGCCGAAGATCAGCGACAACCCGGCCGCGACGAAGAACAGACCCGAGGCGGTGGAGAGCCCGTTGAGCGCCTGAAACAGGAATGCGCTGAAAGTCATGAAACGATCACCTCTCCCCGCAAGGCGGGGAGAGGTTAGCGAAGGACATCACGAACGAAAACCTAGTTCGATTCGACGGGCCGAAGCTTCTTGACCTCAGCGTCGCTCGGCAACACGGAAGCCCCGTCGACATATTTGAAGTCGGCCATGGTGCCCTTTCCGCCTTCGAGAACGATCTTGCCGACATAGGCGCCCATCGTCGCCTGATGATCGCTGGCACGATAGACGAAAGGACCGAATGGGCTGTCGACGTTCAGGCCCTTGAACGCCTCAACGAGCTTTTCGGTATCGGTCGACTTCGCCTTGGCAATGCCGGCAGCCAGCGACTTCATCGTCACATAGCCGACAATCGAGCCGAGACGCGGATAGTCGTTGTATTTCTTCTTGTAGGCGTCGACGAAAGCCGTGTGTTCTTCCGTCTTGATCTTGTCCCAGGGATAACCGGTGACAACCCAGCCGACCGGCGCCTCGTCCTTGAGCGGGTCGAGATATTCCGGCTCGCCGGAAAGCAAGCTCACCACGGTGCGGTTCTTGAACACGCCACGCGTGTTGCCTTCGCGCACGAATTTGGCGAGATCGCCGCCGAACAGCACGTTGAAGATCGCGTCTGGTTTGGCATCGTCGATCGCCTGCGCCACCGCACCGGCATCGATCTTGCCGAGTGGCGGAGCCTGTTCAGTGACAAACTCGACGTCGGGCTGCGCTTTTTTCATGAGCGCCTTGAAGTTCTCTGCTGCCGATTGGCCATATTCGAAATTCGGATAGACCAGCGCCCAGCGCTTTTTCTTCGCGCCGGTCGCTGCCGGCATCAGCATGGCCACCTGCATATACGTCGTGGCGCGCAGGCGGAACGTGTATTTGTTGCCGTTCTGCCAGGTGATCTTGTCGGTGAGCGGCTCGGCCGCAAGGAAGAAGACCTTTTTCTGGCCGGCGAAATTCGTGACCGCAAGGCCGATGTGGGAAAGGAACGTCCCCGCAATCATCGAGACGCCCTCGCGCGTGACCAGCTCCTCGGCGACACGCACGGCCTCGCCCGGGTTGGCGCCGTCGTCGCGCGAGATCACTTCCAGTTTCTTGCCGAGGACGCCGCCTTTGGCATTGATCTCCTCGATCGCCATTTCCCAGCCCTTCTTGTAGGGATCCAGGAAGGCGGGCTGCGCCTTGTAGCTGTTAAGTTCGCCGATCTTGATGGTCTGCTGCGCGAAGGCCTGCAGCGAAAGCCCGGCGGCAAGACTGCCAGCGAGCGCAAGTGTGAACACGTGACACGTCGGTCTCATAACTGAAGCTCCCTGCGTGGCGGCTGTCCGCGCTGTTCGGCGCGCGCCGCGATTGTCAACATCCTGTCGCCTGCGGCGGGCGAGCTTGTTTGTATGCAAATAGTCCGACCGCTGGCCCGAACTTGTCAAGCGAAGGAACGCTGCCGGTAGCCCCATTTGGCCGTCGCTAACCTGTCGGCTTGTCGCGGAAGCGATCCATCAACGGCTTGTCCTGGCCCCCGTCGATCTCGATCATGGTGCCATTGACCATTTCCATCAGCGGGGAAGCGAGCATGGTGACGAGGTTTGCCACCTCCTCGACCTCGGCGATGCGTCCCATGGGAATTGAGGCGGGAGCGAGCTTGTCAGCCTGCTCGTAGGAAATCTTCATATCGCGCGACATAGCCTTGACCAGCCCGGCCCAGCGTTCGGTACGCACCGGCCCGGGATTGACCGCGACGAAGCTGACGCCGTTCTTGCCGTATTGTCCGGCGAGCGAAAGCGTGAGGTTCTGTCCCGCCGCATTGGCCGCGCCTGGACAGATTTCCCAGTAGGACGGCTTCACACCGTCGTTGCCGATCAGGTTCACGACGCGTCCGCCGCCTTGGTTGACCATGATTGGCAATACGTAACGCAGGCAACGCACGTAACCCATGAATTTGAGCTGAAGGCCTTTCTCCCAGTCGTCTTCGCTCAAATGCTCAATAACGCCGCCGGCTGCCGAGCCGGCATTGTTGACCATGATGTCGACGCGCCCGAGGGCCTTGTGACCTTGCTCAATGAAGTTTTTTGCGTCCGCGTCTTTCCGCAGGTCGGCCGGAATGGCCACGATCTTGCGGCCGGTTGCCTTGGCGATTTCGCCGGCTGTTGCCTCAAGCGACTCCTTGCGCCGTGCACACATCGCGACGTCGACGCCTTCCTTGGCTAACGCAAGCGCGATGCCTTTGCCGATGCCTTCGCTGCCGCCGGTGACCAGTGCGGTCTTGCCTTTGAGCTTGAGATCCATCGCTCTCTCCCGGTTCTAATGTGGTTTGTGCGCGAGCCAGCGGCCCGCTTCGACATCGGCGAATAACTCCGCCAACGCGGCGTTGAATTTGTCCGGCTCCTCGCTCGTAAGGGTGTGGCCTGTGCGCGGAATGACCAGCAGCCCCGCTGTCGGCACCGTACGGCGCAGGAAAATGCTGGCGTCCACACACCAATCGTCTTCGTCGCCGACGACGATCAGCAGCGGGACCGAAAATTTCTTCAGGTCCGTCTCCATGTCCCAGAGCGTCGGCCGCTTGGCCTGCAGATTAATCATGGTCAGCGAGTGACCTTGCGCGGAGTGTTCACTCAGCATCTGGACGAACCGGGCATAACCGCGCGGATCCTTGTTCTTGTGCGCCTGGCGCGTCGGGCCGTCGGCATAGCGCGCCGCCGCGGTTTTGATGTCCTCAGAGGCGAACATCTTGCCGGTCGCGCGCGACGCCGCGCGTGTTTCCTCCACGATCTTCTTGTCCGCGCTCGATCCGTAGCCGCAGCCGGCGGCCGTCATCGAGATACAGCGCTGCGGGTAGCGAATGCCGACATGCAGTGCCGTCAGCGAGCCCATCGAGTGACCGACGATATGCGCCTTGTCGATGTTGAGTGCGTCCATGACCGCGATGACATCGTCGCGGAAGCAATCCTGGCTGTATTTATCCGGATCGTTGGGAATGTCGGAGGGCGGATAGCCGCGCTGACTATAGGTAACGCAGCGATACGAACGCGAGAAGCGCCGCATCTGCGGCTCCCAGGTGCGATAGTCGGCCGCATACTCGTGCACGAAGACGACCGGCGTGCCCTGCCCCGCTTCTTCGTAGTAGAGCCGCGTCCCGTCTCGCGCGGTGATATGCGGCATCACGCCCTCCACTCGCTTGCGGCCAATTATTTGCACGCAAACGAAAGCAGAGTAAAGTCGCGCTCGCCTTCAAGCCGGGTGACGCGCAAGATCACCGCTTGAGCGACCACGAGGGGGAACGTCCATGTCCAATTTGTCTCGACGCGGCCTTGCCGCGCTCACCGTCGCCGTTGCAATTCTGTTCACTGCAACCGCGTCATTGCAGGCGCAGCAAAAGCCCGTCATCAAGGTGTCCAGCCTCACCTTGCCGGTGTTCAATCCGCTGGTGTGGAACATCATGAAGGCGCGCGGCATCGACGCCAAACATGGCTTCGAGCTCGACGCGAAAGCCTATCCCTCGATCTCCGCGTTCTATGCAGCCTTCGCCACCGGCGAGACCGATGTGCTGATCGGCGGGCCCACCATCCTGCAGAAATTGTATCAGGAAGGCGTGCCGGTGCGGATCATCGCCACTGGCTTCACGCTCGCCGATCTCGTGATCTTTGCCAAAGATGAGAAGATCAAGTCGCTTGCCGACCTCAAAGGCAAGCAGCTCGCCATCGACATGGGCGGATCGCAGTTCCAGGTGACGAAGATCTATGCCAACGCCAAAGGCATCGATCTCGGCAAAGACATCATCACGGTGAACGCCAACTTTGCCGTTGCGCGTGCGCAGCTCGAGGCCGGCCGTGTCGATGCCGCATTGGTGATCGAGCCGCTCGCCAGTATCAGCGC
>DATGDN010000054.1:0-12624 GCA_035310865.1 Pseudolabrys sp. | reverse complement strand
TAGTGCATAAATGCCGGCAGAGGCTGCCGGGTTGCCGCGATCCGGGCTCCCTTGCTAAGCCGCAAGGGCCGAGGCGGGGCTGTTCATGGATTTTGAGCTTTCCGAAGAGCAACGCGCGTTTCAGGCCACCGCGCGCACCTTCGCGCGCGATGAAATAATGCCGCACGCGCGCGACTGGGACGAAGACGAGATTTTCCCGGTCGATGCGCTGCGCAAGGCCGCGGCACTTGGTTTTGGGGGCATCTACGTCAAGGAAGACGTCGGCGGCTCGGCGCTTTCGCGGCTCGATGCTGCGCTGATCTTCGAGGAACTGGCCCAAGGCTGCACCTCGACCGCTGCCTATATATCGATCCACAACATGGCGGCATGGATGATCGATGCCTTCGGTGGCATGAGTGCACGCAAAAACTTTTTGCCCAAGCTCTGCACCATGGAGCATTTCGCCAGTTATTGTTTGACCGAGCCTGGCGCCGGCTCCGATGCAGCCAATTTATCCACGCGCGCGCAGCGCAACGGAGAGCATTATGTGCTCGACGGGACAAAAGCGTTCATCTCCGGCGGAGGCGTCTCGGATATCTACGTTGTCATGGCGCGCACCGGGGAGAGCGGACCGCGCGGCATATCCTGCATCGTCGTCGAGAAGGGGACGCCTGGCCTTTCGTTCGGCGTGCGGGAAAAGAAACTCGGCTGGAAAACACAACCGACGGCCATGGTGATCTTCGAGAATTGCCGCGTGCCGGTCTCGAACCGGATCGGTGCGGAAGGGCAGGGTTTCAAAATCGCGATGGCCGGACTCGACGGCGGACGATTGAACATCGCGGCGTGCTCGATCGGCGGCGCACAGTTTTGTCTTGATCGCACCGTCGACTACATGAAGGAGCGCAGGCAATTCGGGTCGCGGCTTGCTGATTTCCAGGCATTGCAATTCCGCGTCGCTGACTACGTTACCGAATTGGAGGCCGCGCGTCTGCTGCTGCACCGCGCCGCCGTCGCAGTCGGCGAAGGCGACCCTGCCGCCACGCGGCTCGCGGCACAGGCAAAGCGTCTTGCCACCGATACCGGGTTTGAGGTGGTCAATGGCTGCCTGCAATTGCACGGCGGTTATGGCTATCTGCGTGATCACCCGATCGAACGAGTTTTGCGCGATGTGCGCGTGCACCAAATCCTCGAAGGCACCAATGAGATCATGCGCTTGATCGTCAGCCGCGCGATGCTGGGGAATTGACGACGGCATGGACCAGTCTGAGATCCTGTTTGAGCGACGTGGCGCGGCCGGAATCGTCACGCTCAACCGGCCAAAGGCGCTCAATGCCGTTACCCATGATATGGTGGTCGCCTTGCGCGCGCAGCTCGACCGCTGGGCCAACGATCCGGCGATCACGCGCGTCGTGATTGCGGCGGCCGGCGGACGTGCATTCTCCGCTGGCGGCGATATCCGGGCGCTCTACGAGCTCGGCAAAGGTGGAAAACAAGACGTTGCACTTCAGTTCTGGCGCGACGAATATCCGCTCAATACAGCCATCAAGAACTACCGCAAACCATACGTCGCGTTGATAGATGGCATCGCGATGGGAGGCGGTGTGGGCGTCTCGGTGCATGGGTCGCATCGCGTCGCCGGCGATGGCTTTTCTTTCGCTATGCCGGAAGTCGGCATCGGTTTCTTTCCCGATGTCGGCGCAACTTGGTTTCTGCCGCGCATGCCGGGCGAACTTGGCGTGTATTGTGCACTGACCGGCGATCGTTTCGGGCCTGCCGACGCGGTCTCGTCTGGCATTGTCACTCATCGCATTGCGTCGGCACGATTTGATGCGGTACTCGATGCACTCACCGGAACGATTTCAGTCGATGCCGCGCTTGCGGCGTTCGCCGAGCCCGCACGGGGCGGGCCCATCGCACAGCAAAGGACTGCAATCGATCGGCTCTTTGCGGGTGGGAGGGTCGAGGACATTCTCGATGCGCTCGATCGCGAAGCCGAGAAGGGGACCGGGGATGCGGAATGGGCGCAAAAAGCCGCCGTCACAATCCGCACAAAGTCTCCCCTCAGCCTGAAAATTGCACTGGCCCAGGTCCGGCGAGGAAAAAATTGGGATTTCGAAACGTGCATGCGCATGGAATTCCGCATAGTGTCCCGCGTCATCCATGGGCATGACTTTTACGAGGGCGTCCGCGCCGTGATTGTCGACAAGGACAACAAGCCGCGCTGGAGGCCAGCCACGCTCTCCGATGTGAGCGATGCCGAGGTCGAACGTCATTTCGCGCCGCTCGATGGCGCCGAATTGGTGCTCCTGTGAACAGGCCGGCGACACAACAGGACATCCGAACCCTAGAGCCGGTTCATGAGCACGAGGGCGACCGCTCGATCGGGCGTTGGACGCGACGGCTCGTTCTGTTTCTGAGGGCGATGGCCGCGATATCGATGCTCAAGGGCCTCTATCATTGGGCGCAGGTGTGCGGAATCGGAATCGGGCCTACGCAATCTTTCGAGTACCATTCGGTCGCCTGGCAGACCGCGACCGTATTCTTTGCGGTGATTGATCTCGTTGCAGCTGTCGGCCTTTGGCTTGCGGCGGCCTGGGGTGCAGTGATCTGGCTCACCGCGGTTGCCTCCATGCTGGCCGTCGAAATATTTTTTCCGCAGGTGTTCGGCGGCGGTTGGCTCACAGGCGCGCTGGAAGGCACACTGCTTGCACTCTATCTTTGGCTTGCACTGAAATCTGCACAAGAACATCCGCCATAAAATATCGGGAGGGCGCCATGGCGCGCATCGGATTTATCGGCCTCGGTAACATGGGACTGCCGATGGCGCAGAACCTGCTCAAGGCTGGACATCAGGTCGAAGGCGTTGATGTCAATCCAGCGGCGATCGATAAGCTCAATGCTGCCGGCGGCGCAAGCATAGAGACTGCGAAGGGCGCGGCATCGCGCGCGGATGTTGTTATCACGATGCTCCCGTCGGGCAAGGAAGTGCGCGACGTATATCTCGGCTCTTCCGGGATTATCGAGAACGCCAACGCCGGAACGCTGCTGATCGATTGCTCGACAATCGACGTCGAAACCGCGAGAGCGGTCGCAGCCGAAGCGGAACGCAAAGGTTTGTTGATGCTCGACGCTCCGGTCTCCGGTGGCGTCGGCGGTGCAACCGCCGCTACGCTGACGTTCATGGTTGGCGGCAGCGCGCAGGCGTTTACACGCGCGCAATCGATCCTCGAGAAAATGGGAAAGACGATCGTGCACGCGGGCGGGGCCGGAAACGGCCAGGCTGCGAAGATCTGCAACAACATGATCCTTGGCGTTTCGATGATTGCCGTGTCGGAAGCCTTCGTCCTGGCTGAGAAGCTTGGGCTCGATCACCAGAAATTGTTCGACATTTCGTCGAAGTCATCGGGGCAGTGCTGGTCGTTGACGAGCTATTGTCCCGTACCGGGACCGGTTCCAACCTCGCCCGCCAATCGCGACTATCAGGCGGGATTTACGGCGGCAATGATGCTCAAGGATCTCAAACTGTCCCAAGATGCGGCGAAAGCGACGGGAACCAAAACGGAACTCGGCGCCGATGCCGCGCGCATTTATTCGCAATATGTCGCAAGCGGAGAGGCGGGGCGCGACTTCTCCGGTATCGTTCGTTTTATCCGCGGGTGACGCGGACTTTTAATGTGAATGAAGCCTTGCGCGTTTTTGTAGAAATGTAAGTTCAACAGAGCGTTCACCGTTGCAAATAAACCTAATCTTTATGGTGTTATTTAAGCCGATTTTAGACTGCCCCTTCTAGGGTGCGTCATCCGGAGCGAGGAAGACAGGGCCTCGTAACCGGGACGTGTAAATAAAACGCAAGGGGCGTTGAACATGAAAGCCGTCGCTAAGACGGTCGAGCCCGCCGCACGAGAGGCGCAGCTCGATCACATTCGGCCACTGTACTTGGAGGCCTTGACGTTAGTCGAACGGCTGCATCGCCGCCTGCTCGACGTCATCAAGGACGAATTCGATCGCCGCGGCCGCTCCGATATCAATTCGGTGCAGGCGTTGCTTCTCTACAATATCGGGGACAAGGAGCTGACGGCCGGTGAGCTGCGTACGCGCGGCTATTATCTCGGGTCGAACGTTTCCTACAACCTCAAGAAACTCGTCGAGATGGCGTTCCTCGATCACCAGCGCTCGCGAGTCGATCGGCGTTCGGTGCGCATCAAGCTCACCGACAAGGGCCGCGAAGTGCGCGACATCATCGAGACGCTCTACCAGAAGCACGTGCGCACGGTTGAGCAGGTCGGCGGCATCAATGCCGATGAGTTCACCACGCTCAACAAGTCGCTGCATCGGCTCGAGCGCTTCTGGACCGACCAGATTCTCTACCGGCTCTAAATTCGATTGAGGGGGATTTGACTTGCCCTGGCCGCCTTGCGGCCGGGGTTTTTCTTGTTCCGGTCGGCTTCTTATGGCCCCCTAGATGTTGCGCCCCCTAGCGCTCCACAGCCTAATGCTTGGCGGTTCGGCGCCGATATGCTATTTGCGAGCGCAATCCCGGACCCTTTCCATCGTTCGGCGCCGACCACTCGCGGCGCCAGGAGATCGTGATGTCGGCGACGTCGAACCCCAATCCCACTGGCGACATTGAGGCCTTGTTTTCGGCGTCGTTGCGCGAGGTTGATCCCGACATCGCCGAGGCGATCAACCTTGAGCTCGGCCGCCAGCGCGACGAGATCGAGCTGATTGCGTCGGAGAACATCGTCTCGCGCGCGGTTTTGGAAGCGCAGGGGTCCGTTCTCACCAACAAGTATGCGGAAGGGCTGCCCGGCAAACGATATTACGGCGGCTGTCAGTTCGTGGACATCGCCGAGCGATTGGCGATCGAACGCGTCACGAAATTGTTCGGGTGCAAGTTCGCGAACGTGCAGCCGCATTCGGGTGCGTCTGCCAACGCCGAAGTCTTTTTCGCGCTGTTGCAGCCGGGCGATACCTTCATGGGGCTCAATCTCGCCGCGGGCGGCCATCTCACCCATGGCTCGCCGGTCAACATGTCCGGAAAATGGTTCAAGCCGGTACCGTATGGCGTTCGCCGCGACGATCATCGGATCGATATGGAAGAGGTTGCGCGGCTCGCGCGTGAGCACAAGCCGAAACTGATCATCGCTGGCGGCTCGGCCTATCCGCGCATCATCGACTTCCGCGCCTTCCGTGCGATTTGCGACGAAGTCGGCGCCTTGTTGATGGTGGACATGGCGCATTTCGCCGGCCTTGTCGCGGCCGGAGTTCATCCTTCACCGTTCCCGCACGCGCATGTGGTGACGACGACGACGCACAAGACACTGCGTGGCCCGCGTGGTGGGGTGATCTTGTCGGACGACGAGGAGATTGCCCGGAAACTCAATTCGGCGGTGTTCCCCGGGATGCAAGGCGGCCCGTTGATGCACGTGATCGCAGCAAAGGCTGTTGCCTTCGGCGAGGCGTCAAGGCCGGCTTTCCGCGCCTATGCCCGCAACGTGATCGAAAATGCAAAAGCGCTCGCCGAAACCTTGAAGTCGCACGGGCTCGATATCGTCTCGGGCGGTACCGATACTCATCTGATGCTGGTGGATCTGCGGCCGAAGCGACTGACCGGTAAGGTGGCGGAGACGGCTTTGGGCCGGGCACACATCACATGCAACAAGAATGGCATCCCGTTTGATCCGGAGAAACCGACGGTCACGTCCGGAATTCGTCTGGGCACACCGGCTTGCACAACGCGTGGATTTGGCATCGCCGAATTTCGGCAAGTCGGGGACATGATCGTTGAGGTGCTTGATGTCCTGTCGCAGAAGCATGTCGAGGAAGACTCGCTCGTGGAGGCGGCCGTGCGCGAAAAAGTAAAGACATTGATCGGGCGATTTCCGATTTATCAGGGCTGAGGATTGGGGGCGGCATGCGTTGCCCGAGTTGCGGTAGCCTCGATACGCAGGTGAAAGACTCGCGGCCGACTGAGGATTCGGCGGTGATCCGCCGCCGCCGCGTTTGCCTGACGTGTAATTTCCGTTTCACCACGTTTGAGCGCGTGCAGCTGCGCGAGCTCACCGTCATCAAGCGCAACGGACGGCGCGTTCCGTTCGACCGCGACAAGCTGATGCGCTCGGTGCAGATCGCCTTGCGCAAGCGTCCGGTGGATCCCGAACGGATAGAGCAGATGGTATCCAAGATCGTGCGCGAACTCGAAAGCCAGGGCGAGAGCGAGATTTCGTCCGAGGCAATCGGCGAAATCGTGATGGAACATTTGCGAGAACTCGACGACGTGGCCTATGTGCGCTTTGCATCGGTCTACCGCAATTTCCGAGAAGCCAAAGATTTCCGCGCCGCTCTGGATGAGCTGTCAGGCGAAGACGAAGGTCGGCCGGCAGCCAGCACGCAAAAATGAACGATCAAGCCCCGTCCATTGTGCAAACGAATGATGAGCGTTTCATGCGCCTCGCGCTGGCGCTTGGCCGCCGCAATCTCGGCCACACCTGGCCCAATCCGGCGGTCGGCGCGGTGATTGTGAAGGATGGTGTCATTCTCGCGCGCGGCTGGACGCAGGATGGGGGCAGACCGCATGCCGAAATTGAAGCTTTGCGCCGGGCAAAAAAAACGGCGCAGGGCGCGACGATGTATGTGTCTCTCGAACCATGCTCACATCAGGGCAAGACTCCGCCCTGTGCCGACGCGATTATCCGCGCCGGAATCGCGCGCGTGGTCTCGGCAATGGAGGATCCCAATCCGGATGTGGCGGGACAGGGACACGAACGGCTGCGGGCCAAAGGCGTCACCGTCGATATCGGTCTCGGTGCCGAAGAGGCACAACGCGTCCACACGGGGCATATCACGCGTGTCACCCAAGGGCGACCTTACGTCACGCTCAAGCTCGCGATTTCGGCCGACGGGAAGGCGGGACTTGCCGGCCGCAAGCAGGCTGCGATCAGCGGAGAGCCGGCCCGCGAGCGCGTCTTCCAGATTCGGGCGGCGAGCGACGCAATTCTAGTCGGCATCGGCACGGTCTTGTCCGATGATCCTCAATTGACATGCCGTCTTCCGGGCATGTTCGAACGCTCGCCGGTACGCGTCGTGCTCGATGCGCAGTTGCGTCTGCCGCTTGCGACGTCCGTTGTTGCGACCGTACGTGAGACGCCGACCTGGGTCTTCACCTCGCATCGTCCGTCGGCGATCGCCGAGGAGATTCTCCAGCAAAGAGGTTGCAAGGTCTTCCGCGTCGATGAAAGCGGCGGCCGACTCGATCTAAAGCAGGTTCTTCAAATCCTCGCCGAGCAGGGGATCACACGGCTGCTGGTCGAGGGCGGGCCGACCGTTGCGTCAAGTTTTGCCGCAGCTGATCTTGTGGACGAGGCGCTCCTACTGCGCGGCGATAAGGCCATTGGCGAGACCGGAATCGATCCGCTCGAAGGAATGCCGCTTGAAGCCTTGACCGGCCCGCTCACACTCCGCGGCAGTGAGAAACTTGGGGCCGATACAATCGAAGATTTTGTGCGCATCTAGATCATGTTCACCGGCATCGTCACTGATCTCGGCGAGGTGCGTTCGGTAAGTCCCCGCGCCGGTAATTTGCACCGTGTTACGATTTTCTGCGGCTACCAGCGTTCCGAGCTTATTCAAGGCGCCTCGATCGCCTGCTCCGGCGTTTGCCTCACTGTAGTGGACGCCGGCGCGGAGGACGGCCGCGCATGGTTCTCGGTCGAGGCCGCCGCCGAAACGCTGCGCGTCACCACGGCCGGCCATTGGCGCCCCGGCTCGAAGGTCAATCTGGAGCGCCCGCTCAAGTTCGGCGACGAATTGGGCGGTCATCTTGTTGCCGGTCACGTGGATGGGATCGCCACAGTGGTGGCTCGCGAAGACATGCCGGAAATGGGGCGCTTTGTTCTCCGCGCGCCCGCCGGACTAGCTCGATTCATCGCCCCCAAAGGCTCGGTCACGCTCGATGGTGTCTCCCTCACTGTGAATACGGTGGAAGGGGATACGTTTTCGGTGCTCGTCATTCCGCATACCCTGCGGGTGACGACATTCGGGACCTTGCGTAAGGGCGACGACGTGAATCTCGAAATCGATACGATGGCACGCTACGCCGCGCGGTTGATGGAGATGCGCTAGGCGGCGGCCCTTGTTCAGGCAGGAACCGCTTGCTACCACGCCACTCGATGAGGGCATTTGGCCATGGCCAGGAAAAGGCGCAACGCGAAAACAGCCGACAGTCTGCACATGCTGATCGTGGAATCGCGCTTCTACGACGGCATTTCAGACGAGCTATTGCGCGGCGCGACACGCGTGCTGGAGCAGGCCGGTGCGCGCTACGACCGCATCACCGTCCCGGGAACGCTGGAAATCCCCGCCGCGATCGCGATCGCGATCGATGCGGCCCGGCGCCGGCGTGCGCCTTATGACGGGATCGTTGCGCTCGGCTGCGTAATCCGCGGTGAAACCCATCATTTCAACACCGTGGCGAATGAGTCAGCGCGCGCGCTCATGGATCTTGCTGTGAGCGAGCGGCTCGCCCTCGGCAACGGCATTCTCACCGTTGAAAATGAGGCGCAGGCCCATGCTCGCGCCCGCGCTGAAGAAGGCGACAAGGGCGGGGCGGCTGCACGCGCCGCGCTCACGATGGTCGCCCTCAAGCAAACGCTGGTCTGGCGCTGATGGGCGCCGGGGCAACACGCGATGAAGATGCGCGTAAAGCGAACAAGCGTGGCGCGGCCCGGCTGGCGGCGGTGCAGGCGCTCTATCAGATGGATCTCGCGGGTACAGGGGTCAACGAAATCCTGGCCGAATTCGAAAGCCACTGGATGGGGCGCGAGGTCGAAGGCGCGCAATATTTGCCGGCCGAAGCAGCGTTCTTCCGGGATATCGTGACGGGAGTCGTGCGCGAGCAGCGTGAGCTCGATCCGCTGATTGACGAAGCGCTGTCGAATAGCTGGCCGCTCAAACGCATCGACACGGTCCTGCGCGCGGCGTTGCGTGCGGGAGCCTACGAGCTCATCCATCGCCGTGACGTGCCCGGTCGCGTGGTGGTGTCGGAATATGCTGACGTCGCTGCCGCGTTTGTCGAGCGCGACGAGACCGGAATGGTCAATGCCGTGCTCGACCACCTTGCGCGGCGTTTGCGTGCGGCCGAATTCGGCCGAGCGGCCGGATGAAACCATGGTTGCGCGTGACGACATCTCGGCCGAGGACCGCCTGATCGCGCGTTTCTTTGAGCCGATCGCCACACATCCGGGCGCGCTTGGGCTATCCGACGATGCCGCGTTTCTCAGCCCGCCGCCGGGAACCGATCTGGTGCTCAAGACCGACGCCATCATTGGAGGCGTGCACTTCTTTCCTGAGGACGCCGCGCAGGGTGTCGCAAGCAAGGCCCTGCGCGTCAATCTTTCCGATCTCGCCGCAAAGGGCGCGCGTCCCCTTGGATTTCTCCTTGCGCTCGCAATTCCGAAGGACATCGGCGAAGAATGGCTCAGCGGTTTCGCGGAAGGACTGCGCGGCGATGCCGTGCTGTTCGGCTGCCCGTTGTTCGGCGGCGACACTGATCGCACGCCGGGACCGGTTACGATTTCAATTGCTATGTTCGGCAGCGTACCGGAAGGGACGATGGTACGACGCGCCGGCGCCAAGGCCGGAGATTGCGTGTTCGTCACCGGTACGATCGGCGATGGCGCGCTTGGGGCGTCGCTGCGAGGCGGAAAGGCAAAGAATTGGAAGCTGACTGACCCGCAGCGTCAGCACCTGATGTCGCGGTACCTGTTGCCGCAGCCACGCACCGCGCTGGCCGATGCCGTTCGCAATCACGCATCCGCGGCGATGGACATTTCCGACGGACTAGCCGGCGATTTCGGGAAACTATGCCGCGCATCCGCAGTTGCAGCCGACATCGATGTCGCGCAGGTGCCTCTGTCGGAAGCGGCCAAAGCAGTCGTTGCGGCCGATGCCGCGGCGCTTGAAACGGTTCTGACCGGCGGCGATGACTACGAGATCGTCTGCACCGTCCCGAAAGCAAAGGTGGAGAGCTTCCGTGCTGCGGCGAAGGCTGCTGGTGTAGCCGTCTCCGAAATCGGAGCGATAAAGACCGGAGAGGGCGCGCGTTTCGTTGGCGCCGCAGGCAAGCCAATGGTCTTCAAGCGGCCCTCGTTCAGTCACTTCTGAATCGGCAGGACGAACCGGTCACGTGCGGGTATAATGCGATTTCTAGGGAATGGGAATTCACGATGCATGACATGACTGCGAAGCAAGCGGCGGTCACTCCGGTCGGCCAGCACCCGAACTTCCAGAAACACCACAGGCGGTTTCCGACCACAGCCTGGTTGCGGCGTCACGCGCCCCGTAATGTGCCGCTTTTTGCTTTCGAATACGGAGACACCGGCGCCGGCAATGATGTCGGCATCGCACATAACTGGGCCGCGTTCGACGCCGTAGAGATTGCACCGCGTTATGGCGTGATGCCGACGCTGCCCCCGGTCGAGGTGAAACTGTTCGGCCGCAGTTACTCCGCGCCGATCGGCGTCGCGCCCATGGGCGGCCCGTCACTCGTATGGCCGGGCGCCGACCTCCTGATGGCAAAGGCTGCCCAGCGCGCTCGTGTGCCCTATACGCTGAGCGTTGCGGGCGGCGCCACCATCGAGGAGGCGGCGGAAGCCGCACCCGATGTGTTCTGGCTCCAGCTCTACCGGTTCTGGCATGACGACCATAAGATCGGATTCGATCTTATGCGGCGCGCGCAAGCGGTCGATGCCAAAGTGCTCGTTCTCACGCTCGATGTGCCGGTGCGCACGACTCGTTCGCGCGAGACCTATGCCGGGCTTGCGCACCAGTTCCGTCCGAACGCACGGATGATCTACGAAATGCTGGTGCGGCCGAAATGGCTGCTGGCGCTGCTGCGCAACGGCTATCCTCGCTTTGCAACTATCAGCGACTATGCCCGCCCTGGAGCCGGCACCAACGAGATCATTGCCTATGCTCGCGCCCATATGGGCGGCGCATTTTCGTGGGAAGAGGTCAAGCGCTATCGCGACGCGTGGAAGGGGCCGATGGCGGTGAAGGGCGTCATGCATCCGGCGGACGCGGAAATCGCAGTTAAGCTCGGCGTCGACGGCGTCTGGGTTTCGAACCACGGCGGTAGGCAAATCGAGGCACTGACAACGTCAATCGACGTGCTGCCGGCCATCGCCGCTGCGGTCGGAAAGAAGGCGACCGTTCTGCTCGACAGCGGCATCCGCAGCGGCCAGGACGTGATGCGTGCATTGGCGCTCGGGGCAAACGCGGCCTTTGCGGGCAAATCATTCCTCTGGGCAGTCGCCGCACTCGGCGACGATGGGCCCGATTATCTGATTGATCTTTACATCGATGAGTTGCGGGCTTCGTTGGGTCAGATCGGTGCGCGTTCCCTGGCCGAGGCGCGGGGGGCAAGCATCCGCCATCCCGGCGCGTTTGTCTTTTCTGCCGGGAACCGCAGCCCGCAGGGTCCGCGCAAGCGGTAGGTTCTCTCGGTTTTGGCGAGGG
Source organism: Pseudolabrys sp. (assembly GCA_035310865.1). Lineage (GTDB taxonomy): Bacteria > Pseudomonadota > Alphaproteobacteria > Rhizobiales > Xanthobacteraceae > Pseudolabrys. Next base: position 1,131 of record DATGDN010000054.1, on the reverse strand, counting down.
ATCGATCAACCGCCGAGATCATGATTTCAATAAAAATCATCCCTGTCCTGCGCAGCGGGCAGTAGCGATTCACTCTTGCGGCCGATAGAAAGGGCAGCTTTTTTGCCCGGAAACATCTATGTCAGCAGCCGCAGAACCTCTGCAGCACGTCCAGCCCGACGACGATCTGGCGCGGCGCAATGCCATGGTGCTGGCGGTCGCGCAGGCGCTCGCCGGCGGCAATAACACTGTCATCGTGAGCACGGCGAGTATCGTCGGAGCCGTGCTGGCACCCGACAAGGGCCTGGCGACTTTGCCGGTGACGGCGATGGTGTTCGGGATGTGGTTCGGCACGCTGCCGCTCGGCGTGCTGGCGCGCAGATTTGGCCGCCGCTTCGCGCTCCAGTGCGGTTCGGCTTTTGGCATTCTCTCTGGGCTGATTTCTTATTCCGCCGTGATGAGTGGCAATTTCTGGCTGCTGCTCTTCGGCACATTCTGCGGCGGGCTCTACGCTGCCGCGCATCAGTCCTATCGCTTCGCCGCGGCCGATACCGCGAGCAACGCCTATCGGCCAAAGGTCGTGTCATGGGTGCTTGCCGGCGGCGTATTCGCCGCGGTGATCGGCCCGCAACTTGTCATCTTCACCAAGGATTTGTTGTCGCCGCATTTGTTCGCCGCGAGTTATCTCGGCCAATCGGCTTGCGCGGTTGCCGCAGCCTTTGTGCTCCTATTCGTCAAGGTGCCGCCGCTCGCAACTCCGCGGCACGGCAGTGTCCGCCCGCTTGGCGAGATCGTGCGCAGCTCACGATTCATCGTTGCGGTCGCCTGCGGGATCGCCAGCTACGGCATGATGAACATGGTGATGACGTCGGCCCCGCTCGCCATGGTCGGCTGCGGCCATTCGGTGACCGATGCCGCGCTCGGAATCCAGTGGCACGTCCTCGCGATGTACGCGCCAAGTTTCATCACCGGCTCGTTGATCTCACGCTTCGGCGTCGAACGCATCACCGGTGTCGGGCTGTTGCTGATCGGGGTGACGGCCGTGGTCGGCATCTCCGGTATCACGGTGGCCCACTTCTGGAGCGCGCTGGTGTTGCTTGGCGTGGGCTGGAACCTGTCCTTCATCGGCGCGACCACGATGGTGACGCAGTG
>DATGDN010000053.1:0-5608 GCA_035310865.1 Pseudolabrys sp. | reverse complement strand
CAATCATGCGCATCTTATCCTCCCTACACACTTGAATTAGTTTGGAATGCCACTAATGCGTGGGCGCGGCCTGCGGCCCACTCGTGTTAAACTGGACTAATTTGAAGCCATTGGTCAATTGGGAGCGATGTGGCGACGCGTCACGTTTAGACGCAGCCGCGCGTCTGCGGCCGGGCGCAGACCCTTCACGAATAGCCGGTCAGGCGGCGGTTTTGGCGTTGATCGCGGCGACTGAGGTCGTGGACGGCGCCGCATCGGACTTTCTACGGTCGCCGGTCATTTCGAGCGATGCGACCTCGACGTGGTTGCGCCCACGTTCCGTCCAATGAAGTCAGACCCGCGGATCGACTTGCGTGCCGCCGCGCTGAATATTTCCAGCACACGATTGCCGATCGCATGACCGAAGCTATCGTTGATCGATTTGAAATGATCGAGATCGATGACGAGGAACGCGGTTGGGCGCGGGTTGGCGAGGTGCATCTTTGCGAGCAAGGATGCATCCTGCAAAAACGACCGGCGGTTGGCGATGCCCGTGAGCGGGTCGACCATGGCGGCCGTGCGGTGACGCAGCTCGGTGCGCTCCTTTGCCATCGCCAGCAGAAGGAATGCGCTGGAGATGGTGAGCAGCAAGGCTTCAAAGCTCAACACGGTCATCCACACGCTTCCGAACACACCATCACTGCCGGATGCCGACGGCAGCAGCGCGATCATCGGCGTGCGCAACAGGAACAGGGCGCCATTCGCGAAAAACATGATGATGGCGGGCCAGCGCGACACTAGCGGCTCGCTCCGTCCACGCCAGAATTCATATGCGGTCAGCCAGATGTAGGCGGTGATGATGCCGGCGACGATCAGTGACCGCAGATCGCTATCGTCCGTGAGGATCGGAAGGCGCAAACCAGCAGCCACAGGACCGCACCTGTGACCAGGTAAACCGGTTCGACCGGCCGTCCATCAAACACGCGCGCGCCGGTCCAGGTCATGGCGAAGGCCGTGAACAACAACGCATTGGCCAGATCGATGGAGATGAGATCGGGGACCGATCCGTACAGCCCGAACAATGCAATCGAGCCAAGCCGGGTCACGTGGGCAAGCCCCACCAGCAGACGGCGCGCAGCGCCATATTCTGCGCCCAGACGAACAGCAGCAGCAGCCCGAGGATGGCCTCGACGTAGATCGTCACCAGAAAAAGCGTATGGACGTCGAGTGTCATTGGTCGGCCGGCCGATTTACCCCGGGGCCTAGTTCCGGAAACCAGTCCCCCACAGCCACGAATAGACTCCCGCCGGAAAGATCTAATGAATGTGATCGCGCCCAACGGCCCATTACGCCGCTATGGTTTCAAAGTTGTTTCCAATGCGGTTGCAATCGTCGGAAATCGACCGAAAATTCCGGTGCGATTGGCGCCTGCCGTGCTGGTTTCGACGGTCTTGTGGCCCCATGGGGCCTCCACTACGTTCAACATTCCTATCAGCCCCCGGGACCGGGCATGCAAATCCGCAACGACATCATCGAAGCAATCGGCCATACGCCTCTCATCAAGCTTCAGCGCGCTTCCGAGGCGACGGGGTGCACGATCCTCGGCAAGGCCGAATTCATGAACCCCGGGGGCTCGGTCAAGGATCGCGCCGGCCGGCAGATGATCCTGGAGGCGGAAAAGCGCGGCGAATTGCGCCCGGGCGGCCTGGTCGTCGAGGCGACCGCCGGCAATACAGGCATCGGCCTGGCGCTCGTCGCCAACGCGCGCGGGTACCGCACGCTGATCGTGATCCCCGAGACGCAAAGCCAGGAAAAGAAGGACATGCTGCGCCTGTGCGGCGCCGAGCTTGTCGAGGTTCCCGCTGCGCCCTACTCGAACCCGAACAACTATCAGCACGTCGGGCGCCGGCTTGCCGAACAGCTCAAGAAAACCGAAAAGAACGGCGCCATCTTCGCCGATCAGTGGAACAACCTCGACAACCGCAAGGCCCACTACGTCTCGACCGGTCCGGAAATCTGGGAGCAATGCGACGGTCGCATCGACGGCTTCATTTGCGCGATAGGGACCGGCGGCACGATTGCGGGCGCGTCCACTTTTCTTCGCGAGAAGAAGAAGGACATCGTCATCGGGATCGCCGATCCACGCGGCGCGGCGATGTACCATCTGTTCAAGGACGGCAAGGCGACCGCAACAGAAGGCGGATCAATCACCGAAGGCATCGGTCTCGGGCGCGTGACGCCGATCATCGACGGCCTGAAGGTCGACAAATCCTATCTCATTCCCGATGACGAGGCGCTTCCGATCATCTTCGATCTGCTCGAGCACGAGGGCCTCTGCCTCGGCGGATCATCCGGAATCAACATCGCCGGCGCGATCCGGCTTGCCAAAGAGCTTGGCCCGGGAAAAACCATCATCACGATCCTCGCCGACTACGGCACGCGCTATCAGTCGAAACTGTTCAACCCCGAATTTCTTCGCTCGAAGAGATTGCCCATACCCGATTGGCTCGAGCGCAAGTCGAACATCACGCCGCCGTTCGAGAAGCCGTGAGCGGGCTATGGCGACAGACTGTCTGTTCCGCGACGATTCTTACCTGCAAACCTGCGACGCGAGCGTGGTCGGCTTGACCGATCAGGGCGCCATCGTGCTCGACCGCACCGTGTTCTACGCAACGTCGGGCGGCCAGCCCGGTGATACCGGTGCGTTGACCACGTCCGACGGCGCACGCATTCCAATCGAGACCGCGATCTATACCGACGCCGCCAAAAGCGAGATCGCTCACGTGCCCGCCCCCGGCACACTAGCGCCGAAGATTGGCGACACAATCACTGCAGCCATCGACTGGGACCGGCGCTATGCGCGCATGCGCATGCATACGGCGCTGCATCTGCTGTCGGCGGCGCTGCCTTATGCGGTGACAGGCGGTTCGGTCGGTGAAAATGAAAGCCGGCTCGACTTTGACATTCCCGAGGCCGGCCTCGACAAGGATGCAATCACGGCGAAGGTCGCCGAGATGATTGCGAGTAATGCGGCCGTCACCAGCCGCTGGATCACCGATGCCGAGCTTGAGGCCAATCCGGGCCTCGTCAAAACGATGTCGGTGAAACCGCCGATGGGCACCGGGCGCGTACGGCTGATCGAGATCGCCGGCCTCGACCTGCAGCCCTGCGGCGGCACGCACGTACGCACGACCGGTGAAATCGGAGCCGTGTGCATCACCCAGATCGAGAAAAAAGGCAAACAGAACCGGCGCGTGCGACTTGCTCTCGTCTAGCGCGCGTCGCGCTGTTCGCGTACCTCATAGTGCCGCGAGCGGGCGTCAAAACGTTTCAGCAGCGCGCGCGCCTTCGGCGGCACTACCGCCGTTTCGTAGTCCGTACCGGCAAACGACTTCACCGCTTCCAGCGAGTCGAACCACATCACGGTCGCAAACTCGACCTCCTCTGCGGCAGGCGCGCGCAACAGTTCGATGCGCCGGAATCCGTCGATGCTACGCGCCAAGATCCCGGAGAAAATCTCGGTTTTGAGCAGGGCCTCGTAGGCATCGGCGTTTTGCGGGTCTGTCCAGCCATACCAAATTCTCGCAATCATCGCTTCTCCTTGTCTTACAGCATGCAACCTAACCCCAGCCTCGACCGTTGCACATGGGCGCAAGTTCGACCAAGCTTGTGTCCAACGGAGATCGAAATGGCCTCATCAATTTCGAGCCGCTGGCTCAAGTCTACCGAATGGCTTGCCGGCGAGCTCGGCAAGCCGAATGTCGTCGTCATCGACGGGTCTTATTACCTTCCCACGCAGAAGCGCGACGCCAAGGCGGAATACCTCGCTGCGCATATTCCGGGCGCGGTGTTTTTCGACATCAATGCCGTCGCCGATCATTCCACGGATCTGCCGCACATGCTGCCGGGACCGGACCAATTCGGCGCGGCCGCCAGCGACCTCGGCATATCGGAGAAAGACACGATCGTCGTCTATGACGGCAGCGGGCTTTATTCGGCGCCGCGCGTGTGGTGGACGTTCCGCATCTTCGGCGCCCGCAACGTTTTCATTCTCGATGGCGGCCTGCCGGCATGGAAGGCGGAAGGCCGGCCGACCGAAGCGGGACAGGTGAAACGAGCCAAGCAGACCTTCAATGCCGAAATGGAAACGGGCGCTGTGGCGATGCTCAGCGACGTGCAGATGGCGCTCAACGATCAAAGCGCGCAGGTGGTTGACGCCCGCTCGGCCGGGCGCTTCGCGGGACGCGAGGCAGAACCGCGCGCCGGCCTCCGCTCGGGACATATGCCGGGAGCTTTCAGCGTGCCGTTCACGGAGATCGTCGAGAATGGCCGACTCGCGCCTGCCGAGCGCATCGCGCAGGCTTTCAAGAAGGCCGGGGTCGACACCGACAGGCCGGTAATCACCAGCTGCGGCTCCGGCGTCACCGCCGCAATTCTCACGCTTGGCCTCGAAGCGCTCGGCAAGAAACCGGGGCGCGTCTATGACGGCTCCTGGGCGGAATGGGGTGCGCGCCCCGACATGCCGGTCGCCAAGGACTAGCCGTCACCGCAAAATCTGGCTCAGGAACAGCTTGGTTCGCTCGTGCTGCGGGTGCGCGAAGAATTCATCCGGCACGTTCGCCTCGACGATCTGACCCTCGTCCATGAACACGATCCGGTTTGCGACCTGGCGCGCAAATCCCATTTCGTGCGTGACGACCAGCATGGTCATTCCGTCGTGGGCCAGCGCAACCATGGTGTCGAGCACTTCCTTGACCATTTCGGGATCGAGCGCAGAGGTCGGCTCATCGAACAACATGATCTTGGGATTCATGCACAGCGCACGTGCAATCGCGACGCGCTGCTGCTGACCTCCCGAAAGTTGTCCGGGATACTTGTTCGCCTGTTCCGGAATCTTGACGCGCCGGAGATAGTGTTGCGCCACCTCCTCCGCCTGCTTCTTCGGCATCTTGCGCACCCAGATCGGCGCCAGCGTGCAGTTCTCCAGCACGGTCAGGTGCGGAAACAAATTGAAATGCTGGAACACCATGCCGACTTCGCGGCGCACCTCGTCGATTTTTTTCAGATCCGAAGTCAATTCGACGCCGTCCACCAGAATGCGCCCGCCCTGATGCTCTTCCAGACGATTGATGCAGCGGATCATGGTCGATTTGCCGGATCCGGACGGCCCGCAAATGACGATGCGCTCTCCCCCGCCGACCTTGAGGTTGATGTCGCGCAGGACATGGAAATCGCCGTACCACTTGTTCAAGTCGATCAGCTCCATGGCGGTCGCCGTGTTGAGCTTGCCCGGCTTGAGCAGCTGTCCGGAATTTCCATCCGCGGTCATGCGCGTCCCCTCACCGCCGGTCGCCTTTGGCAAGACGAGCCTCCATGGCGCGAGCATAGCGCGACATTCCGTAACAGAAGACCAAATAAAAGATTGCAGCGACCGCGTAGCCGGTCGTGCTTGTGACCGGGGTCGCCCATTTCGGATCGATGCGCGCCACCTCGATCGTGCGCAAGAGATCGAAGATGCCGACGATGAAAACCAGCGTCGTGTCCTTGAACAGACCGATATAGGTGTTGACGATGTTCGGGATGGTGATCTTGAGCGCCTGCGGCAGAATGATCAGCCGCATCATCTGCC
>DATGDN010000052.1:0-14622 GCA_035310865.1 Pseudolabrys sp. | reverse complement strand
CGCCGCCCAGGTGCGTATCGCCATTGGTGGCTTTCACCTCGACGACGCCCTCGCCCACTTCGAGGATGGAGACGTCGAAGGTGCCGCCGCCGAAATCGTACACCGCGATCGTTTCGTCCTTCTTCTTGTCGAGACCGTAGGCGAGTGCCGCCGCTGTCGGTTCATTGACGATGCGCATCACCTCGAGGCCGGCAATTTGACCGGCGTCCTTGGTGGCCTGACGCTGCGCGTCGTTGAAGTAGGCAGGAACGGTGATGACGGCCTGCTCGACCTTCTGGCCGAGATGGGCCTCCGCCGTCTCCTTCATCTTCTGCAGGATGAAGGCGGAAATCTGCGAGGGCGAGTAGGTCTTGCCGTCGACCTCGACCCAGGCGTCGCCGTTCGGCGCCTTGACGATCTTGTAGGGGACGAGCTTCTTGTCCTTCTCGACCATCGGGTCGTCGTAGCGCCGGCCGATCAGGCGCTTGACTGCAAAGATGGTCTTTTCCGGATTGGTGACCGCCTGGCGCTTGGCCGGCTGGCCGACGAGACGCTCGCCATCGTCAGTGAAGGCGACAATCGAAGGCGTCGTGCGCATGCCTTCGGCGTTCTCAATGACTTTCGGCGTTTTGCCTTCCATGACGGCAACGCACGAATTGGTGGTGCCGAGGTCGATCCCGATGACCTTGCCCATGGTTCTTCCTCTCATTTTGCGGCAGGCCGGCCGGGCCACTTGGCGCCCGAGTGGGAATGTCAGCGGCTCATCCGCTGACCCCCCTATCCAGCCCCCTGGATACGTGATTCGCCACATTTTCGCGGCTTAATGGCTCATATAGGAGGGCACCCGGGGGCCGCAAGTCGGCCGCTCACGAAATCGCGAGGCAGGGCCCACCGAGTGCCATGGATGGTTATCGGGCCATTGCTGCAGCGCATGGGGCCAGTTAGGCATGGCCCTGATCACTCATCGTTGGGAAGTCACGTATCCATGGTTCGTCGTTTATTCGTTTACCTATTGGCGGCCTCGGCCGGATTGCTGACATTTGCCATCTTGGCAGCTGCAGAACCAGTATATCCGCCCGGCTCCCGGGTCGGCCTCGAGCTGCCGGGCGACCTCAAGTCGAGCACGCGTTTTCCCGGTTTCGAGGATACCGACCGCAAGGTATCGATCGCGATCCTTGATCTGCCGGCGAGCGCATATGCCGAGCTTGAGACCGCCGCCTTCACCAAGCTCCCCCAGGACCTTCAGCACGCGAAGAGGGAAAGCTTTCCGTTTGGCAGCGGCATCGGATTTCTGATCACCGGAACCACGCAGAAAGACGGCGCATTGGTACATCGCTGGTCACTGCTGGCTCAGGCCGTCGGGGGCACGGTCCAGGATCTCACCATGCTTATCAATGTTGAGGTGCCGGAAAGTGCCCTTTCGTTCTATTCCGATGCTGCGATCCGCAAGGCGCTCGCCAGCGTGACGTTTCGTCCTGCGCCGATCAAAGAACAACTCGGCCTGTTGCCTTTCCGGTTCAGCGACCTGGCCGGATTTGAAGTGGTGCAGGTTATGCCGACCGGCACCGTCGTCCTTGCCGATAGTTCAGATGACAAGTCGGCCGGTCACCCGATCATGATCATCTCGGTTGGACGCGGGGGACCTGCAGAACCGAGCGACCGCGGCAGGTTTGCGCGCGACTTGGTTGCAACGGCACCTGTGCGCGATCTCAGCATAAGGTCGGCCGAATCTATGCGGATCAACAATGCCCCGGGTCATGAGATCAGGGCGGAGGGGAAAGATCCCGCCGGCAAGGCGCTATCGATGGTGCAATGGCTGCGATTTGGCGCAGGCGGCTATATGCGCATCGTCGGCGCCGGTCCAACAAGCGAATGGGACCAGATGTTCGGCCGATTCCGAACAGTCCGCGACGGCATCGATCTGCGATAGTGCTTACTTTCCGCCGCCGCCAGGTCGCGGACTATCGTTTGCAGATGCGGCTGCTTTTTGGTCAGCCTTGCTGACGGCGACCAGTGCCGGACGAAGCACACGGTCACCAATCATGTATCCAGCCTGGATGACCTGCGCGACCTGTCCCGGTGGCTGATCTGCCGTCGGCACTTCATACATCGCTTGATGCACGTTCGGGTCGAACTTCTCGCCCTGCGGTGAAAATTTCTTCACGCCATTTTTCTCGAGAGTCTTGAGAAGTTCGCGCTCGGTGAGTTCGACACCTTCGATCAGCGCTTTCACTTTTGCGTCGCCGGCTTCCCGCAGCTCCGGCCCAATTGCTCCCAGTGCCCGGTGCATGTTGTCGGCGACTGCCAATACGTCGCGGGCAAATCCTGCGATACCGTAAAGTCTGGCGTCGAAAACCTCACGCTCAGTGCGTTTGCGCAGGTTCTCCATCTCAGCAAGCGTACGTAGCAGCTTGTCCTTGAATTCAGCGGCTTCACGCCTGGCCTCGGCAACAGGATCGGCCTGCTCGGGCGCCGTAGGGTTTTCGGCTTCGGCGGCCGCAGCTTCAGCCTGGCGGGCGGTTGGGTCCGTCATCGTGTTCAATCCATCCTCGGCAATATGCGGATGCCCGGCATATCAGGGCTCCGGCGTTAAAAATCAAGCGTTTAAGGTGCCAGCAGACGGCTTACCACCCGCGCGGTGTAATCAACCATGGGAATGACACGGGCATAGTTAAGCCGAGTGGGTCCAATGACACCTATGACGCCGACGATCCGTCCCTTGCTGTCGCGGTAAGGCGCGACAATTGTTGAGGAACCGGACAACGAGAAAAGCTTGTTCTCGGACCCGATAAAGATACGGACGCCGTCGGCGCGTTCGGCGCGTCCGAGCAGGTCAATAACCCCTCGCTTGGTTTCAAGCGCATCGAACAAGGAACGCACACGCTCGAGATCCTCGAGCGCATGTAGGTCTTCCAGAAGATTGGCGTGCCCACGCACGATGAGCTGGCGATCTTCGCTGTCACCGCCCGACCAGCTCGCAAGTCCGGTCGAAATGACTTTTTGAGTCAGTTGGTCGAGTTCGGCCTGACCCTCGGCTACTGCCTTTTCAGTTTCGGCGCGCAGGTCGGCGAGTGTCTTGCCACGGATGCGCGCGTTGAGAAAGTTGGCCGCTTCGATGAGCGACGAGGTCGGCAACCCAGACGGTACATTCAGAACGCGGTTTTCCACCTGACCGTCTTCCGCAACGAGTACCGCCAGTGCGCGTTCCGGCTCCAGTCTGACAAATTCGACATGCTTGAGCCGAACGTTGGACTTGGCGGTAAGAACGACGCCGGCCGAGCGGGTCAGTCCCGAAAGCATTTGCGAGGCTTCCGTAAGCACTGCTTCCATCGACTTGCTCGAATGTGCACCCGCCACCTGCGCCTCGATCGAGCGGCGATCCTGTTCGGTCAAGTCGCCCACCTGCATCAGCGCGTCGACGAAGAAGCGCAATCCGATCTCGGTCGGCAGGCGGCCAGCGGAAGTATGCGGGGCGTAAATCAGCCCAAGCTGCTCCAGGTCCGACATCACGTTGCGGACCGAGGCAGGCGACAGGCTAATCGGCAACAATCGCGCCAGGTTTCTGGAGCCCATGGGCTCACCGGTCGCGAGATAGCTTTCCACGATCTGGCGGAAAATCTCCCGCGAGCGCTCATTAAGCGCCGCCAGACTGACCTGTGTCGCGCCGATCGGAATGTCGTGAGACGCCAAGGCTCAACTCCTCGAAACCAGCCAACAATTGACCATTGGGGCGGTCTTGTTCAAGCCGGGCGTATGGTTATGGTGAGCGATCAATATCAAAGGAGCAAGCCCGATGCGGCCAAGCCGCCGACAGGTCGACGAGTTGCGCGCGGTTTCGCTTGAGCGCGGCGTCGTGAAATACGCTGAGGGCTCGTGTTTCGTAAAGTTTGGCGACACCCACGTCCTGGTCACTGCCAGCCTGGAGGAACGTCTGCCGCCATGGCTCAAGGGCCAAGCCCGAGGCTGGGTCACAGCCGAATACGGCATGCTCCCCCGCGCCACCTCGGAACGGACGCGGCGCGAGGCGAGCGCCGGGAAGCAGGGCGGCCGCACCGTCGAAATTCAGCGGTTGATCGGACGCTCGCTTCGCTCGGTCGTCGATTTGCCGGCCCTTGGTGAACGGCAGATCACGATCGACTGCGATGTGATCCAGGCCGACGGCGGCACCCGCACGGCGGCGATCACCGGCGCCTGGGTCGCGCTGGCCGACTGCCTCAACTGGATGAAGTCGCGCGACATGATCAAGGCTGAGGTCCTGAGCGACCACATCGCGGCTGTCTCCTGCGGCGTCTGCAAAGGCACAGCGGTGCTTGACCTCGACTATGCCGAGGATTCGGAAGCCGATACCGACGCTAATTTCGTCATGACCGGCTCCGGCAATATCGTTGAGATCCAGGCCACCGCGGAAAAGATCCCCTTCAGCGAAGATCAATTCGCCGTGCTTCTGGCGCTTGCCCGGAAGGGCATTGCGAAGCTGGTGTCGCTGCAGAAACTGGCGGTAGCGTGAACGAGCAGCGATTTCTGGCTTGTCATGCCGCGACTGTCCGGCCATGAGAAATGAATGGCCAGACAACTCACCGGTCCGGTGGTGATCGCTACCCACAATCCCGGCAAGCTTAAGGAAATGCGTGAGTTACTCGCGCCCTATGGCATTGCCACCGAGTCGGCCGGCGACCTCGGTCTATCCGAACCGAATGAAACCGGAAAAACGTTCGCTGAAAATGCACGCATCAAAGCGCTTGCCGCCGCGCGCGCCAGTAACAAGGTGGCATTCGCCGATGATTCCGGACTGGTCGTCGAGGCCCTCAGCGGCGAGCCCGGTATGCAGTCCGCGCGCTGGGCCGGGCCTGACAAGGACTTTCGTGCCGCCATGAACCGCATCCAGACATTGCTGATCGAGCGCGGCGCCAAGACGCCCGAACAGCGACGGGCGCATTTTATGGCAGCGCTGTGTCTCGCCTGGCCCGATGGTCACGTCGAAGAATTCGAGGGCCGCGTCGATGGCGTGGCGGTATGGCCCCCGCGTGGCGACAAGGGCTTTGGCTACGATCCGCTATTCCGCCCGGACGGATTCGACCTTACTTTCGGTCAAATGAGTGCGGAGGAAAAGCACGGCTTGCCGCCGCAGGGGCGAGGCCTTTCACATCGCGCGCGCGCGTTCATGAAACTCGCCGAAGCCTGCCTTTCGAGGCGCTGAGCGGTTCTGGATCGTTACAATTTTAATCAACTGTTGTCGGCAAGGGTTCCTGCAAGCTGGCTGCCACGCACCACGCGGATTATGATGCTTAACATGATGTTAACGAGTCCCTTTGCCGTCTACGTGCACTGGCCATTCTGCCTGTCGAAGTGCCCTTATTGCGACTTCAACAGCCACGTACGGCACGGGGGTATCGACGAGGCGCGGTTCCTTCGCGCCTACGAGACCGAGATTGCTGCGACCGCGGCACGCACGCCGGACCGCACGGTCTCGACGATATTTTTCGGCGGCGGTACGCCGTCGCTGATGCAACCATCGTCGGTGCAGACCATTTTGGATTGCATCGCCAAGCACTGGAGTGTCGCATCGGACGTCGAAGTGACGCTGGAAGCGAACCCAACCAGCGTGGAAGCAACGCGCTTTCGTGGCTTTCGCACTGCGGGCGTCAACCGTGTTTCGCTGGGTGTCCAGTCACTCGATGACGCGTCGCTGAAAGAGCTCGGCCGCCTGCACGGCGCACAAGAGGTGCTCGACGCCGTTGCAGTCGCGCGTTCAATTTTCGCGCGCTACTCGTTCGACCTCATCTACGCGCGTCCGCGGCAGAGCCTCGATGCCTGGGCGGCGGAGCTCAGGCGCGCCATCGCCGAAGCCGCCGAGCACCTTTCGCTTTACCAATTGACGATTGAGCCAGACACACCGTTCTTCGGACTGCATAAGGCCGGCAAGCTACCTATTCCCGATGAAGATCTCGGGCGCGATCTCTACGATCTTACGCAGGAAATCTGCGCAGAAGCCGGGCTGCCTGCTTACGAAATCTCCAATCACGCGCGGCCGGGCGCAGAATGCCGGCACAACCTGGTTTATTGGCGCGGGCACGACTATGCCGGTGTCGGCCCCGGTGCGCATGGGCGCCTGACCATTGACGGGCTCCGCGTCGCGACGGAAACCGAGAAACGTCCGGAAGCTTGGCTGATGCGCGTGGAGGCGAACGGCACAGGAGTCACCGTCTTCGAAAAGCTCACGCCCGGTGAAACCGCCGACGAATATCTGCTGATGGGCTTGCGGCTCGCCGAAGGCATCGATCCAACGCGTTACAGCACACTCTCCGGACGTGTGCTTGATCCCAAGCGCATTTCGATTTTGCGCGAAGAAGGCGCAGTAGAAAACACCCCTGACGGGCGCCTGCGCGTGACGCAGAGCGGCTTCCCGATTCTTGATGCGGTGGTCGCGGATCTGGCTGCGTGAAGCTTACGTCCCTGGCGCAAATGATTTAGGTGCCGGGCTGATCACCTGACCGCCGGACGGAGTCACACGCAGGACCGCGAGACCGCGTTCGTTCGTTCCCTCCGGCCGAAACCGGAAAACTCCGTCGATGCCCGCGAACCCCGAAGGGTTGGTCAGGGCTTGTTCGCTGAAGCGCTGGGTTCCCTGTGTCTTGACGAGTGCCGCAACCAGCGCGGTTGCATCATAGGCGAGCGTCGCGGTGCGTACGGGGTCCTGTCCGTAGCGTGCGCGGTAACGACCAGCGAAATTACGAAAACCCGTCTGCTCCGGCGACGGATACCAGCCACCGTCGAGCAATTTTTCCAACGAGATCCTGGTGTCGTCACCCCACAATCCTGTGCCGAGCAATTGCACGCGCTTGACGTTGACGCCATTGGCGGCGAGCGCCTGCGCAACTTGCGGCACAGCGTCTGGACTATCTGGAATAAAGATACTGTCGATCTGATTCGCCGCTTGGGCGATACGGCGCACGGCCTCCGCAGTCCGGTTGGCGTCGTGCGGATATTTTTCCAGCACGACGATGCGGCCGCCATGGCGCGATACTTCCTGCTGGAATGCGGCTTCCACCACTGTGCCATAGGCGTTGTCGGGCAGCAGCGCAGCGAACGAGCGCTTGCCGCGCGAGGCCGCAAAATCAACGATCCGGCGCACATCGGTTTCCGGCAGGAAACTCAAAAGATAAACGCCGTGCGCAGCGACGCTCGCATCGGTGGAGAACGCGATCACGGGTATATTGCGCGAACGCGCGACCTGTCCGACCGCGCTTACCGACTGAGCAAACAACGGGCCGATAATGATTTCCGCGCCTTCGGATATCGCCTGCTGTGCAGCGTTCTGCGCGCCTTGCGGCGAGCCCCCGTCATCTTTGACCAAAAGCTGAACGTTCGTGACCTTGAACTCGGCAAGCGCCATTTCGGCCGCGTTTTTCATCGACTGCGCGGCGAGGCCGGCATTGCCTTGCGCCGTCAGCGGCAGCACGACACCGATGCGGACTCGACCTTCGCCCGCGGGTGCATTGGCGGCCTGTTCGCCAGCCTGCGGCACAGTAGCACTGCCACCAAGCTGGGTCGAACAGGCCGCAAGCACTACGCCTGTGGTGACAATAGACAGGACCACGCGCGCTTGACGCCACACGTGCGCTATCGCCCCCTCCTTACGCGACATTCCCGACATAGTCGCTCCCCACGCGACAGTTCAGCGTCAGTCGTAACCGGTATCGACGAAAAAGTTAAGGCCATGAAAAGGCAAATGGATTTGTTCCCGATGACGCGCCAAAGGGCCCCGTCTAGAGTGCCCATCATGGCAAGCGAAAGCAAAGCGAAAGAGCGCCGCTACGCACCTTTCGGTGCTTCAATGGAGGCAGGCAAGGCAGCGCCCGGCCTTTATCTGATCGCCACGCCGATCGGAAATCTGGGCGATGTCACATTGCGCGCGCTTGAAACTCTTGCCGGTGCTGACGTCATCGCCTGCGAAGACACGCGCGTCACCCGCAAGCTTACCGAGCGCTATGGCATCACAACGCCACTCACGCCCTATCACGAGCACAATGCCGCCGAGGCGCGGCCCAAGCTGCTTTCCCGGCTTGCGGACGGCCAGTCGGTTGCGCTCGTCTCGGATGCCGGCACGCCGCTGATCTCGGATCCCGGCTTCAAGCTGGTGCGTGCCGCTCGCGAAGCTGGTTATCCGGTCACGGCACTGCCGGGCGCATCAGCTGTGCTAGCTGCGTTGACGGTCTCCGGACTGCCGACCGACCGTTTTTTCTTCGAGGGATTTTTGCCGGCGAAGCAGACTGCGCGCCAGAAGCGTATCGCTGCTCTCGCCAATATACCGGCGACCCTGGTGTTGTTCGAGAGCGGGTCGCGCCTCGCCCCGATGCTTGCCGATCTTGCCGAAGCGCTGGGACCGCGCGCGGCCGCAATTTGCCGCGAGTTGACCAAATTGCACGAAGAGGTCAAATGCGATGATCTTGACGCGCTCGCACGAATATACGCAGACGGCGCGGAGACGCGTGGCGAGTTTGTGATCGTGGTTTCGCCGCCGGCCGCAGAGCATCGTGCGGACGATATCGATGAACTCCTGAAGCGCGCGTTGTCCCGCGTATCGGTCAAAGATGCAGTCGGCGAAGTCGCCGTTGCCACCGGCCGCCCCCGGCGCGAAATCTATCAGCGTGCACTTGCCCTCACCAAAGATGGCGCGGATGACCCACAGTGAACAGCCGCCGCGTCCCGTAAGGCACGCGCCGCGCCCCGAGCGGCAGGCGGCGTTTCGTTTCGGCATCTCGGCTGAAAGCCGGGCGGCCGCCTTTCTCATCGCAAAGGGATTTCGCATTCTGGCACGGCGTTGGCGCAGTCCGCTCGGCGAGATCGACATCATTGCGAGGCGGCGCCAGCAGCTTGTATTCGCCGAAGTGAAAGCGCGGGGGACTCTCCACGAAGCCGCCGAATCGGTCAATGAACGGCAGCGTTGGCGGATTGCTGCGGCAGCAGAAGTATGGCTTGCGGCAAATCCGGACGAATCGATCCGCGATATCCGTTTCGATGCAATCCTGGTGGCACCGGGGAAAATTCCGCGGCGCATCCCGGCCGCGTTCGAGACATGACGCCTTAGGCCGTAACTACGCTCTCAGCCGCTCGAAAAACTGATCGACCTGGGCGCGGATGCGGCTGGCAGCGCCGCCTAGATCATCGGCCACCGCTTTGACCGCTGCGGCACTCGAGCGCGTATCCTGCGTGGCCGCGCCCATCAGGTTGACTTGCTTGGCGGTCTCCACCGTGCGCCTCGCGGCGGTTTCGACGCCCCGCGCAATTTCCTGTGTGGCTGCCCCTTGCTCTGTGACCGCCGCGGCGATGGCGCTGCTGATATTGCCGATTTCACGGATTGTCTGCTCAATGCCGGTGATCGCGGCGATCGAGCGCTGTGTCGCACGCTGCATGCCCGCGATCTGGGCTCCGATCTCCTCGGTAGCGCGGCTCGTCTGCCCGGAAAGCGCTTTCACTTCGCCGGCGACGACAGCAAAACCGCGGCCGTCTCGCCGGCTCGTGCTGCCTCGATTGTGGCATTGAGCGCTAGCAGATTGGTTTGTTCGGCAATATCAGTGATGAGCTTGACGACATCGCCGATGCGTGCGGCAGCTTCATCAAGTTCCTTGACCGCGAGGTTCGTCGATTCGACCTCGTTAACGCCTTGGTCGCGATCGTATTCGACTGCGCAACCTGCCGATCGTCTCGTTGACCGATGCCGACAGCTCGTCCGCAGCGGATACGATGTCCCGCACATTGGCCGAAGCTTCCGACGATGCTTCTTCGGCTCGCGCCGTCTTGTTCGAAGCATCGTCGGCAGTCTCGGCGAGTTGAGTCGATGCTGCGAGCATCTCATCGGAAATGCGGCCAAGCTCGGCCAAGGTCGCCTCGATCTCAGCCGAGAAATGCGAAATTTCGCTCGACATTTTTTCCTGCCGGCGCGCACGCAGGTCTGCATCACCGCGAACGGTACGATTGAGTTCTTCGTTGCTGCGCATGGCGTTCTGAAAGACACCGATTGGTTTGGCCAGCCGCACCAATTTCGTCATTCCGATCACTGAACGGTATGGCGATCGCACCATCACCCGCGGCGACGGCCTGCGTGATGGTTGTGATATCGGCGATGGGCTTGACGACGCTTCGCGCGATGATCAATGCGCCGGCGATCGCCAGGATGACCGCAAGACAGGCGAGGACGTGAGTTGCAGTGCGGTACGGCCAATGCTCTCGTCAATCTGCTTATAGATCCGGCTGGCTTGGTCGGTGTAGTGCTGGCTCAGCTTCTCCAGATCTTTGCTCAGCACGGAGCGGATCTCGGCGGGCTGATTTTTATCAACCCATTCGCGTGCAGCCTGCGGACCGGACTGTTTGGCGATCGGCGCGAGCTTGTACAGGGAATCCTGATATCCGGTAATTCGAACGGCAAAATTACTGAATGCAAGCGCATCGCTATTGCGAACGCTGCGCTGCCAATCGCCGATGACTGAGCTGATCTGGTCGGTAACCTTGAGCAGCGAGTCGGCTTATTTTCCGGCTTCGGCGCGGTCCGCCGACATATAGATTCCGCGCGATTCCATCACGCTGGCGTAGATGAGGCCGTTGATCCGCTCGACGTTCCAGCTGCCGGCATTGGCAGATTCGAACTTTTCGGTGAGCGCCGCATGACGGTGAGCGTTGGAAACCGCGACCGCCGACAGCGCCACGGTGGTGGCGGCCATCAGCGCAAAGATCGTATAGAGTCGCGCCGCAATCGAAAGCTTGGGCAGATTCACCAGTCGGCCCCCCGGCCCTGCAACAAACGGTCCCGAAGCGGCTATAGTGCGGACAATGTGTTAACGCTTTATTCGCGTAAAGGTAGTCATGCGCCTGAAAATCGTCGTCCAGATGGATCCAATCGAGCGGATCAATATTAAAGGCGACTCGACGTTCGCTTTGCTGCTGGAAGCCCAAAAGCGTGGTCATCAGCTTGCATATTACACCCCTGACCGGCTCGCTTTGCTCAACGGCCGCCTGTTTGCCCAGGTCGACTCTCTCAATGTCCGCGACAAGGCGGGCGACCACTTCACGCTGGACGAGCCGCGGCGGACGGAAGTCAGCGAGTTTGATGTCGTGCTGCTTCGTCAGGACCCTCCTTTCGATCTAGCTTATGTAACGACGACGCACTTGCTTGAACGCATCCATCCCAAGACGCTCGTCGTCAACGATCCTGCGAGCGTGCGCAACGCACCCGAGAAAGTCTTCGTCACCGAATTTCCCGATCTGATGCCGCCGACATTGGTGACACGCAACCTCGCCGAGATCAAGGCGTTCCGCGCTGAACACGGCGACATCGTCATGAAGCCGCTCTACGGCAAAGGCGGCGAAGCGGTCTTCCGGCTTGAACGTGAAGATCTGAATTTTGGTTCGCTCTATGATCTGTTCGCAGCTACCTTCCGCGAGCAGTGGGTCGTGCAGAAATTTCTGCACAACATCAAGCATGGCGACAAACGCATCATCCTGGTGGATGGAGAGTTTGCCGGAGCCGTCAACCGCATTCCGGCCGCCGATGATCTGCGTTCAAACATGGTTCGCGGCGGCGCACCGTCCGCTACCGAATTGACGAAACGCGAAGCGGAGATTTGCAAGCGCATCGGCCCTGCCCTCCGTGAGCGCGGATTGCTCTTTGTTGGCATTGACGTGATCGATGGCTACCTCACCGAAATCAATGTCACGTCGCCGACTGGAATTCGTGCCATCAAGAACCTTGGCGGCCCCGATATAGCGGCGCTGATCTGGGACAAGATCGAGGCCAAGCGGCGCGCAAAGCCATGAGCGTCGCCCTCACGATTGCCACAACCGACTACGATCATTTCCGCGACTTCCGTCTTGGATTGGTGCGCGCAGAGGGCATCGAGGTCAACTGGCTCACGCTCGGCCACCACGAAATTTTTTCCCGCTTCACCTTCAATCGCGAATGGGATGTGTCCGAGCTCTCGTTTGCGAAATTCACGGCACAGGTTACGCGCACGGCGTCCGACATCATCGGCTTGCCGGTCTACGCATCGCGCCTGTTTCGGTTTTCATCGTTCTATGTCAACCGCAAGGCTGGCATCAAGACGGCGAAAGATTTGCGAGGCAAGCGCATAGGTGTTCCGGAGTGGGCGCATACGGCAGCCGTCTACATGCGCGGCTGGCTGATGCATGAGGGCGGCGTCGCACTATCCGACATTGACTGGGTGCAGGCTGGCACCAACGAGGCGGGCCGCATCGAAAAGGTCGAGTTATCGTTGCCAACGGGTGTGCGGCTCAACAGCAAGCCGGATAAGACGCTCAGCGGCATGATTGCGTCGGGCGAACTCGACTGCGTCATCATCGCCCGGCCGCCAAATTCATTCCGGGAAAAACATCCGGACGTGGTGCGCCTGTTTCCCGACTACGAGACCGTGGAGCAGCGCTACTATCAGGATACGCGTGTCTATCCGATCATGCACGTTATCGCGATGCGCAAAGCTATCCTCGACGGCCAACCATGGGTCGCCCGCAACTTGTACAACGCATTCGAAGAGTCGAAACGGCGCAGCATCGAACGCATCCTAGATCCTGCGGTTTCGCGCTATCCGGTGCCGTGGCTGACGAGCTACGCCACCCGCACGCAGCAGATGTTCGGCGGTGAACTGTTTCCCTATGGCATCGAGGCGAACCGGCCGACCCTGGAATTGTTCCTGCGCTACGCGCACGAGCAAGGTATCGCATGCTGCCTCGCGAAGCCGGAGGATATCTTCCCGGCCGGAATTATGGCGTCGGTCAAAGTCTGATTATTTTGCCGAGCGCTTCACGGCCTCAGCCCGGATATCAGGCGCCGTCATGGTGCCAAGGTCGAAGGGCGCCTTGAGATTGCCGGCCTTCACGAGTTCGTTCTGCATCCAGTTGAGTTTGTCGAGTGGCAACGCGATCGAGGGATCGATTGCGTTGCGCTTGAGCGTGTCGTCGAAGGCATAGGCGGGACGCGGGTCATCAGGCTTCGCATGGATTGCGCCCTGTGTGAGCTTGATTGTCTCGTCGCGATGGCTGATGGCAAATTTCAGTGCATCCATTTCCGCCGCGACAAAGCTGATGGCATCTGGCCGCCGCGCGGCAATCGTCTTCCCGGTCATGCTCAGACACAGCCGTACGTAGTTTGGCAAGGCGTCGTGGCCGTAGGTCAGCATTCTCACGTCGCTTGGCGCGACTGCCATGAATTCAGCCGCGACGATGCCGGCATGCGCGACGCCCGCGATCACTGATTTATATCGATCGAGGTCGCCGCCGAGATTTGCGAAATGAACGTCCGATGTGGGAATTCTGTGCTGTTCGAGAATGGCGTTGATCAGCAAATTGGGCAGCGAACCCGGGGCCGCCACAGCGATCGTCTTTCCCTTGAGATCTTCAACTTTGGTGATCGTCGATTTCACCATCAGCCCGTGCGGCACGCCGGGCCAGTCGCAACCAATAATCTTGATATCGGCTCCGCGTGAACCGGCGAGGATGGCGGCGCCCGGGCTCGACTCGATGCTGTCGACCTCGCCGGCCAGCAACGCCTTGTGCGCCAGCGCACCGTTTTTCATCGGGACTATTTCCAGCTTGAGCCCATGCCTGGATGCGAAGTCGCGCTGCCCAACCATGAGCATGAAGCCCGCATCGCCCTTCGGCTCGATCACCACGTGCTTCCAAGGCTTCAGATCCTCGGCGCGTGCCGCCATTCCGAAGGTCATCAAGATCAAAGCAACGAGGCCTCGCGCGATGATCATTATTGATCCTCCCAAGGTTCCTTTGACTCATGATTATCGGCCAAACGGCTGAGATCAATCGTCCATTTGCCAAGCGAGCAATCCTTGTATGTGCAGGTTGCTTTCGATACTACTTTTACGAGTAATTGACGAGCGCGGTTGTATGGTTGAGAGGGTGGCTACCGTGGCTTTCGAGGGCATCGAGGCCCGAGCCGTCGACGTGCAGGTTCAGGTCGCGCCCGGGTTGCCGGCGTTCAACCATGTTGGGTGTCAATGCCAAACACTGGGACCCCTAAGGGTCCCTCTTGGTGCGCTCGCTCCCTTTCGAAGGAGCCGTGCCCCACCTTCAAAACACGCTAAACCCTAAGGCGCTTGCGGTACGATTTCGGCGCGTGTTGCGTCGTCCCGTGGCCGTTGTTGCGCGTGAACAGACAACGCGCAGTGATGTCCGCTTTTGCGGTCGCTATTGGAGGTAAAGCGGACATGACGTTTTGCGCCGCACATGTCCGCTAATGACCCAAAGCGGACATGGTCCAGCGAGGGCGTTAGTCACCAGCCAATTTACTACCGAAATAAAGAGCGCCGATACCAACCCCTGCAAATGCTAGCCAAATAAGGGTCCCGATTGCCTTCTCGTACAGAGCCGTGCGGAAGGTGCGTTGAGGGGAGACAAGCATGACGCTAATGTCCTTCCGTGAATACGTAATTCTCCCAGCTGCGCATTCTCAGCAAGATTTTTCGCAGCAGCGAAAGATGCTTCCAGTGCTTTGTGTAGATAGCGACTTGGGCCGCAGAACCAAGCAGGATCTGATAGTCACGCATGTCGTCAATAACATCGAAGACGGCGATCACGCGGCCAGCGGCCGTACGCGTTTCCGGCTCTATAAGAGCTGTCGTG
>DATGDN010000051.1:0-6866 GCA_035310865.1 Pseudolabrys sp. | reverse complement strand
GAGTCAGAGCGTATTGCCCTGGACCCCCGCTTTCGCGGGGGTGAGCGGAGTGTGTGCTGGTCATGCCAAAAATTTACCCGGTCGTTCCGTGGCGCGCCGAAGGCGCGAAACCGGACTCCAGATACAAGCACAATCCTTATTTCTGGATTCCGGGTCCGGAATGACCGGGCTAGGGTCGTGCCTTCCGCCTCTTCTTTGTCGTCTTCTTCTTCTTCCTCGGGTCCGGCCACTCGACCACGTCCTGTGACAGAATCTCGACGCGCGAGGAGCGGCGCCTCTTGCGCAGCGCGTGCCGCGGCGCGACCGGAAGATGCGGCGACGTATCGAGGTCGACCAGCAGCCAGTCCAGATCTTCCGGCGCGACCACCCAGCTGCGCGGCGTGTAGCGCGCCAGCGAGAACGGCTTCGAAAAAGACAGCATCGATTTCTTGCCGCCCGGAAGACAATATTCATGCGCATAGGTCATCGCGAGCTCGCGCGCGCTGCGATAGATCGGATCGCGCCAGCGCAGGATGGCGTGGTTGGTCTTGCTGATCGCGCCCCACAGCCCGCGCTCCTGAAACAATGTGATGATGTGGTCCTGGTCGCTCGGCAGCGCGCGGATGTCCATCAGCAGAGGGCGCCGGCCATGATAGGCAAGCGCAGCGGCGGCGAAGATCGCACCCTCCGCACAGTGCGCCATCTGCGCGTCAAGCACGCGGCGCGGCGACATCGCGGTGTCGCCCTCGAGACTGAAATTCACCGGCAGGCGGTCGAGGAAGTCCTGGATCTTCTGCGGCGTGTCGAGACGCGCGAACAGCCGGTGCTCGCGCGGCGTCAATACGTCATGCAGCTTGCGGCGATAGGTGGACATCAGCGGGCGTGGTCCGGAGTGAGCGACATCTTCCGTGTCTTGCATACGTTAATGCGGGATTTGAGCGTTACCGGTGTTCTCCACAACGCCAGCACGGAAGGAAATTGTTACGCACCCGGGCGCCTGACGAAGCAAATTTCTTCTTATTTTCGGACACTTATTGCGGTTTTGCAGAATAACCTCCTACTTAGCAACTCCTGTTGATTGCACCGGAGTTGTTGCGATGACCGACTATTCGCACGAGCCTCGCCTGCTGCAGCGGATCACGCTCGACAGCTGGGCCGTGGCGATCGCGACCGCGTTCGTCGTCCTGGTCGTTCTTGGCATCCTGCCGCGCGTTCCGTGGTGAGGCCATGAGCACTGCGGTCGCCGCTGCCTCACGTTTTTCCCTGTCTCAGCGTGTCGTCGAGCTTCTGCCCGGCGTCGCCTTGCTGCTGACCATCGGCTATAGCGGCAAGTTGATCGAGCAGAGCATCAACGCCTACGGCAAGGCCAACCATCTTGCGTTTCCGAACATCGAATATGTGCTGTGGGCGATCGTCATCGGGCTGATCGTTTCCAATACCGTCGGCGTGCCGAAGATCTTCAAGGCCGGCATCGCTACCTACGAATTCTTCCTCAAGCTCGGCATCGTCCTGCTCGGCGTGCGCTTCCTTGTCGGCGACGTGCTCAAGCTCGGCGGCATCAGCCTGGTGGCGGTCGCGCTCGATCTGATCATGTCGATCGTGCTGATGACTCGGCTCGGCAGGACGTTCAAGCTCTCGCCCAAGCTCACCAGCCTGCTCGCGGTCGGCTCGTCGATCTGCGGTGTGTCCGCCATCATCGCGGCCAAGGGCGCGATCAATGCCAAGGACGACGCATCTTTCGCCATCGCCGCGATCCTGGCGCTCGGCGCCATTGGCCTCTTCACCTATCCGCTGATCGGCCATTTCGTCGGCTTCACCGATCACGCCTACGGCTTGTGGGCCGGGCTGTCGATCGACAACACCGCGGAAGCGGTTGCGGCCGGCAATCTGTGGTCAGAGCAGGCCGGCAAGATCGCCGTCCTGGCCAAGACCACGCGCAACTCGACCATCGGCTTCGTCGTGCTGGCCTATGCGATCTACTGGGCCGCCGGGGGCGAAGCCCGCACCGTCGACAACAAGCTCGCGTTCCTGTGCGCGAAATTTCCGAAATTCGTGCTCGGCTTTCTCGCGGTGTCGCTGCTTGCGACCTTCGGCGCCTTCTCGAAGGAGCAGACCGCCGACATCGCCAACCTGTCACGCTGGGCCTTCCTGCTGACGTTTGCGGGCGTCGGGCTCTCCACCGACTTCCGCGTCATGCGCAAGCAGGGGCTTTATCCGTTCATCGTCGGGGCCGTCGGTGAAGTTGGCATTGCGATCCTCACGCTCGGCATCGTCATCGCCATCCAGCCCTGGCTGCCCAACTGAGGTCAATGAATGTCGTCCGTTCTCGCCAACATCCCAAAGACCGCGCCGTTCTCCGAGGAGGACGTCGCTCTGCTCAACCGCGTGGTTGGGCCGGCGAGCGCCGTTCAACGCGCGTGGCTGGCGGGCTTTCTGGCGGGTGTTGAATCCGCGACCGGACAGCAGGCGCAGCTGGCCGCGCCGGCGCGGCCAGCGGAGCCGTTGACGATCGTCTACGCGAGCGAGTCCGGAAATTCGGAAAAGCTTGCCGGCGATATTGCCAAGGCGGCACGCAATAGCGGTCTCAAGCCGACGATCATCGACATGGCCGACCTGGAGCTCCGGGCGCTCACCTCCGCCAAGCGGCTGGTGGTGATTGCCGCCACCTGGGGCGAGGGCGAGCCGCCGGCGCGCGCCATGCGCGCCTACAACGAATTGATGGGCGAGGGCGCGCCGCGTCTCGACGGAGTCGAGTTCGGCGTGCTGGCGCTCGGCGACACCGCCTATGCGGAGTTCTGCGCGATCGGCAAGAAGATCGACGAGCGGCTTGCGGCCCTCGGCGGCAAGCGTGTGGTTGACCGCGTCGATTGCGACCTCGATTTCGCCGAGCCGGCCGCGCGCTGGATCGGCGATGCGATGAAAGTCCTGACGCCGCCGAATGCCGGCGGCCGCGTGATCGAGGTCGACTTCGGCGCCAAGCCGGCGGCATCGCCGAATACGGACATCGTCGAGGCCGAGATCATCGAGCATGTCGATCTCAACTCCTCGCGCTCGGACAAGGAAACCATCCACCTCGCATTGTCATTCGAAGGCGGGGCGCCGGCCTACGAGCCGGGCGATTCCCTCGATCTCTATCCCGAGAACGATCCGGCCTATGTCGACGAACTGCTTAAACTCACCCGGCTTGCGGACGACGACAAGCTGCGCGCGGACTTCATCAAGTTACGCGACGTCACCACGTTGTCGCTCAAGACGGTCGAGACTTATGCGGACAAGACCGGACACCAATACGTCAAGGCGCTCATTGCCGACGGCCAGGCGCGCGAATGGATCGCCGGGCGCCAGCTGATCGATCTCATCGCTAACTTCCCGATTGCACTCGATGCCGAGACGCTGCGCGCGTTGACGCGGCCGCTGGCGCCGCGCGCTTATTCGATCGCTTCGTCCCGCCGCGAAGTGGAGGACGAGGCGCATCTGCTGATTTCCGCCGTGCGTTATGAAAGCCACGGCCGCGCGCGCAAGGGCGTTGCCTCGAACTACGTGGCCGAGCAGCTCAAGCGCGGCGGACGCGTGCGCGTGAAGCTCAAGCCCAACAAGCATTTCGCGCTGCCTTCACTCGACAAGGACATCATCATGGTCGGCCCCGGCACCGGCGTTGCTCCGTTCCGCGCCTTCGTGCAGGAGCGCCGCGCGACCGAGGCGACGGGCAAGAGCTGGCTGTTTTTCGGCGACCGCACCTTCACACACGACTTCCTCTACCAGCTCGACTGGCAGGACGCGCTCAAGGACGGCGCGCTCACCCGCATGGACGTTGCCTTCTCGCGCGACACGCCGGAGAAGATCTACATCCAGCACAAATTGTGGAACCGCCGCGCTGACCTGGTCGAATGGCTCGATGGCGGCGCTTACTTCTATGTCTGCGGCGATGCCAAGGCGATGGCGAAGGACGTGCGTGCCGCGCTGGTGCGCGCCTATGCCGATGTGAAGGCCCTGTCCCCCGAGGCGGCCGAGCAGGCGGTGGTGACACTGGAGCGCGAAAAGCGCTATCTGCAGGACACGTATTGACCCTGCGCTTATTGGACGTCCCATGACCGACGAACTGTCGCGCAACGAGCGCATCAAGGAAGCGAGCGATTATTTGCGCGGCACGCTGGCCGACGGCCTGCGCGAGGAAATCACCGGCGCCATCATCGAGGACGACGCGCAGCTGGTGAAGTTCCACGGCATGTACCTGCAGGACGATCGCGACCTGCGGCCCGAGCGCATGCGCAAGAAGATGGAGAAGGCCTTCGCCTTCATGATCCGCGTGCGTATCCCGGGCGGCGTGCTGACGCCGCGGCAATGGCTTGCGCTCGACCAGGTCGCGCGCGATTACGGCAGCGGGTCGATGCGGCTGACCACGCGGCAGACGATTCAGCTGCACGGGGTCATCAAGTCGAATCTGAAAGCGACGCTCAAGGCCATCGACGCCGTGGTGCTCAATTCCATCGCGGCCTGCGGCGACATCAACCGCAACGTCATGTGCAACGTGTTGCCGGAGCAGTCGCGCGCCCATGCGGCGGCGATCGAACTGGCGCGGTCCATATCCGACCATCTGCTGCCGCACACGCCGGCCTACCGCGAGATCTGGCTCGACGGCGAGCGCATCGCCGGCGGCGAGGAGGAGGTGGTGGAGCCGATCTACGGCAAGACCTATCTGCCGCGCAAATTCAAGGTGGTGGTGGCGGTGCCGCCATCGAACGATGTCGACGTGTTCGCGCACGACCTCGGTTTCGTCGCCATTTCCGACAAGTCCGACAATATCGATGGTTGGGACATCACCGTCGGCGGCGGCATGGGCATGACGCACGGTGAGCCCGACACCTATCCGCGCGCCGCGGAAGCCATGGGCTTCTGCCAGACCGCGGACGTGCTGAAAGTCGCCGAGGCCATCGTCACCGTGCAGCGCGACTGGGGCGACCGCAAGAACCGCAAGCACGCGCGGCTCAAATACACGATCGAGGACCGCGGGCTCGATGCCTTCCGTGCCGAGGTCGAGCGGCGCTCAGGCGTCGGGCTCGCGCCGGCAAAGCCCTACACGTTCACCTCGACCGGCGACCGCTACGGCTGGACCGAGGGACAGGACACAGGCGGCCATCTCACGCTGTTCGTGCAGAACGGGCGGGTGCGCGACGTTCCCGGTGCCGCGCAGCAGAGCGCGCTGCGCGCGATCGCGCAGATGCACGAGGGCGAATTCCGCATCACGCCGAACCAGAATCTCGTCATCGCCAATGTGCCAACGGGCCAGCAGGCCGAGATCGAGCGAATCGCGCGCGACGCGGGCTTGCTCGCGCCGTGCTCCGGGTTGCGGCGGAATTCGATGGCTTGCGTCGCGCTGCCGACCTGCGGGCTCGCACTGGCCGAGAGCGAACGCTATCTGCCGGAGCTCCTGGATGCGCTCGACGAAAGGCTCGCCGCGCACGGGCTGTCCGCCGACGAGATCGTCATTCGCATGACAGGTTGTCCGAACGGCTGCGCGCGGCCTTATCTCGCCGAGATCGGTTTGGTCGGCAAGGGGCCGGGCCGCTACAACCTCTATCTCGGCGCGGCCTTCGACGGCTCGCGCATGAACAAGCTCTATGCGGAAGATCTGGACCACGCCGGCATCATTGCGGCGCTCGATCCATTGTTCGCGGCTTACGCCGCCGGGCGGCAGAAAGGCGAGCGCTTCGGCGACTATGCCATCCGCGCCGGACACATTGCCGCAAGCGGCAACGGTGCCGATTTTCACGCGAACGTCCGCGCCTATAAGCCGAAGTAGGCGTTTTGCAGCGTCCTAGTGCCTGCCGATCTGCACGATGAGCAGGGCCGAAACGATCAGGACAGAAACGAACAAAATCGCAGACAGACATTTCCAGAGGAGCAACGGATCGCGCTCGATGAGGGGCTTTGCTGCCGACTCGACAAATTTGTTGGGATGACGAAGATCGAAAACGAACTCGGACAGCTCGTCATAGCGATGATATGGGTCAGGATGCACGGCCTTCTTCAGTGCCCCGTCGACCCAGCCAGGGATGTCGCGGTTGTCATTCAGGGCAGATTTGTATCTTAATTTTTTTTGCTGAGCTTTTGTCCTTGTCCTGGCGGCCTCGGCGCCATATGGCAGCCGTCCGGTCAGCATCTGATAGGCGATAACGCCCAGCGAGAAGATGTCTGAACGCTGCGATCCGCCTTCGCCGAGGAAATATTCGGGCGCGGTGTACTGCGCCGTTCCCAGGATGTCGTGCGGGTCGCCTGCGTCGTCCGTAATGCCTGCGATTCTCACCGAGCCGAAATCAATGATTTTCGCGGTGCCCGTTTTGTCGATCATGATGTTCTCTGGCCGCAGGTCCTGATGCAGCATCTCTAGCCGGTGGAACGCCTGCAGACCTTTGGCGATCTGCTCGACAATTCCGCGCACGGTTTCCAGATCCGGCCTGGGATTGTCGATCATCCACTGCGTCAAAGTCTGCCCATCGACGAATTCCGTCACGACGTACAGGTAGTTTTGCCGTCTTGCCTGGATGCGGGGCTTGAGGACGTGGGCGCTGTTGACGCGCCGGGCCACCCATTCCTCCATCATGAATCGTTGCAAATAGGCGGGATCGCCCCGCAGGTCGATCGACGGAATCTTGAGGGCAACCAGCGAATTGTCCGCGCTGTCGACGGCCAGGTAGATGTGGCTTCGGCTGCTGCCGTGGATTTCCCTGACGATCTGATACCCGTCCAGCACCGTTCTCGCTTCAGGCAGAGGAGGGCACGGCAATTCCGCCGCCTGCCTGACGATTTCGCTGCTCTCGCTGTCGGGTAGCGCGTCGATCCTGACGATCTGGACGGTCAGGTTGTCGGGACTTCCCTGCCGCTTCGCT
>DATGDN010000050.1:0-47064 GCA_035310865.1 Pseudolabrys sp. | reverse complement strand
GACGCCGATGTAGATCGCAGTATCGGACGACAACCAGGCGGCCGGCGCATCGATGATGTGCAGCCGAATGAGAATGTCGTTCAGCAGCCCGTCGCGCTGCAGGATATTTATCCAGGCATAGATGCGGATCAGAAATGACGTCCAGAACGGCAGAACCACCGCCATGACCAGCGCCGGCTGCCAGGTCCTCGGCGCGCGCGCGATGCCATAGGCGATTGGATAGCCGAGGGCGAAGAGAGACACAGTGGAGATCGCAGCCACCTGCAGGCTCTTGAGATAGGACAGGACGTAAAGCGAATCGGACGCCAGCAATTTGAAACCATCGAGAGAGAGCTGGGCGGCGAACGTCTTTAGTCCTTGCCAGCCCGCGCTGAGGTCAAGCACCGGCGAATACGGCGGCTGCGCGAGCACCGATTGCGACAGGCTGATCTTGAGCACGATGATGAAGGGCGCAAGAAAGAAGATGGCAAGCCAGAGATACGGCACGAAAACGACCAACCGTGCGCTCCAACTATTTTTTTGGCCTGTTCGCATCATTTAACCCGTCAGAAGAATACCCGCGTCCGGCGGCCACGACAGCCAGACGGCATCGCCGGCAGCGAGCCTCGGCGTACCGCGCGGAATTGCGTTCGCCACCGCAACCCTCATGATCGATCGATCTGCAAGCCGGACCTTGTAGGTCGACATGTCGCCGCGATACCCGATCTCAAAAATGGTGCCGGCAAGGGCGTTCGGCTCGCCACCAGGCCGTCTTGTGCTGATGCTGATTTTTTCCGGACGCAACGCCAGCCACACCGTTTCCCCTTGCGCGATCCCGCTTGGGGCGATGGACAGCGGGCCCAAGGCGCTGTCCATTGCTCCGGGTGCGGCCGCCCGCCCCTCAATGATCGTCACTTCGCCGATGAAATCGGCGACCCAGCGCGAATTTGGCTGTTCGTAAATTCCGACTGGCGTCGATACCTGAATCAGCCGGCCTTGATTCATGACCGCGATGCGATCGGCAACGATCATTGCCTCTTCCTGATCGTGGGTGACGATGACGAACGTCGTGCCGAGCTTGCGTTGCAACTCCATCAGCTCGAACTGCGTCTCGGCACGCAGTTTCTTGTCGAGTGCCGCCAGCGGCTCGTCGAGCAGAAGGACGCGCGGCCGCTTTATCAATGAACGCGCCAGCGCCACGCGCTGACGCTGGCCGCCGGACAACTGATGAATCCTGCGGCCTGCAAGGCCCTGCAGCCGCGTGAGATCCAGCATTTCGGCCAGGCGTGCGGCGATTTCTTCGCGCCCCACATTCTCCTGACGCAACCCAAAGATGATGTTGCCCTCGACGGTGAGGTGCGGAAACAAGGCGTAACTCTGGAACATCATGTTCACGGGGCGCCGGTGCGGCGGTACCGCGACGATGTACTCCCCATCCAGAAGTATGCGGCCTTCGCTTGGCGTCTCGAAACCGGCGAGCATCCGCAGCAATGTCGTCTTGCCGCAACCTGAAGGGCCAAGCAGGGCGAAGAATTCCCCTTGCGCAATCTCCAGCGTCAGTGCCTCGACCGCGGCGACGGCGCCGAAGCGCTTGCTGACCGCCTCGAAACGAACCAGCGGCTGCCTGCTCGCGATCTCTTTCAATGCTGCTTGGCCGCCGTTCGCCATCGGATCCCCTCGCGGCGCACACGCTAGCGGGGCGCGCGTGTGCGCTCAACCCGATGTCGTCCAGGAGAAGTCAGCTCGACGCCGTCAAGGTTCGTTGCACCGCGTGCTTCCAGCCGGCGTATTTTCGTTCCCGCTGGCCCGCATCCATCCGCGGCTCAAAGCGGCGATCGAGCCGCCATTGCGCCGCGAATCCGCCAAGGTCGGCGCAGACGCCGGCCGCCCGTCCGGCGAGATAGACGGCGCCCATTGCTGTCGTTTCCAATACCGTCGGCCGATCGACCGGACACGCGAGGATATCGGCGAGGAACTGCATGCACGGGTCGTTGGCGGTCATGCCGCCATCGACGCGCAGCACCGTTTTGGATGGCTGTGCCGGCCAGTCGGCATGCATCGCGTCCAGCAGATCGCGCGTCTGGTAGCCGACCGCCTCGAGCGCCGCGCGCGCAATTTCGGCAGCACCGGAATTGCGTGTCAGGCCGTAGATTGCCCCGCGCGCCTGCGCATCCCAATAGGGCGCGCCCAGCCCGACAAACGCGGGCACGAGATAGACATGCTCGGCCGGATCGGCGCGCTGCGCCAGCGGGCCGACTTCCGCCGAAGTGCCGATGATTTTCAATCCGTCGCGCAGCCACTGCACGGCGGCGCCGGCGACAAAAATCGCGCCTTCCAGTGCGTAGGTGCGCTTGCCGTCCAGCTGATAGGCAATGGTCGTGAGCAGCCGATTGCGCGAAACGACCTGCTTTGAGCCGGTGTTGAGCAAGGCAAAACATCCGGTGCCGTAGGTCGATTTCACCATGCCGGGCTCAAAGCATCCCTGCCCGATCATGGCCGCCTGCTGATCGCCTGCGATACCGCGGACCTGAATCGGGCCGCCGAACAAGCCGGCCTCCGTCTCCCCGAACGCACCCGCACAATCGCGCACGCCGGGAAGCAGTCCGGCAGGCACGTCAAAAACGTTGCAGAGGTCGGCGTCCCATTTACCCGTGCCTATATCGAACAGCAGCGTGCGCGCGGCGTTGGTCGCGTCGGTCAGATGCGCCCTGCCACCCGTGAGCCGCCAGAGCAGGAAGCTATCGATCGTGCCGAACGCAAGTCTGCCTGCCTCCGCCGCCGTACGGGCGCCTTTGACGTGATCCAGCAACCAGGCGATTTTCGTGGCGGAAAAATACGGATCGAGCAGCAGCCCCGTCTTGCCGGCAATTTCCGGCTCGCTCCCGCTGCGCCGCAATGACTCGCAGACGGACGCGGTGCGGCGATCCTGCCAGACGATTGCATTGTGGATCGGCTTTCCGGTTTTGCGATCCCAGATCACCGTTGTTTCGCGCTGATTGGTAATCCCGATGCCGGCAATATCGCTCGCGCCGATCCCCGCCTGCGCCATCACCGCGCGCACGGTGGCCACGACCGCCGACCAGATCTCTTCCGGATCATGCTCGACTTCGCCGGGCGCGGGATAAATCTGGCGCAATTCCTGTTGCGCAGTCGCGAGCGGCCGCAACGCCGCGTCGAATGCAATTGCTCGCGTCGACGTTGTGCCCTGATCAATCGCGATGAGTGCAGTCGCCAACGGCAACCTCCAGGCAGGTCACGGACGAAGATTCGCTTTCATTGATGCCATCAGCCGCTCAAGCGCCGCAGCCTGCCCGGCTGATGCGACCAGGCCGATTTTGCTTCGTCGCCACAGTACATCATCGGCGGTCTGGGCCCATTCATTCTCCACCAGGTAGCGTACTTCCGCCTCGGTGAGATCGCCGGCGAGGCATGGCCCCAATTCGTCCATGCTCCGCGCATCCTTAAGAAATCGCTCGGCGCGAAGTCCGTAGGCATGCACAAGCCTGCGAGCGTGTGGCTCGGAAAGAAACGGCCATCGCCGCATCGCTTCGTTGACCTGCGCATCAAAAGCATCGGGCGGAAATTCTCCGCCTGGAAGCGTGGATTTCGCGGTCCAGGGCGGCTGTGCCTCGAAGAAGTGCCCAATTCGCGCCAGCGCCGCCTCGGCCAACCTGCGATGCGTGGTGATCTTGCCACCATAGACGGTGAGCAACGGGGCCTTGCCCTCACCCCTGTCGAGCACGAGTTCGTAGTCGCGAGTGACATCCTCAGGCTTGTCCGCGCCATCGTCATAAAGCGCGCGTACGCCGGAAAACGACCAGACCACTTCATCGGGCGTGACGACATTGCGGAAATAGCGATTGGCGACTTCGCAGAGGTAGGCGATTTCGCGCGGCTCCAGAGTCGGCGCGTTAAGGTCGCCGACAAAGTTCTCGTCGGTCGTGCCAATCAGGCTGAAGTCATCGGCAAACGGCAAGACAAAGACCACGCGCCCGTCGGACGCCTGCAAAAGGTAGCCGTAGTCATTCTTGAAATGCCGGCGCACGACGATATGGCTGCCCTTGATCAGCCGAACGGGGCGCGGCAGGGGCTGCCGGATGATCGTCTCTGCCACCTCGCCGATCCAGGGGCCGGCGGCATTGACCAGCACGCGCGCTGTCGCAACATCGCGGCGGCCTCGATCGTTGAGCACAAGTTGCCACTCCTCCCGCCGCTCCGCGCGGGTACACCGCGTGCGCGTCCGAATGACTGCGCCATGTTCAGCCGCATCGACTGCATTGAGCGCCACCAGCCGGGAGTCGTCGACCGAGCAATCGGAGTATTCAAATCCGTAGCGAAATTCCCGCTTGAGCGGGTGGCCGGCCACATGATGCGTGAGGTCGACCGTGCGGGACGCGGGCAACAGCCGGCGCGCGCCCAGGATGTCGTACAAAAAAAGCCCGAAGCGAAGCAGAAGGGCCGAGCGTCGCCCCGGAAGCGGCGGCAGCATAAACCGCATCGGGCGGACAAGGTGCGGGGCCATGCGCAGCAGCACTTCGCGCTCGCTCAACGCCTCGCGGACCAGACGAAAGGCGCGATGCTCGAGATAGCGCAATCCGCCGTGGATCAGTTTGCTCGAGGCCGATGAGGTGCCGGAGCCGAGATCGTTCATCTCGACAAGCAGGACGCGTATGCCGCGGCCGGCGGCATCCCTGGCGAGCCCGGTACCGTTGATGCCGCCACCGATGATGGCGAGGTCGAAGTCGGCCATTGCGCGCTGATTCGCTTTCCATCAAAGAATGGGCGGCCCACGGGACGCACTCAAGGAGGGGAATGCATTAACCTCGAATTTGAGCCATAAAATATGTCGCGATTGCAAAAACGTGCTGGCGCCGCCATATCGATGCAATTGTCGCTCAAGGTCCGCATTCGGGGCGACTGCCAGAGAACCTGAAACCGGAACCGATGCCCTCGCCCCGCCTGCTCGTTGTCGAAGGAAATTCACCGCAGACTATGGCCGAGCACGTCGCGGTCGGCGGAATTGCGGCGAGCAAGGGATATTCCGACCTGCTGCGCGAGCTGCTGCCGGGAGCGGCGGTGGACATCTGCTATCCGGGCGACCCCGCGGCATTGTTGCCCGAGGGCGCCTCGCTTGAAGGCTACGATGGCATCGCCATTACCGGATCCAGCCTGCATGTCTACAAAGCCGGCCCGGAGGTGATGCGGCAGATTGAACTTGTGCGCGCCGCGCTCAAGACCGGGACGCCGATTTTCGGTTCCTGTTGGGGCATCCAGATCATCACCACGGCTGCCGGAGGCAGCGTGCGCAAGAACCCGAAAGGCCGTGAAATCGGCTTCGGCCGCGGCATCAGGCTCACCGAGGCCGGGCGTAAACACCCGATGTATGCCGGCAAGCTCGACGTTTTCAATGCGCCGACCGTACATCTCGACGAAATCGAGTCGGTCGCGCCGGGCACGACCGTGCTCGCGACCAACGCCGTTTCCGACGTGCAAAGCGCAGAAATCCGCACCAACGGGTCGGTCGCCTGGGCCGTTCAATATCACCCCGAATATCCCCTTCGCGAGATCGCGACGATCGTTCGCCGTATCGGCACGCGATTGATCGAGGAAGGCTTTTTCGCGGACGAGACTGACATCAAGACCTTTGCGCACGATCTCGAAACCTTGGACCGGGATCCCAGCTGCAAACGGTTAGCCTGGCGGCACGGCATCAGCAAAAATGTGCTCGACAAGAGTCTTCGCGTTGGCGAAGTGGCAAACTGGATTGAATTTCAGGTGTTGCCGACGCGCGTGAAGCGCGGGCGGGGCTGAGCGGCGCAATTCGGAAGACAAGGATTGCTTTTGGCAAGTCAGGTCGATTTTTCAGGAAAGCACGTCGTTGTTACCGGCGGCACCGGTGCGCTTGGGACTGCCGTGGTGGGCGCATTGGTCGGCGGCGGTGCGGCCTGCACCATTCCTTACGTCCATGATGCCGAAGCAGAGCGATTTCCATATCGCGGTCAGCCGCAGATAGCGCTGATCAAGGTCTCCGACCTGTCCGACGAAGCTGAGGTGACGAAGGTTTACGCGGGCGGCAAATCGTCAGCAGCGCTCTGGGCTTCGATTCACATTGCCGGCGGTTTTGCCGCAGGAAAAATTGCCGACATCGACAAAACCGCGCTGATGGCGCAGATCGACAGCAATCTCACGTCCTGTTTCCTGTGTTGCCGGGCGGCGGTGAAGGCCATGCTCCCTGCGGCCGGAGGGCGCCTCGTCAACGTGGCCGCGCGGCCCGCGCTCGAATGGCGGAGCGGCGCCGGCATGACCGCGTACACCGTCGCCAAAGCCGGCGTCGCGGCGCTCACGATGGCTCTGGCCGAGGAAGTCGCGAAGGACGGGATATTGGTGAATGCCGTCGCGCCTTCGATCATGGACACGCCGGCAAACCGCAAGGCGATGCCGAAAGCAGATCACGCCGCCTGGCCGAAGGTGGAGGACGTGGCGGCGACGATCCTGTTCCTCGCCTCGCCGGATAATCGCGTTACCCGTGGCGCCATTGTGCCGGTTTACGGAAAATCCTAGCCCGCGATCGGCACTAGCTCGAGCGGAGGCCGCAGCAGGCGCTGGACGGTGCCGGACGCGACAACGGTGCGCCTTTCGGCATAGGCCTCGTGGTTCTTCTCGATGTCATCGAGCTCGTAGAGATAGTTCACCATCAGCCCGTGCGCCTGCGCCATTGCCCGGTCCGACGTATCGGCGAGCCAATTGATGCGCTCGAGCCGCGCGCCGTTACCCAGATGGAACCGGGCAACCGCGTCGACCAGTGAACCCCCCTCATTGCGCGCGCGCAAGAAGTACCAGGCGGCCGCGCGCATGAGAGGCTCTTTCAATTGCGCCGCTGTTTCCTCGCTGCGCCACCAATCGGGCTGATCGAGCGTGACCAGCGCGGCTTTGTCGGCCTCGGGGAGTGCCGCGGATTTCTCTTCGGCGCGTTCGCGCTTGAGCCAGCTTGCGAAGCTTGTCACCGGCGATAACGTCACGAAAGTCGACAGGCCCGAAAGCTCGCGGCTGACTTCCTCGACCACCTGCTTGATCAGGAAACTGCCGAACGAGACGCCGGCGAGCCCGCGCTGGCAGTTTGAAATCGAGTAAAACGTTGCAGTGCGGGTCTTGTCGGGCTGCATAATCTCGCGATCTTTCGCGAGGATCGGCGCGATCGCGGCGGGGATATCGCGTGTAAGGGCGACCTCGACGAAGATAAGGGGCTCGTCGACCATCGCCGGATGAAAAAAGGCAAAGCAACGCCGGTCTGGCGGATCGATACGGCGGCGCAGGTCGTCCCAATCGTGGATTTCGTGCACGGCCTCATAGCGGATGATCTTCTCCAGCACGATGGCGGGCGTCGACCAATCGATGCGGCGCAACACCAGGAAACCGCGGTTGAACCATGACGAGAACAGATGGACGAAATCATCGTCGACGGCGCGCAGGTCCTCGCGGTGGTCGAGCGAGTCCATCAACTGCTCGCGCATTCGCACCAGTGCGGACGTGCCGCCGGGCGCAAGATTAAGTCTGCGGAACAGTTCCTGCCGGCGCGGCTCGGACGCAGCGTGGACTTCGGCGGCTGTTGCATCCGAGGGAGATGCACGCCAGGCATCGATCGCCTGCTGCATCCGCGCCGCATCCGTACTGAAGCGCTGCGCGAGCGCCTCAAAAAAGGCGATGCGCGGGCCGATGGTGAGCGTGTTGTAACGGGTGAGGATTTCGCGGGCGAGCGCGACGCCAGAGGCCTCGCCGCGGCCGGATAAAAGACCCTCACATAGTTCCACGAGGCTTTCCGACCGCGCGGATGCCTCGCCACGCCGGTCGCGGGCAAGCAGCGCGCGTCCGCGCTCGGATATGGTCTGCAGCAGTTCCCCGAAAAACGAGGTGTTCATTTAGGCCCTATGGCTTTACCCATCAGATGATCGGGCAACCATGTGGCGATTTCAGGAAAGATGCACAAGATGACGATCGCCAGCATCATACATACCACGTAGGGCAGCGTACCCCACATGACCTTGGCGAGCGGAACATCCGGCGCGATGGCATTAACGATGTAGATGTTAAGGCCGACGGGCGGATGGATGAGCCCGATTTCCATATTGATGGTCAGAATCACCCCGAACCAGACAGGATCAAACCCCGCCGCAGTAATGATGGGCAGCAGGATCGGACTGGTCATCAGGATGATGGCGGCGGGCGGAATGAAGAAGCCGCAGACCAGCAGGAACAGGTTGATCATGAACATCAGCACCCAGCGATTGAAGTGCGCGTCCGCAATCGCCTGCGCCAGCGTCTGGGTGAGATAGAGCGACGTGAGCATGTAGCCGAACAAAACGGCGGTCGCGATGATGGTCAGGATCATCACCGACTCCCGCATGGTGTCGCGCAGGATCAGCCAGATCTGCTCCGGTTTCCAAAGACGATAGATCAGGATCGCCAGGAACATGCAGAGCGCAGCCCCCACGCCGGCCGCTTCCGACGGTGTCGCCACTCCGCCATAAAGCGAATACATGACGCCAAAAATAATAAACAGGAATGGCGCGATCTTCGGGACCGACTGGAATTTTTCCTTCCACGAATAGCGGAAGTCGATGTCATGCGAACGGAATCCGCGTTTCCAGAGAAGGAATACCGTCCAGATCATGAACATGGCGGTCAGCATCAGGCCCGGCATAACTCCTGCGATGAACAACCGTCCGATCGATGTCTCCGTGGCGATTCCGTAGAGGATGAAAGTGACTGACGGCGGAATGAGAATCCCGAGCGTGCCGCCGGCGCAGATCGAGCCGGTTGCCACATCATCCGGATAGCCGCGCCGGCGCATTTCCGGAATGCCCATCTTGCCGATTGCCGCGCAGCAGGCCGGCGAGGAGCCGGTCAGGGCTGCGAATATCGCGCAGGCGCCGATGTTCGAAATCACAAGGCCGCCGGGCAGACGATACAGCCATCGATCAAGCGCTTCGTAAAGATCTTTGCCCGCCGGTGAGGAGCCGATCGCGGCCCCCATCATCACGAACATTGGAATCGCAACGAGGGTAAATTCATCGAGCCCCGACCAGAACGTCTCGGCAACGACATGCAGCGCATCAAACCCCTGGAAAAATACCAGGAATGCAATCGCAATCGCGCCGAGGCCGAACGCGACCGGAATTCCCGACACCAGCATCAGCAACGTAACGACGAGGACGACCGTCCCCTGCGTGGTCGGGCTCATGGCGCATCACCGAGCGCTTCACGAGCCAGAGCCCGCGCCACTTCCTCCGCATCCTGCGTGTCCTTGATGCCAAATGGCGGAGCCCGGCCAGTCACCACGCAAAGTATGTCCGCAATGTATTGCAGGATAAGGAGCCCGAGCCCGATCGGCATCGAGAGATACGGAATCCAGAGCCTGGCGCGCCACACGGTGTTCGAGAGCCAGCGATTGGAATAGGCCTCGTACCAATACGCCGTGCAAAGAATGAAAATAACGACGCAAAATGCCAATGCCAGCAAGCTGGTCGACAGGGCAAGCCAGAAGCGGGCACGTGGGGCGAGATGTAGCGGCAGTATATCGACGTTGACGTGGCCGCGCGTCATGAGTACGTAGGCGCTGCCAACAAAGGTTGCGCCGACGATGGCGTAGGTCACCACATCGATCTGCCATATGGTCGTCAGATTGAGCATGTAGCGCTCGACCACGATGTCGCAAATCACGAGCACCGCAAGACCGATGAGAAAAGCGGCAACGACGCCGGCGACGCGCGACAGGAAGGTTACAGCCCGAATGTAAGCGTCCATGGGCTCGACTTTTTCAGTTTGTCCTGGAGTTCGAACAGTGTGGCGCAAGCGCGCCAGAAGTCGGCCGGTGGACAGCGCGCCCACCGGCCGCCGCGATCATTATTTTACTGCAAGCGCTTCATCGATCAGCTTCTGACCGTTTGGCACTTCCTTGGCAAATTTCGCGTAAGAGCTTTTCTTGGCGACGTCGAGCCATGCCTGGTAGTCGGCATCGCTCAGCGTCACCACTTTCACCTTGTGGTCCTCGAACGCCTTGATGGCGGCCTGATTCACCGAGTCTGCCTTGCCTTCGTAGTAGGTTTGCGCCTTCTTGCCCGCGGCGATCACCGCATCCTGCTGCTGCTTGTTGAGCTTGTCGAAGCTCTTCTTCGACATCAACACAGGCTCGTACATGAACCACAGCGCGTTGTTGCCCGGCGCGGTGAGGCAGTCGGTAACTTCATAGAGACGCATCGACTGGAAGGTCCCTAGGCTGGTATCGGTGCCGTTCACGACGCCGCTCTGGAACGCGTTATAGATTTCGTTCGAGGGCGGGCTCACGATGCTGGCCCCCGCTGTTTCCCACATGCCGGCGAAAGTCGGCCCGGCTGCGCGG
Organism: Pseudolabrys sp.; assembly: GCA_035310865.1. Classification (GTDB taxonomy): domain Bacteria; phylum Pseudomonadota; class Alphaproteobacteria; order Rhizobiales; family Xanthobacteraceae; genus Pseudolabrys. Next base: position 36,689 of record DATGDN010000050.1, on the reverse strand, counting down.
AACTTGCGGCCCTTCATGTCGTTCGGATTCACGATGCAGCCACCCTTGGCGGCAACGCCGCCCGCGAACCAGGCGTCGGAGAGGACGATCACGCCGTGCTTTTCGATTTCGGCGCGCATGTCCTTCATGAACTGCGAGTTGTTGATCCGCTTGGCGCGCTCCTGGCTGCGGATCAGCCCAGGCATCAAAGTCGCGCTGAAGGCCGGAACCTTGCCGCTGGCGTAGTCGAGCGGAAACAGCGTGATGTCGAGCTGGCCGTTGACCATGGCATTCCATTGGTCGTTCGGCTTGAACAGCGAGGCGCCGGGGTAGACCTGAATATTGACGCCGACATTGGCGGCACCAACTTCCTTGGCGATCATCTGCACCATGTCGTCGCGGACGTCCCCTTTGCCGCCCGGAAACTGGTGCGATGCCTTCATCGTCATTTGCGCTTGCGCCGACGCCGAAATCAGGATCGCCGCAGCGGCAGTGGCGAGTACTGTTGAAAATCGTCTCATCGTGTGTTCCTCCATGGGGTCTTTTTTAGCGACGGAAATTGCCATCGCATTTGGTTGGTCTTCAACAATAACCAAAATCCCCTCGTCGCGCCCGATTTCACAATAACCGCCGGTGCGACCTAGCGCCATAGGCCCGAAGATAGATTTTGGCCGTAACCGTAGGCAACCAATAGACAATTCCGGCTATAGTCAGCCTACATCGATGATCTTATAACCCCGCCATCACTGCGTTCTTCCCGGGAGTTTCTTCACATGCCGAAGCCGTTAGCGGGCCTCCGCGTCCTCGAACTAGCCCGCATCCTGGCCGGGCCTTGGGCCGGACAGGTGCTGGCCGACCTTGGCGCCGACGTCATCAAGGTCGAACGCAAGGGATCGGGAGACGATACTCGTGCCTGGGGCCCGCCTTTCGTCGAAGGGACTGACGGCAACCACATTGGTTCTGCTTATTTTCACGCAGCCAACCGCGGCAAACGCTCGATCGAAATGGACTTCGAGAGCGACGATGGCCGGCGCATCGTGCGTAAACTGGCCGCGCGGTCGGACGTGCTGATCGAAAATTTCAAAGTCGGCGGCCTTGCAAAGTTCGGTCTCGACTACAAGAGCCTCGCACCCGACTGCCCGCGGCTGATCTACTGCTCGGTCACCGGTTTCGGCCAGGACGGCCCTTACGCAAAACGCGCCGGCTACGACCTGATGGCGCAGGGCATGGGCGGCATTATGGATTTGACCGGCATGGCCGACGGCGAGCCGACCCGCATCGGCATTCCGGTTTCCGATATCTTCACCGGTGTCTATTCGGTCGTGGGAATTCTGGCGGCGCTCGCCCAGCGCGAGAAGACCGGTAAGGGCTGCTACATCGATGCGGCCTTGGCCGATTCCACTGTCGGTGTGCTGTCGAACCAGGCAATGAACTACCTCGTTTCCGGCAAGGTGCCCAAACGCATCGGCAATGCCCATGCCAACATTGTTCCCTACCAGGTATTCCCGGTTGCCGACGGTCATATCATCGTGGCGACCGGCAACGACGCCCAGTACGTCAAGTTCTGCAGTGTCCTCGGCAGTCCGGAGCTTGCACAAAATCCTGAGTACAAGGACAACGTCGGACGCCTCAAGCATCGAGACAAGCTGGTCGCCAAGTTATCGGCGCTGACGGCTAAAATGAAACGCGACGATCTATTGGCTAAGCTTGAGGCTCAGGGTGTCCCGGCGGGGCCGATCAACGATCTCGAGCAGGTCTTCAACGATGCGCAGGTGAAGCATCGCGGCATGAAACTCGATCTCCCGACCAAGGCGGCCAAGGCAGGCACGATTCCCGGCGTGCGTACACCGATCGTGATCGACGGCTGGCGGGCTGCGTCCGAGCGCCCTGCCCCGTTGCTCGGAGAGCACTCGGCCGAAATCCTGCGCGAGATCGGAGAAGGCTGAGTTGCGTCACGTCACCGCCGTCGGCGCCAGCGCTTCGATGTCGGTCGCGATATCGATCACGGCGGGGCGTTTGGCCGCGAGCGCACGCGCAAGCGCCGGCGCGATGTCGTTCGGGTTTTCAACGCGAATGCCGAGAGCGCCCATGTCCTCGGCCAGTTTCGCGAAATTCATCTTGTTGTAGGTCCAGAGCTCGCGCGCCTGCTCGGTCTGCTCCCCGCCATAGGCACGATCGAAGCCGCGCTTTGACTGATTGCCGCCGCCGTTGTTGTTGACGACGGTGACCGATGCGATGTTCCAGCGCACGGCCGTCTCGACTTCGCCGATGTGATACCAAAATCCCGCATCTCCGGTGAAAACGATGACCGGCCGATCCGGGCAAGCGGCTTTTGCGCCAATGCCGGCGGGAAAGGCCCAGCCGAGATGACCGGCGCTGCGCATGTAGCTTTGCGCGGGTGTGCGCAGATCGTACATCCCGCCCATCCACATCCCTGCGTGGCCCGTATCGACGACGACAATGGCGTCATCCGGGATATTTTTGGTCAGTTCGCCGCAGATGCGCGCCGGATGAATCGGCACAGCATCGGATTCCAGCAGCGGCTGGTATTTCGCGTACCACTCGCTGCGCAGCGAAGAAATTTCCTTGATCCAGCCTGCCCGCCTTGCGGCCGTCGACTTGTCGATCTGGCCCAGCATGCGCACGAGGACATTTTTGGCGTCGCCCAGCACGCTCGCCTGTAGCGGATAGTTCCGCCCCAGCGATTCCGGCTCGATGTCGACCTGGATGGCCGGCGTCCCGATTTTCGGCACAGCCCAGAAGTGAGTGGTCATGCCGCCGGTTTCGGTGCCGATGAAAAAGACCAGATCCGCGCCATTCACTGCGCGATTGGCGCTTTCGCGCGAATAGCTGCCAACCACGCCGACCGACAGCGGATGTATTCCGGGAATGATGTCCTTGCCGTTGAGCGAAGTGGCGACCGGGATTTGCAGCGCCTCGGCCAGTGCAACGAGCTCCTTGCCGGCGCCCGACACGCGCGCCCCGCCGCCCGCGACGATGATCGGACGCTCGGCCTTCTGCAGAAGTTCGAGCGCCGCCTTCACGTGCGCTGCTTCCGGCTCGGGACGGAACGGTGGAACGCGCGAAAACTGCACCTCGACCAGTCCTTCCATTTCGGCTTCTTCGAGATCAACCTGCCCCTCGTTGCCGCGAAATTGCAGATGCACGGGGCCGGGCGCGCCGGTGGTCGCGGTACGAAAGGCCTGGCGTAGCATGTCCGGAATGCGCGCCACGTCATCGATGGTGACGTTAATTTTTGTGACCGGCTCGAAGGCCGGCACATCGTCGATTTCCTGGTAGACTTTGCGGAATTTCGTTTTCGGATCGCGTCCGCCCGTCATCGCAATCACCGGCGAATGGGCAAGATACGCGTCGCGCAGACCTGCTGCGAGGTTGAGCGCGCCGATCACCTGCGCCATGCACACGCCGGGCTTGCCGGAAGCCCGCGCATATCCGTCCGCCATGTAGGCGGCCGACTTCTCGCCGTGGCAATGGATGCGCGCGATTTTCGTTCGCCGCTCCATTTCAGCGAAGGTGCGACGCAGAACGGCAGGCACCATAAAGACGTGCGTGACGCCATAGCCGGCAAGCATGTCGGCAAGAACTTCTGCACCGATGCGCTTCGTATTATGTCCGACCGTTGCCATGCTGCGCTCAGGCCGGCTCGAATTTCAGCGCGGCACCATTGATGCAATAGCGCAAGTGCGTCGGTGGCGGCCCGTCATTGAAAACATGGCCGAGATGGCTGCCGCAACGGCTGCAATGCACCTCGTCGCGAACCATGCCATGGCTGCGGTCGGTGTCAGTTTCGACAGCGCCGGCGACCGGATCATTGAAGCTCGGCCAGCCCGTCCCGCTTTCGAATTTCACCTTGGAGACAAACAAGGGTTGATCGCAGGCGGCACACCGAAAGGTGCCGGCGCGTTTCTCGTGCAACAGCGCGCAACTTCCAGGCATCTCGGTGCCGTGCTCGCGCATGATCGCGTATTGTTCGGGCGTGAGCAGCTTGCGCCACTCGGCTTCGGTATGTGTGACCGGATATTGCTTGGCCATGACTAACGCTCCCGCAACCGTTTTATTTGATCGCCAGCGGATTCACCGGAGATCCGACCGCGCCCGTAATCGGAATAGCCGGTGCGACGAACAGGAATTCATACACCTTGTCCTGCTCGCAGTCGTCGGCGAGCTCCTTGAGCTGGAAGATTTCACCCATGGTCATGCCCATGATCGGGATCGTAATCCAGTGCCAGGGCTGGTTGATCCCCTCCTCGCTCTCGTTCGGCCGCACTTCACAACCCCACGTGTCGCTCGCCAGCGCGGCCAGTTGCGTTTCCTTGATAAAATCGAGGGTTTCGAATGAAAAGCCCGGCGCGTCGCCACCCGGATAGCCATCCCAGCTGCCGGCCTTCTGGCAGCGTTCCATCATACCGGTGCGCACAATGACGTAGTCGCCGCGCTTGAGATCGACCTTCTGTTTTTTCGCCGTGTTGTAGAGATCTTCGTTGGTCATGCCGTAACCGTCGGCCAGCGACTCGACACCCTTGTAGCGCGCGACATCGAGAAAGACTCCGCGCCCGACCATTTTGTTCTTTGTCTTTTCGATGCCGCATTTCTGCGCACCGGCGCTCGTCACTTCGCGGCAGTCGTACCCGTTCCACATGTAGTTTTCATAGAAAACATGGCCAAGCCCGTCCCACTGCGTGCCGCACTGGAGAGGCATCGTCACCATATCGTCGGCCGCGCGGATGCCGCGCTTGTCGAGCACGCCGGAGTAGGCGTCGGTACCTGTACGCAACATGGTGTGGATCGGATTCGTGCGGCCCATCGAGGGATATTTGCTTTTCGCGCCCTGTGGCCCGGTGTGATCGAAATTGAGCGCCAGCGAGATCACCTTGCCTTTTTTCACGAGCCTGGTCGCCGCAACGATGTCTTCCGCAGTCGTGAAGTTCAGTGTTCCGATCTCGTCGCTCGGACCCCATTTGCCCCAATTCTTGTACTTCTCCGCCGCATCGCGCATGTCCTGGCGGGTGATCTTTCGAGCCGGCATGAATTTCCTCTGACGAAAATGGAATGACGAAAGCCGCCGGAATACAGCCCGTAGGCGCCTGCGATGCAAGCCCCACTGGCAACGTTCCCGCGCAATGCTACGATGAAAAAAATTGGGAGGAGACGAATGCGCTCAACGATAAAACTCGTCACAATCGGTGTAACGCTGTCCGCGCTCGCCCTGGGCATCATGCCGGCCGCGGCCGCAGGCTACCCGGACCATCCGGTGAAAATCGTGGTGCCATTTGCGCCCGCCGGACCGACAGACGTGATGGCGCGCCTGATCGCGCAGAAGCTGTCGGAAAGCCTAAAACAGCAATTCTACATCGAAAATCATCCCGGCGCCGGCGGCAATATTGGCATGACGCAGGTCGCGAAGTCGGCACCGGACGGGTACACCATCCTCGTCGCGAGCTCGAGTTACGTGGTGAACCCGAGCCTCTACGCCAAGAACCCCTACGACCCGTTCAAGGACTTCGCCCCCGTCACGCTCGCGGCCGCCTCACCCAATATTCTGGTGGTGCACTCCGACTTTCCTGCCAAGTCAGTGAAAGAGCTGGTCGACCTCATCAAAAAGGAGCCCGGCAAATTCAACTATGCGATGCCGGGCACGGGCACGACGCCACACCTGGCCGGCGAGTTGTTCAAGCTTAGTTTCAAGCTCGACCTCACGACGGTGCCGTTCAATGGCGCCGGCCCGGCAATTCAATCGGCGGTCGCTGGTCACACGCCGATTGCCTTCACCGCGTTGCCGCCGGCGGCGCCGCAGGTGCAGGCCGGAAAACTGCGCGGGCTGGCGGTCACGTCGGCCAAGCGCTCTTCCGCTCTGCCGAACGTGCCGACCATGGCGGAGGCCGGGGTTTCCGGACAGGAATCGGAAACGATGCAGGGCATTCTCGTGCCGGCCGGTACGCCAAAAGATATTGTCGACCTGCTCAACCGGGAAATCGCCAAGGCGATGGCGCTGCCCGACGTCAAGGAGAAATGCGCTCAGCTCGGCTTCGATCCGGTCGCCAACAAGCCGGAAGAATTTGCCACCTACATCAAGAAAGAAGTCGAAAAGTGGGGCAAGGTGATCAAGGACGCCAAAATCCCACAAATTCAGTGAGCCCCGGCTGACGTAGCGGAATGCGTATCGTCGACATCCGCGAGACCGCGGTCCCGCTCAAGTCGACGCTCGCAAATTCGAGCTTCGACTTCACGGAGATGACGACGTCGGTGGTCGCCGTGATCACCGACGTCGTTCGCAACGGCAAGCCGGTCTGCGGCTTCGCATTTAATTCGACCGGCCACTACGCCAGCGGCGCGCAGATGCGCGCGCGTTTTATCCCGCGCATTCTCACCGCTGAGCCATCCTCGCTCCTCGACGACAACGCCAGCAATCTCGATCCCGAGAAAATTCTCGCCTGCATGATGCGACGGGAAAAAGCCGGCGGACACTCCGAGCGTTCGATTGCGATCGGCACGATTGACGTGGCGGTGTGGGACGCCGTTGCGAAGATCGCCGACAAGCCGTTGCGCGTGTTGCTCGCGCAGCGATTCAGCGGCGGCAAAGTCCCCGACAAGATGTTCTGTTATGTGGGCGGCGGCTGGTACTGGCCGGGGCAGACCATCAAGGATCTCCGGGACGAGATGCGCGGCCATCTCGATGCGGGCTATACGATGGTCAAGATGAAAGTCGGCGGCCTGCCGCTCGACGATGACCTTCGTCGCCTTGAGGCGGTGCTCGAAGTCGTCGGATCCGGCAGCCGTCTCGCCGTCGATGCCAACTGCAAATTCGATCGCAATGAAGCCCTGCGCTATGCCAAGGCGCTCGCCCCGTTCGGGCTGCGCTGGTTCGAGGAGCCTTGCGACCCGCTCGATTTTGCGCTGTTCGCGGAGCTCGCAGAAATTTACGAGCCCTCGCTCGCAACCGGGGAAAATCTCTATTCGACGCAGGACGTGGAAAATCTGGTTCGGTTCGGCGGATTCCGCGCCGGCCGCGACGTGATCCAGATCGATCCGCCGCAAGCCTATGGCATTGGACAATATGCGAAAACCCTGGAGATGTTGGCGAGCCACGGCTGGCAGCGCAACTCGATGTTTCCGCACGGCGGCAACCAGATGTCGCTCGCCATTGCCGCCGGTTTCGGTTTGGGCGGTGCGGAATCCTACCCCGGCGTATTCGGCGACTTCGGCGGCTTTGCCGATGACGCACGTATGGAGGATGGCATGATCTCTTTGTCCGACCGGCCCGGCATCGGCTTTGAGGGACAGGCGCGGCTATTCCGGATCATGCGCGAGCTCGCGGGCATCTGACACGTCCGCGAGCGTGGAACAGGTGGGATTCGGCCCCTTTTTGCGCCTCATCGCCGAATAAAAGATTTGTAAAGGCTGCGTCCATACCTTGGATTAACGCGGCCATGCGACATGACATGGTGATTTTTGGAACTCACCGGTCGCCAGACGCCAATCGTCCCGCGCAAAGCCACGGCTGATCTTGATCATGACTGCTGTCAAAGCACCGATCATCGGGTTCGTTATTCCTTGTTATAACGAACAGGCTGGTATTCAGCACACGCTTACCTTTCTGCTCGACGACATCCACAAGCTGGAAAAGTCAAAGATCATCTCGCCGAAAAGCTATGTTGTGCTGGTCGATGACGGAAGCACGGATCAAACCTGGCGCCTGATCGAAAAGATTTCACACGCGCACCCGAAACGCGTTCGCGCGCTCAAGCTGTCGCGTAATGTCGGCCACCAGAATGCATTGTTGGCTGGTCGCTCTCGCAAATCGGAAAAGCCGATGCGGTGATCTCGCTCGATGCCGATTTGCAGGATGACATGTCGGTCAGCACGAAGATGCTCGGTCATTTCAATGAAGGCGCCGAAATCGTATTCGCTGTCCGCAAAGACCGCACCAGCGACAGCTGGTTCAAGCGCAGTTCCGCAGATTTCTTCTATCGCATGATCAATTGGCTGGGCGCCGAAGTCATCCCTCACCACGCGGACTTCCGCCTGATGAGCGACCGGGCCCTGCGTGCTCTCTCGCAATATGGCGAAGCGCATGTGTTCCTGCGTGGCCTTGTCGTTCAGCTTGGCTTCAAGACTGCTACCGTGACATACGACCGTCTTCCGCGGCTGCACGGCGAAACAAAATATACGCTCGCAAAAATGGTGACGCTCTCCGTCAATGGCATCACCTCACTGTCGGTCCGCCCATACGCATCATCGCCTTGATGGGCATTGTTCTGTTTGTGGTCTATCGGGATGAGCATGTGGGTGTTCGGCACAGGGATCGCCGGTCAGACCGTGCAAGGCTGGACGTCAGTCATGCTGCTGTTCCTCCTCATCGCATCGTTCCAGACCTTCGCCATTGCGGTGATCGGCGAATATGTCGGAAAAATCTATTTCGAGACCAAGTCGCGCCCACGCTATATCGTCGAGCAGGAAATCGACGCAGGCCTTGAGGCCAGCCCGTCGCAGGACCGCGCCGCCTCGGCGCAGCTCTCAAAAAATGGCTATTCGCGCGCAGCGCTTTGATCGGCTATTGTGTCCTGGCGACACGACCTTCCCGTCTATTTCCAACGGCAGCCGATGGATACTGACGCTCTGCGCCGACTTCACTACGCCGCCGCGATTGCGTGTGGCGTATTTGCTGCGCTGGTTGTGCACATCCTCCTGACCGTATTTGGCCTTGGTCTCGATGCCGTGCTCCGCGATGCCTCCACCGGCAACAAGCAACAATTCGTGTCCGCCATGGCCTGGTGGGCGATCGGTGGTGCGGGGTTTGCGGGCGGCTGGGCTGTCGCCGCCTATCTGATTGCTGCCGCCCGTGAACGCGAACTGATTTACCGGTGGGCGCAGCGCTTTCTGATTGGGCTTGTGTTCGCGGCCGCGACGGCCGGCGGCATCATGAGCAAAACGGGCAATCTAGGCGGTACCGTCGACGTCGTTGCAGGTCTTGCGGCGCTCGGATTGGGATTGATCTGCGCCTTCTGCGGCGCGCGGCTCGCGTATCTCAACGCGGAACAGGTCTAGCCGGGGACCAGCCGACCGGGCCGCGGCGCAGGAGCGGCCTTTCCTCCACCGCTGCGGCACTACTATTCGTTGTCCCTCCCGATAATCTCGCTATACTTTTGAATACTAAGGTCTGGAACCAACCAGCCGGGGGAGACAAGGGAGTTTCATGGGAGGAACAACCAATGCACAACAGCGCAAGATTTGCGGCCGTGTTTGCAACGGCCGCACTCGCCAATGCACCCGCACCCGCTGCGGCGCAATCGTGTGAAGATCTGATCCTCGGGGCCGCCCTTTCAGCCACGGGCATCTACGCGGCCAACGGCAAAAATACCCAGAACGGTTACGAGTTCGCCGTCAAAAAAATTAACGACGCCGGTGGCATCAAAATCGATGGCAAGTGCTACCACCTCAAAATCAAATATTACGACGACGAGTCGACGCCGGCGCGCGCCGCTCAGCTGGTCGAGCGTCTGATCGACCAGGACAAGGTCAAGTTCATGCTGGGCCCCTACGGCTCGCCACTGACCAAAGCCATTCTGCCGGTCACCGAAAAATACAAAATTCCTCTGGTTCAGGGCGAAGCTGCTTCCAGGTCTCTCTTTACGCAAGGCTACAAGTATCAATTCGGAATCGTGGCAACGTCCGAGAAATATCTGACGCCTGTCATCGATATGGCGGCCAATCTTGCGAAGAAAGCCGGAAAAAATCCGTCATCGGTCAAAGTGGCGATGATCTATCAGGACGACGCCTTCTCGCTGGATGTGCGCCAGGGCGTCATCGAGCAGATCAAGAAATACAATATGCACACGGTCATCGATGACCGCATGCCAAAAGACCTCAATGACGTCACCACGTTCTTCACAAAGGTGAAGGCTTTGCAGCCGGATGTCCTGCTGATCTCGGGGCACGAAAAAGGCGCCGCTACCGCCGCACGGCAGATGGGTGAGTTCAAGACATCGGTTCCCTTGATAGGGATAACACACTGTGAGGCAGCGAAGATCGTCAGCGACTTCCCGAAAATCGCCGAGGGATTCGTCTGCCCGACCCAGTGGGACGAGACCATGAAGGCGAGCGATCCGATGTTCGGATCGGCAGCCGAATACAACAAGGCGATGCTCGCTGCGCATCCTGAGTACAAGGTCGTCCCCTATCAGACGGCGCAGGCGAGCGCGGCGGTCTATGTCTGGGCCGATGCGTTCAAACGCGCTCAGTCGCTCGATACTGAAAAGGTACGCGAGGCGCTGACGAAGACCAACCTCCCGACGTTCTATGGCGGCGTGAAATTTGCCGAGGACGGCAGCAACCCGGGCAAAGAGATCGTCATGCGTCAAATCCAGGGCGGCAAATACCTTGTCGTTTCTCCGGCCGAGGTTGCGGCCGCACCGCTGATCTATCCGCGCGACGCGCACTATTAAGCCGTAGACGGAAGTGGGCAGCATCCTGCCCGCTTCCAATGCACTCGTGCGCGGCCCAATCGCAAACGCGACGGGCTCGTTCGGTTTGTCCATCTTCACGACGGGTGGGGACGTCCGCGATGGAACAGGTACTCGGCAATATTTCCGTTCTGGCAGCCATGCCGATCTTCAATCTTGGGCTGCTGATCGACGGTTTGCTGGTTGGGTCGATTTTCGCTCTTGCGGCCTATGGCCTCGCCCTCGTGTGGGGCGTGATGAACGTCAAGAATCTCGCGCAAGGCGACTTCATCATGATCGGCGGCTATTTGACCTGGACCCTCGGCCGCTTCGGGATCGATCCGCTGCTTGGCGTGCCTCTCGCCGCCATCGTGCTGTGGGGGATCGGCTGGGTTCTCTACCGCACCGTCATCAGGAAGGTCATTACGCGCGATCTTTTCACCTCCCTGCTTGCGACCTTCGGCATCGCCATCGTGATCCAGCAAGGCCTCAACCTCGCCTTCGGTCCTGACACGCAGTCCGCAACGGCCGACTTGCCGACGCTGTCCTTCGCCGACGGACTGATCACGATTGCCTCGACCCGCATCGTCGGTTTTGCGTTTGCAATCATTCTCGCCGTCGCCGTCATCCTGTTCATGAAGAAGAGCCGGATGGGACAAGCCATTCGCGCGACCGCGCAGGATGCAAGAGCAGCACGCGTTCTGGGTATTGATACTGAGAAGGTCTACTCATTCACCTTTTGCCTCAACGCGGCGATTTGCGGCGCAGCCGGCGCCCTTGTTGCCGTGGTCTGGAACGTCCAGCCGTTCCTTGGCACGACGTATTCGATCCGCCTTTTCGTGATCGTGACGGCCGCCGGTTTTGGCAACTTACCGGGCGTGATCGCCGCCGGATTCGGCATGGGTGTATTCGAGCAATTTGGCGGATTCGTATTGGGTTCCGAATTCCAGCAGGCGCTCATTGTGCTGCTGCTTTTGGCGGTCCTGGCAGTGCGCCAGTTGCAACAGCTCCGCGTGCGGCAGGCCGTGCAATGACCCGAACACCCTTCCCTCCCGTCACGATCGGCATGCTCCTATTGGTCGGTGTAGCGGCGCCATTGCTGTTCCCGACTTACACAAACCAGATTGCCGTGCTTTGGCTGATGATTGTCTTTGCCTCGACCTGGGACATCCTCGGCGGCCAAATGGGTTACAACTCGCTTGGCAACATCTTCTTCTTCGGCGCCGGCATGTACACCTCGGCCGTGGTGCAGATCGGCCTCTACTACGACGTTGGCATGTATACGTCGGGTGCGCGGACCACCCATATCGTCTTCACGACGGCGCAGTACTTCACCGGTTTTGCGATCGGGACGGCCGCGGCTGCCGTCGTGGCCGCAATCCTTGCGATCGCGACGTCCTGGATCGTTTTCGGTTTGCGCGGCCCGTATTTCGCGATTGGAACGCTCGGTGTAGCGGTCGCCGGTGCCGAGCTGATGGCATCCTGGGAGTGGGTCGGCGCCGCCGCGGGCATATCGATGCCGGTTTTTCCGGGCGCTCCCGACACGCAAAAACTGTTCTTCTATTTCCTGCTGTTCGGCCTTGCCTTTGCCGTGCTTCTTTTTCTGCGGTGGCTCTATTCCACCAATTTCGGTCTCGCCATCAACGCCATCCGCGACGACGAAGAAAAAGCTGAAGCGATGGGCCTCTACACGCGCCGCTACAAGCGGACGGCGTGGGCGATATCGGCATTCTTTCTCGGCATCGCAGGCGCAATATTCGGCAACATGACCGGCTTCATCGAGCCGCGTGACATCGCGTTTCCCACCACGACCTTCAACATTTTCATGATCCTGATGGTCCTGCTCGGCGGCAAGGGCACGTTCTGGGGTCCCGTTGTCGGCGCCCTGGTGTTTCACGTCATCAAGGAGGTGACCTGGACCTATTTCCTGGGCTGGCAGTTCGTGGCGCTTGGGCTGCTTATCGTCATCATCGTCGTTTACTTCCAGCAGGGCATTGTCGGCTGGCTGATCGAAAAATATCCCGACCGATTCGGAGTTCGTGTCGCACCCAAGGAACGGGAAGTGCAGACGCACGCGATCGAGTTCGCACCTCGTGCAGAGGGTGCCGAATGAGCGACGCCATCATCGAACTCACGAATGTGAGCAAATCGTTCGGCGGCGTCGTCGCCAACCACAATGTTTCATTGACCGTCCCGCGCGGCCGCATCACTGGATTGATCGGACCCAACGGATCGGGAAAAACGACCTTGTTCAATTCGATCGTCGGCTATCACCCGATCGACTCAGGCTCGATCCGCTTCGAGGGCCAGGAAATCTCCCAGCTGCGCGTCCAGGAAATCGCGCGGCTCGGCCTGCTGCGCACGTTCCAGACCACCCGCATCTACGGAAAGATGAGCTGCCTGCAGAACATGCAGATTTCGATTCCGCACAGGAAGGCCAGCTTTTTTGACATGTTCGCCTACGAACAGACCGATGTCATTGAAAGAGCCGAGCAGCTGGTGGCTTTTGTCGGGCTTTACGAAAAGCGCTTCCTGCGCGCCGGCAGCCTCTCCTTCGGCCAGCAAAAACTGCTGGAATTTGCCATGGCCCTCATGAACGAGCCGACCGTCCTACTGCTCGACGAACCGACCGCAGGCATCAATCCGACTTTGATCAACGGACTGATCGACCGTTTGAAGCGGGCCAATGCCGAATTCGGCATCACCATGCTCATTATCGAGCACAACATGCGCGTCATCATGAACATGGCCAGCAAGATATATTGCCTGGCGCACGGCGAAATGCTCGCGGCGGGAGTGCCTGAGGAGATCCAGGGCAATCAAAACGTCATCGACGCCTACCTGGGAGCTCATTGATGGCAGCGTCCGAGCACACGCAACAGGCGGGCGGCGGTTTTCACGGCGGCGTAGGCGCCGTCATCTCCGTCGAAGAGGTCACGCGTCAGGCGCTCGAGATCGCCCGCGACGTGAGCCTCGAGCAGCTCGATGCGCTTGCCGACAACAAGCCGCATTTGCGGATCGACAACCTCAACGCCGGCTACGGACAGATGGAGATCCTGCACGACTTCAATCTGCGCGTCGGACGTGGCCAGTCTCTTTGCCTCATAGGACCGAACGGGGCGGGAAAATCAACCGTCCTTCATTCAATATTTGGCTTCACCAATATTTTCTCGGGTTCGGTGTCAACCGAGCAAGGCGGCCATACCCTCGACGTGACGCGCCTGTCGTCCAACGAGAAGCTTCATTCGGCCGGCATTGCCTACATCCTGCAGGACAAGTCCGTCTTTCCCGGCATGACCGTCGAAGAGAACCTGTGGCTGGGTGCCTATTTGATGGACCGCAAGTCGGCCAAGCTCGCCGCCGACAAGATCTTCGACAAATATCCGCGTCTGGCCGCGCGCCGGAAGCACCCCGCAAAAGTATTGTCGGGCGGCGAGCGACGGCTGCTCGAAATCTGCCGCGCGCTGGTTATGGATCCGAAAGTCTTGCTGGTGGACGAGCCATCGATCGGGCTTGAGCCGCGCTTTATCGATGCAGTCTTCGCTATCCTGGGCGACCTTCAATGCAATGAAGGCAAGACTATCGTGATGGTCGAGCAGAATGCGAAAAAAGGCCTCGAATTTTCCGACATCGGTTACGTGCTGGTGTCGGGCAAACTCGCGCTGGCAGGCAGGGCCAGGGATCTCCTCACAGATCCCGATGTCGGCCGTCTGTTTCTCGGCGGTTAGCGAGCACTCGATTAAACGTGCGCAGGAGCTGGTCAGTGATCGGCTTCAGGAGATAGCTCATCATCGTGCGACTGCCGGTCTGCAGGAACACCACGACGGGCATTCCCGACACCAGTTGCAGGCTGCCAAGCCGCCGTCGCTCGCCACCGGGCAGCGTCAACCGGACTTTATAGTAAGCTGCATTGCTACTGGCCTGCCGATCGCGGCTCAGATCGGCCGAGACATACGACACGATCATTCCTGTGGTTTCGCAAAATCAGGACGTCACGTCGGCGGTCCGCGGCGGCAGGCCAACCGATCACCTCCCCGAACTGACGCTGAGCGACATTGTATTCGCGGCCGGTGCCCCGGAAATGGTCAGCGCGGTAGCGCGGGTTGCAGGCGCTGCATGCGCGAAATGCTACACGATTCATTCGAAGCCAGTGCGCCCGACACGGCTGCAGGCGCGTGGGCGCGTGCTACCGAATGGCTCAGCAGCGACTCGTACACCTCCTTTTGGCGAGCCCCACAGCTCAAGCCACAATTCGATCCTGCAAATTGAACGCCTTGGCAGCGCGAGCCGTGTGGTGGCTCGATTTAAGCAATCCTTCCGATTGGAACCACCGCATTAACCAACGCCGGTGACTCCGTACGATTGCTCCCCAAAAATATGGAACGGATTGGGAACATGCGTCGGGCCAATCGGTGCAAGAGTCGTGTGGAGGAGCTAAATTAAGACCTGCCTCGTTCGTGTGTAGGAGTTCCCATGGCCCCGCGCGCATACTGGAAAGGCTTCTTGCGCCTTTCGCTTGTGTCCTGCCCGATTCAACTTTTCCCGGCCACAAGTGAGCGCGAGAAGATCAGCTTCCATCAGATCAACAAAGAGACGGGCAACCGGATCCGCTATCGCAAAGTCGATGAGGAAACCGGCGAAGAGGTGCCGTCGGAGAACATCATCAAGGGCTACGAAATCGGCAAGGGCCAGTACATCGAGATTGAAGACGACGAGCTTGAGGCAATTGCGCTTGAAAGCAGGAAGACGATCGAGATCGACGAATTTGTGCCGAAGTCGGAAATCGACGACCTCTACAACATCCGTCCCTATTACATCGCTCCCGATGGCAAAGTCGGACAGGAAGCGTTCGTCGTAATTCGCAAGATCATTGAGCAGATGAACATGGTTGCCATTGGCCGGGTTGTTCTGACCAGCCGGGAGCATGTCATCGCGATGGAGCCTCGCGGCAAAGGCATCATGGGGACGCTGCTGCGTTACCCGTATGAGGTTCGGAACGAGAACGAATATTTTGATGAGATTCCGGATTTGAAGGTTGGCAAGGACATGATGGATTTGGCGCGGCATATCGTCGAGACCAAATCGGGACATTTTGACCCCGAAACTTTCGAGGATCACTACGAAGCGGCGTTAAACGACCTGATCGGGAAAAAATCGCGCGGCATCAAGATTGAAGCGCCGAAAGAGCGGGCGCCCACGAATGTTATCAATCTCATGGATGCCTTGCGTCAGAGCGTGCGCGCAGAGCAGCCAAAGCGCAAGCGGCAGGGCAAGCGCGGACCAAAGCGGGTCGAAGGCCAGAAAGAGATGCTGTTTCCCATTCCTGGCAAGAAGGCTGCGAAGGAAGTGGCCAAGAAAACTGGCCGCGCGAGCAGCGGACGCCGGAAAGCGGGTTAATCGAGCCACGTGCCGGATTAGCTGCGGCCCTCCACGGGCCGCAAAAAATTTAAAAGATAAGAAGGTTTTTTCTTCGTCAAAGAGGCAAGCTCTTTGACGTCCTTCGAACGGGCCAGCATTCAAGTTCCAAAAGCACTCGCAATTTATATGAACTCTTTATGGACCGCGTCTCTCATTAATTAGTACTGAGGGGCCACGTCACCAAGGGGTTCAGTTGCCAATGCCGCATCGTCGCGTTCGCGCATTGCCTGCCAAGCCGCCACGGCGGCCGCCGCTCGAATTTCGAAAACAATTTGACAAGCTGGAAGCTCGGCGCGCCGAACTATTCGCGCGCCTGCAGTTGCTGAGCAAAAGGATGCGGCGTCATCCCGGCTACAAGCACGCGCTCACGTTGCTCAACTATACGTTTCGGCGACAAAAACTGGCGGGACGATTGCTGGTGCTACGGGACGCCGCCTGGCTGATCAATCTGCTGGAACAACTTTCCACCCTGACCTAGTCGACCCGGCAACGACGTAGGTTTTGTTTATTCTTCTAATTCAAATACTTAGTAACTGGGATAGCGACCTTAGTCGTAATACCTCAGGCGCACAGACGCGCTTAGGCGCGGGGCGTATTTCTCAAAATAAAAAATAATCAATCAATAGGAACAACCAATCACAAGGGACTACGCACATGGCAACGATGACGCAGGGCTCGGCACGAGTCGGCGGCATGTCGAAGGACGAAAAGTTCGTCATCTTCGCATCTTCGCTCGGCACGATCTTCGAATGGTATGACTTCTATCTTTACGCGGTGCTGGCACCGTTCTTCGCGGCCTTGTTCTTCCCCGCTGGTAACGACACTGCCGCGCTACTGTCGGCATTTGCCACTTACGCCGCCGGCTTCCTGGTGCGTCCGTTCGGCGCCGTTATTTTCGGCCGCATCGGCGACCTCGTCGGCCGCAAATACACCTTCCTCGTCACCATCATGGTGATGGGCAGCGCCACCTTCCTGGTCGGCGTACTGCCGACATTCACGGCCATCGGCTGGCTGGCGCCAATCCTTCTGGTCACGCTGCGTCTGTTGCAGGGTCTCGCGCTCGGCGGCGAATACGGTGGAGCCGCAACCTATGTCGCGGAACATGCCCGCGCGCATGAGCGTGGCTATGCGACCAGCTGGATCCAAACCACGGCAACGCTCGGCCTGCTGCTTGCGCTCATCCTTATCGCGCTGTGCCGCGGCAACATGAACGCAAAAGATTTCGCCGAGTGGGGCTGGCGTATTCCGTTCCTGATCTCGATCATCCTGCTGATTTTCTCGGTCTACATCCGGCTCCGGCTTAATGAGACACCGATCTTCCAGAAGATGGTGGAGGAGGGTAAAGGATCAAAGGCTCCGCTGACCGAGAGCTTTTTCCACTATCCAAATAACAAATACGTGCTGCTCGCGCTGCTGGGCGCGACCGCCGGTCAAGGCGTGGTCTGGTACACGGGCCAGTTCTACGCGTTGTTCTTCCTCGTGATCACGTTGAGGGTCGACTACATCACGGCCTACGAGCTGATCGGCCTGTCGCTGGTCATCGGAACGCCGTTCTTCATCGTGTTCGGATGGCTGTCCGACCGCATCGGCCGGCTCAAGATCATTCTGGCCGGCTGCGCCATCGCAGCGGTGACCTACTTCCCGCTCTTCCAGGGTCTGACGCACTACACCAACCCGGATCTGGAAGCTTTTGCCGCAAAGAACCCGATCTCGGTTTCGGCCGACCAATCGACCTGCAACCTTCATATCTTCGTCGGCCCGTGGTCCAAGTTCAGCGACTGCGACCGCGCGCAGGACTTCCTGACCAAGTCGGGACTGTCGTTCAAGACCATCCACACGGCCGGAGCGAAGTCAGCCGACCTCGACATCGCGGGGACCAAGGTTGCCGGCTGGAATGCTACGACGTGGCAGGCAGCGCTCAACGCCAAAGGCTACCCGAAGGCGGCCGACCCGGCGAAGATTAATTGGTTCATGACCGAATTGATCCTGGTGATCATGGTGATCTACGTGACCATGGTGTACGGGCCGATCGCGGCGTTCCTGGTTGAAATGTTCCCAACCAAGATCCGCTACACCTCGATGTCGTTGCCCTATCACATCGGCAACGGCTGGTTCGGCGGGATGTTGCCGCTGCTGGCGACCGCGGTGGTCGCTGCGACCGGCAATATCTACAACGGCCTGTGGTATCCGATTGGTGTGGCAGTGATGACGCTCGTCATCGGACTGCTGTTCCTGCGCGACACCAAGGGCGTGGATATCAGAACCGGATCGGGTGTTGCGATCCAAAGGCAATAATCACTAAACGGCCGGCGGTGAAGGTTTCACCGCCGGCCCTTTTAACGCAGAAGTGCGTGGGGTTGAGCCGGACATTAGACAGCCGATGAGAACGGCTACTTGCGCCAAGGCAGACATCGGTCGGCGCGAATGAAATCACGCTAAGTGCCAAGTCCGGATCGCTTTATAGCTAAGTGGTGCCCAGGGGGCGAAATCGAACCGCCGGCACTGTAGCCGTAGACCGGTAAGGCACGCTGCAGTAAATTATATAATTCTGCGCGACAATCGGCACACGATTATGCCTTAGGCGACAAACTTCGCTGCCCGCGCGACGATCGCGTTGACAAATGCGGTCACCGTTGCTCGGTTTCTCGACGACATACACAGGCGTTGTGCTGACAAGCGCGCCCGGTGGATTGACATTCTGTGGGGGAGACAATGAGCGCAGTCGAAGCGAACGTGCAAAGCACCCAATATGTGGATTTCTGGAACGAGGTCCTGGTTCCGAAATTCATCAAATACAAACACATCCTGGTCGATGGGCTGACTCACCACAGTGAAGCTATTTTTCCATCGTTGCCGGTCAAGGAAGGTGACAGGGTTCTCGATGTTGGATGTGGTTTCGGCGATACCGCGATAAAGCTGGCGCGGCGAGTGGGCAAGAACGGCAAGGTCGTCGGATTGGATTGCTGCGAGGCGTTCCTGGAGTACGGCCGGAAAGACGCCGCAAAACTCGGTTTGCAGAATATTTCGTTCGTCAACGGCGATGCGATGCTCGACCGCTTCGAGCCCGAGTATGATTTCGTCTTTTCGCGCTTTGGAACGATGTTTTTCGCCAACCCGGTGGCGGGGTTGAGAAACATGCGGAAGGCGCTGAAACCGGGCGGGATCATGACGCATATTGTTTGGCGCACGCGCAATGACAATCCGTGGCTCAGCATGGCCAAGGACGTCGTCCTGAAGTTTTTGCCGCCGCCTGGTGAAGATGCTCTCACCTGCGGGCCAGGACCATTTTCGATGGCAGACGAGCGAATGGTCACCAAGATGATGGAGATCGCGGGTTACGGTGACATCACCTTCAGGCGGGTCGACGCCCCGGTTCTGGTCGGGAGAACGGTTGAGGACGCCGTAAATTTCCAGCTTGCTATTGGCCCTGCCGGAGAAGTGTTCAGAGAAGCGGGCAAAGAGGCCGAGGCAAAGCGTGAGCAAATCGAAGCGGCGCTTGCAGAGGCCATCAATTCTCAGAAGAAAGATGCCGACGGAATCGTGATGGATTCATCGTCCTGGGTCATATCAGGCAAGAATCCAGCCTGACGTGAGTTTGTGGCGAGCAGCCGAGGCGGTCCGCCGCAGCAACGGACGTGTAATACATCGTAGCGAAATCGGCGGCGCGCCTTTCCGAGCGATTGTGGGCTTGGTCTAGTGCTGGCGCGGAGCTTTGCGAACTGTCCCCCCTCTCGACTTGAGCTGCATATGCGGAGGCAGCGAAGGCATGGCCCGTATTATCAACGAACCGAGACCGCCGAATTCGTCAGCAAGCCGACGGCATCCGGCTGCCCGGCGAATTCACGCTCGGCCATACCTTCATTGACATATGGAGACCCGAGTCCGTGGCCTAACCGCGCTCGACCCTTTCTCAAGGCCCGCTCGGCAACGCAAGCGTCAAATGCTGTGAGCATGAGGTCGGGAAGCTGGCCTGGCACTTGCAGGATGGATCGCATCACTGCAGGGACGTCCACGGTGCCGTTTGAGCGCAAAGCCAAACCCGTCGCGGGGGGAAGGGTCCTGTGGGCCGCATCGATAATAACGCGGCAAGAGGCAAACGGGATGCTGTGCGTTGCGGCAATCTCCGCCGCAACATGCGATTCCATATCGGCAGCGGCGGCGCCCGTTTTTTTATAGAGATGCGACTTCTCTGAAGGGTTCAGGACCATGACATCCGAGCCGATAATGTCCGCGACAACGGCATTTGGAAGCCTTTTGAGCAGCTCCTGCGTCCACCTGAAATCTGTCGCGATGACGCGATCGCCGTTCCTGACCGCCGATGCGACGACCCAGTCGCCTGCAACGAGGTCCGGGTCCAGCCCGCCGGCAATTCCAAAACTGATGATACCTGAAACTCCCGGCGCGATGGCTGCGCTCAGGACGGCGCCAAGGCCCGAACTTTGGCTGCAAACTACGGATACCCCGTTACCGCGCGCAATAAAGGCCTCGCGGGCCAGACAGGTGACGGCAATAATGTTCGTTTGTCTTAGCATCCCGCCCCCCTGACGGTCACTGCAAGATTTGTATCCGAACCCTAAAATTAGGGGAATTTCAAGTATCCTGCCGCACGGAACCATCGCACCGCGTCTTCGATCCCCTGAATATAAGGCCGCGAACGATATTGCAGCTCCTGCTCGGCTTTCGTTGATACGAAGAACATACGGTGTCTTGCCATGTGAACCCCGTCCATGGTTGCAAAAGGCTCGCGTCCCGTGACGGTTGCCACGGCTTCGGCGGCAAAGGCAACCGGAACAAGAGCACGCCACGGAAGCCGCACCGACGCCGCTCGGCGGCCGACCATACCGGCGATATCCTTCAGCATCTGCGAGAACAGGACGTTCTGTCCGCCAAGGATGTAGCGCTCGCCAATCTTTCCATAACGCAACGCCGCGAGATGGCCACTGGCCACGTCATCCACATGAACGAGATTAAGCCCGGTATCGACGAATGCCGGAATGCGGCCCCTGGCAGCTTCCAGGATAATTCTGCCGGTCGGTGTGGGCCGCACATCGCGCGGTCCGATCGGCGTCGAGGGGTTGACAATGACCGCAGCGAGACTTCGTTCAGCCACCATGGCTTCGACCAAACGTTCGGCCGCGATCTTGCTCCGCTTGTATGCGCCAATGCCCTCATTCTCGCGTAGCGGAGTGGATTCGTCGGCCGCTCCACCGGATCGCAAGGCAATGGTCGCCACACTGCTGGTGTAGATGACTCGCTCGACCCCCGCAGCTATTACCGCCTCCATGAGGTTGCGGGTGCCTTCCACGTTGGTGGTATAGATCTCGTTCGGGTCGCGCGCCCATAGGCGGTAATCGGCCGCCACGTGAAAAACGTAGCGCGTGCCTGCAATTGCACGGTCAAGCGATTTGCGATCGCAGAGGTCGCCCTCGAAGAAATCCAGGTCCAAACCGACAAGGTGGGTTCGCGTGCTCTTGCCGCGAACCAGCGCTCGCACTGCAAAACCGGCCTCGACAAGTTTGTGCGCGACGGCCGAGCCGACGAATCCGCTTGCTCCGGTGACGAGAACTTTGTCCTTAACGCTCATGTGCCGCACGTTCCGGTATGCCATGCCGATGCGAATTGGCATCGACCAGGCGAGACTTAGCCCCCGAGCAGTTTTTGGGTTCGATCGCGTAATCTCTTGATCAAACCCTCTGCACCGCCTGAAGCTATAATCGAGGCAAATTCGTCGCGCCGCGTCGCGAGATCGCTTATGGTCCCGTTGAGATAGACATCGATCACGCGCCCGCCCCGAACCAAATAATTGATAGTCACGGTGCGGCCGCCGGGCTGCAGCAGCTTCGTCTTGACAATTTCGCCGCCACCGCGCCGCTCCGGCACCGTGTTCGGGTCAACGACAAAACTTTCCCCCGAATAGTCGGTTACCTGGCTTGCATAATCCGCTATAATGAAACGAGCGAAAGCATCACGTACTGCGGCCTGCTGGCTGGGCGAAAAGCTCGTCCAGGCCGGACCCACCGCCAGTCTTGTCATCGTCGCAAGGTCAAAGGCAGACGTAATGGCCGGTGTGAACCGCTTGTCGCGCTCGCGCACGCTCAGCCGTCCGGCTTGCTGGATCGTCGGCATCAATTGCTGATAATAGGATTGGATATGCGTCACGGCTAGACTTGGTGATTGGGCCCGCAATGGCGGCATCGAGCCGAACAGGGCGACCGCCCCCACAACCATAGTCGGAATCGAAAGGCTCACGCGGAGTTTGAAGTCCTTCATTGTAGTTATTTCACTCACTCACAGTGCGGATCGGCCGTCTGCGTGGCTGCCGCTTTTCGAGGGGGCGCGGGAAGTTTGTTTCTCAGGACCTTTTCGAATTGGATTAGGGCTGCGTCAAGTAACGGGCGCGACAGTTTGAAATGAATATGCTTTTTTCGCAAATCCCATGAGGAAGACCCTCAACCAGCTGACAATTATTACGCGAGCTGTGCGCCTGTCGGCCCGCCACCCATGGCCCGTCATTCTGGCCTTCCTGCTCGTGGCCATTGTTTCGGCCGGATATTTCGCGGGCAACTTCGCCATCACGACCGATAGCAACAAGCTTCTGTCGAGCTCATTGCCGTGGCGGCAACAAGAGACCGCGCTCGACCGGGCATTTCCCTGGCGGGTCGACCAGATTGTCGCCGTCGTTGACGCGACAACTCCGGAATCCGCCGAGGAGGCAGCTGAAGCGCTTGTGAATGATCTTTCGCCTCGTTCGAAGGTAATCCGCACCGTTACTCGGCCCGATGGCGCCGAGTTCTTCGCGCGGAACGGCATTCTCTTTCGCACGCTCGACGAAGTGCGCCGCGATACTTCCGACCTTATCGCTGCGCAGCCTTTTCTCGGAACACTTGCGGCCGATCCTACGCTCCGCGGCGTTCTTCGCACGTTGTCGCAGTCGATCGAGGGAGTGCGTCTGGGAAAGGCGAAGTTCGGTGACCTGAGACCCGCCCTCACGGCGATTGCCGATGCCCTGGAGGTTCTCGCGAACGGTAAAACGCCTGCATTCTCGTGGCGCAAGCTGATCACAGGTCGCGCGCCTGAACCGTCGGATCTGCGCCGCTTCGTGAACATTCAGCCGGTTCTGGATTTTGACGATCTGCAGCCCGGACGCAGGGCGACTGCGGCTATTCGCGAAGCGGTCAGCAGGCTCGGATTGACGCCGGAACGAGGCGTAAGGGTGCGCCTCACCGGCTCGGTTGCGCTTGCGGACGAAGAATTCGCCACAATCGCCGATGGCGCCGTGTTGAATGGTGTCGTGACGTTTCTTCTTGTCATTTTCATCTTGTGGCTCGCGCTGAAAAAGTTCCGCATCATCTTGGCCGTCCTGATCAGTCTCATAATTGGACTCATAGTTACGGCCGCCGGCGGCCTATGGATGGTAGGGGCACTGAACCTCATCTCGGTCGCCTTCGTCGTGCTTTTTGTCGGGCTCGGCGTTGATTTTGGCATACAGTTCAGCGTCCGCTACCGGGCCGAACGACATGAATCGCTCGATCTCCAGGATGGCCTTTTGGCGACAGCACGCGGCGTGGCGGGACCCCTTTTTCTTGCGGCCGCGTCGATCGCTGCGGCTTTCTACTCATTCCTGCCGACTGCCTATGTGGGCCTGTCCGAACTCGGGCTGATCGCTGGGACGGGCATGATTGTCGCGTTTGCGACGACGGTAACAATGCTGCCAGCCCTGCTAGCTGTGCTCAAGCCTGCGGGCGAGCCCGCTGCGATCGGCTACGCAGCGCTTGCACCGGTCGACCGCTTTCTCGAAAGGCAGCGTAGATGGGTTGTCGGCACAACGCTGGCAGCCACGATCATCGGCCTGCCTCTGCTGTCGGGCCTGCGCTTCGACTTCAACCCGCTCGACTTGCGCTCCAAGGACACTGAGTCGGTTTCGACGCTGCTCGACCTGATGGGCGATCCCGACACGAGCCCCAACACGCTCGACATTCTCGAAAGGAATGACACTCGTGCCTCGGCCATTGCAGAGCATTTGCGCCAGTTGCCGGAGGTCGCAAAGGTGGTGACTCTGCGAAGCTTCGTTCCCAAGGATCAGGACGAGAAGCTCGCCATCATCGACGATGCAAGTTTTTTTCTGCGGAACACTCTCAATCCTGACCAGATCGATGCGAAACCGACGCCTGCCGAAACTCTGCAAGCAATCGAAAAGACCGCCCGAGACCTGCTGGATGCCGCAAGCGACTTCGACGGCGGTGCCGCCACCACTGAGGCCCGTCGCCTTGCAAGCCTCCTGACGGCATTGGCCAAAAGGCCCTCAGGGGCCCGAAATGAAGCGGAGCGCATACTAGTCACGCCCCTGATGACAACGCTTCGTCAGGTCAGGGATGTCCTGACCGCCGAACATATCAGCATCGACGCTCTCCCCCTCCCTCTAACGAGACGTTGGGTGTCGGCCGACGGCTTAAACAGGATCGAGGTGGTGCCGAGCGGCGATGGCAATGACAACGAGACCCTGCAGCGCTTCGTCACGGCAGTGCGTAGCGTCGCACCCGAGGCTGCCGGAAAGCCCGTCTTCATCATCGAGGCGGCGGCAACCATCGTTAAGGCGTTTCTTCAGGCCGGCGTTTGGTCAGTGGCATCGATCACTATTATCCTGTTCCTCGCACTACGTCGCTGGACCGACGTTGCGCTGACGCTGGTGCCTTTGCTCGTCGCCATCGTCGTTACACTCGAGATCTGTGTCGTGATCGGGCTGCAGCTGAATTTTGCAAACATAATCGCGCTGCCGCTTCTTCTGGGCGTCGGCGTCGCCTTCAAGATCTACTACATCATGGCGTGGCGCGCGGGCGAGATGAACTTCCTGCAATCGAGTCTGACGCGCGCCGTTCTGTTCAGCGCCTGCACGACGGCTACCGCATTCGGCAGCCTTTGGTTTTCGCATCACCCGGGCACCTCCAGCATGGGCAAGCTGATGGCCCTGTCGCTCGTCACGACCCTTGCCGCGGCGGTTCTCTTCCAACCGGCCCTGCTGGCCACACAAAACAAGGTAAAAAATCGCCAAATGAGGCCCTAAAAGTGGTGATTGTGGCAAAGAAGTTACAGTTATGCTGGAGTTGCTCTGATAATTTGCCGCTGAGGTAATCTGGACCAACGGGGTGGCGTCGGGGGTCATACCGCATGCTCGGTGGCTATCGTGCATCCGACAAGACCTCGTGCTTACGCGAGAACCAACGGACGAGAAGGTAAATGCGTCGCGGTCAAGTTTGGCTCAGATGGGCGATCGCTTGCATATTGCCCATTCTTTTGGGTGCATGCGCGGCGACGCCCAGAGATGCATCATTACAGGTCCAGGATCCTAACGAGCAAGCAAATCGCCAGATCCTGGCGATGAATCAAGAAATGTTGCGCCCGGTCGCGCAGGCCATCAAAACAGTGGTGCCGCGACCCGTGCACGACCGTTTACACGACGTGAATTCGAACCTGAAAGAGCCGCGGATCTTCGTCAATAACGTGCTTCAAGGCCGCCTCGACGCAGCTGCCAAGACGGCGGCACGTTTCGCCATGAACACCACATTCGGAATCGGCGGTCTTGTCGATCTTGCGAGCCGGGAAGGCATCCCGCAGCAGAGCGGCGACTTCGGCCAGACGTTGTTCGTCTGGGGCGTCAGCGAAGGCCCCTATATGGTGCGACCCTATTGGGGTCCTACGACCACGCGCGACGCGGTCGGTGCCACCGTCGATCTTTTCGGCGATCCGGTTGGGCTGCTGTTTGGAACACAGATCGGCGTCGCCATCACCACCGCAAGCCTGGATACGGTTGTCAGGCTAGGCCAGCTGAAAATGGCCGAGGATGCCTCCATCGACTTTTACGCTTTCTTGCGCTCGAGCTATTATCAGACGCGGCGGGCAGAGCTGCGCGAGGCAATCGGCTTGCCGGCCGAAGTCGAGTCACCGGCCACCGCACTGGCTGAGACCGAGAGCCCGTCATCGCCGAGTGATGCGGCGGCGAGTTCGCCTATTCACCGTGCCGACGCAAAAGGTAATGCCCTTCGATCCAATACCAAGCAAACAAGCCGGGTAGACCCAGAGCCAATTCGCGCACTCGCTTCGACAACGAGATAGCAAGCGCGATCTCGGCGGACAGCCCGAACAATCCACCGAACAAGACAAAGCCGCCCTCGAGAATGCCCAATGCTCCGGGGACGATGAAGGCCGCAGCGCGGACGCCGGAGGAAAGACTCTCAAGTATAAATGAATCAATCAAACTGAGCGGCTGGTCCAAACATCGCGTCACCAGCCAGATTTCACCCACGCCAGCAGCCCATCCAACAATCCGCAACAGGTTCGCGCGCCAGAAGGCTGGGCCGCTGCGATAGGCCAGAACAACAGCATCGTCCATTGCCGACGCGTTACCCATGAAATGGGAAAACCAGGTCTCGGGTAACAGACCGCGCGCGAATTTTGCAAACTTCGCAAACATATTTTTATGCTGAAGCAGAACAAATATCGCGACAGTCACAAAAAACACACCGACACCGATCAATACGCCCCATAGCACCCTGAGCGCAGCGTGTTCGGTCGGCCGCATCAGGAGCAACGCGACTCCGGCAATGACGAAAATCAGCTGTGTCACCACACCTACCGTGGTGTCGACCACCATGCTGGCCGCTGCCTGTGCGCCGGGTACGCCGCGCAGATGTGCCAGACGCGCGCTCGCGAAGTCACCGCCGACGCTGGCCACCGGTAATAATGAATTGATGGATTCGCGGATCCAGCGGATCCAGGTGACCGTGAAGACATTCGGACGGCTTGAAACGGGTAGCAGTTCACGCCATGAAAGCGCGGAGAAAAACATAGGAACGAGGTGATAGATGGTTATCGGCAATAGCCACCAACCGACGACCAACATCGCGCGGGCCACCTCACCCGCGCCGCTGTCAACAATCAGGTAGACGACAAGCGCAAATCCGAAAAAACCAGCAACGATGAAAGAAGCAGAAATTATTTGGCTCCCTGTTTGTCACTGAGTAGCACAAAAGGCGAGGCAAGAATACGATTGCGCCTCTTGTTCAATCAACGCCTGATGTCCGCTCCAATTGCACAACCGTATCGAAAGTAATCGCAGAATCCCATGCAGCCCGAGAAATCGCAAAGCGCGGTACCGGCCGCACCAAATTTGGTTCTTTTGCCGGATTCCGGTGCGCCGTTCACGGGCGACGAACCAAAGGTTCTTGGGCTTGGTCTTGTACGACGCATGGTTATCGCTGCCGGCCGATCCGGTTACGGCAAGATATATTTTCTGGGACGGGATCAGGCCGCTTCATCAGGAGTCGTTGTTGTTCCTGACTGGAGCAGCCTCGCTGCGGCCCTCGCATCCCAGCGCGCGGCGCCGCTCCTGATTACGACTGCAACGATTCTCGCCGAGAGGGATTGGCTGGAACGGCTTACCTCGACCCAGATCGAACCGGGTGTTTGGGCAGCAATACCGCACAGGATCGTGATGCTTGCAGGCGCGGCGGTACCGGATTCACTTGCGGTCCTGAGCGCGAAGGAAAAGGCTCTTGCGGTCCTGGGCGCGAAGGAAAAGGCTCATGGCGTAACGGCCGTGCAAGACCAGCTGACGCATCGCTTTGGTTCGCCGGCTCAAGTTCCGGCCGCTATCGATCCGATGACCGTGGCGACAACGACTGACATCGACATCGCGGAATGGCGCTTGTTGCGTGGGCTGGTCAAGAACACCGACGGGTTCATGGCACGTCACGTCGAGCGCCCGATTTCCTTGCGGATTACTCGCCGCCTGGCGTCAACGGGCATCACACCGAACCAGATCACTCTGATTTCGGTAGGCATCGGTTTGTGCGGCGCACCCTTTTTTCTCTCCACACACTGGCTCTGGCAGACCGTTGGCGCGCTTCTGTTTCTTGCACATTCGATCCTCGACGGGTGTGATGGAGAATTGGCCAGGCTGAGGTTTCAGGAGTCGCGTTTAGGCGGCATCATCGACTACTGGGGTGACAACGTCGTTCATATTGTTGTCTTCGCGTGCATGGCCATCGGGTGGAGCCTGTCTGTTTCGGCGTTATGGCCGTTGTTGCTGGGCATCGCGGCAGTCCTCGGAAACCTGGGATCTGCCGGGTTCGTGTATTGGCGCACAATGCACGCAAAAAATGGTGGCCCCCTCTTCACTTCGGTTGCGACCGTCCCCGGCCAGAGGTTCGCGCAAGTGCTCGATGCCGCGTCGCGCCGCGATTTCATTTACCTCGTGCTCGTTCTTGCGCTGTTTGGGAAGTCGACCTGGTTTCTGGTTCTCGCTGCGGCGGGCGCGCCGATCTTCTTTTTCCTTCTGATATTTCTTGCGGTGCGCGAACGCTTGTCGAGCCATTGAGCGCGGTTGTCGAATACTTGCCGGGGCCATGACGGCTTTATGCCGGGCATCCCGCTTGTGGACGCAGTGCCGGAAATATAGGCGTACGAAAGCACTCCGACCTTCGGTCGGCTATGCCCGGCCATGACGAGCGCTGCTGCCTAGCCGGTGTCCAGCGGCAACCGGACGCCGCCCGCTGCGCTTGACCTCTGGGCAAGGTCGATCAACCGCGCACACAGCACCGCCTCGTTCAGGTTGCCCTGGCCGCCGGCCACTGCAGCGCGCTGAAAGTCCTCCGCCACACCGACGAACCAGTCGGGATGGTGCGACTCTTGCGACAAGGGCGGCGGGCAGGACCACTGCCGTTCGCTCCCGTTCGACCTGAGAATAACGCTGGCATCCACCACCTCTATGCGGCCGCGATCGCCTTCGATTTCGATGCGATTGGCGCGCTCATCCGCGGACCAGGTCAGGTAGATGTCGGCACTACCGGATTCCAGATCGAGGGTGACGGTTGCCGTATCTTCGATCGGCCATTCGCGAAAGCGGCGCTTTTCCAGGAGTGCGCCGACACCGCGCGGGATGCCGGACCAGCGCACGACGCAATAAAACGCGTGCCAACCATGGTCGAGCAGTATGCCGCCACCGGCCACGGCCGGATCGGCGCGCCAGTTGCTCCCGTCGGACGTAACGGTGACGGCGGGCTCCGTGCGCAAGGTCTGCCAGCGGACGGTTCGCACAGTACCAACCGCACCTTCATCGACGAGCGACGATACCCTGTCGCAGATCGGGGCCTTGAGCCAGTTGTGAACGGTATGGACGGCGCGGCCGCTGCCCGCCGCAGCCGCCGTTATGGCTCGCGCGTCTCCTACCCGCGTGACTAGGGGCTTTTCGCAAAGAACGTGAAGATGTGCATCGAGGGCGCGCTTGATGAGCGCCGCATGGCTGCTAGGCGGCGTGCAGATGTCAACGAAATCAAGCGCCTTGTCGGACAGCAGATCGTCCACGTCGTCGTACCAGCGTCCGCGCGGACAAGCCTCCAGAAAGGCCCTGCCCTGCGCCGCGACGGCATCGGTCGCGGCGACGATTTGAACGTCCTTGACGGTTTGCCAGCCGGGCAGGTGCCCTTTTGCCGCGACGTTTCCAAACCCGATAAAAGCGCCACGCAACACGCGACGCGGCCTCAGTCCAGCCCGAATTGCCGCCCAATGGCGGCGAAGGATTGATCGAGAATATCAACACCGCGCAAAGCCTCATCCTCGGTGATGACGAGCGGCGGATTGATGCGAATGACGTGCGAGTACGACATCGTGACGAGGCCGCGCGCCAAGGCCTCATGGAAAAGCGCGAGCGTGATGGCCTTGTCGAGAGGCTCTTTGGTCTTGCGATCGGCCACCATCTCGACGCCAATCATCAGGCCGCGCCCGCGCACGTCGCCGATGAAGCGATATTTCTCCTGCAATTTCTTCAGCGCATCGAGCATCACTGCACCGACGCGCGCGGAATTTTCGACCAGACTATCGTTGATGATGGCCTCGACGGCGCCAAGACCAGCGGCGGCGCCCAGCGGATTTCCGCCGTAACTGGACGAGCTGCCGCTCGGCTCCCCGAACGGTTTGGCGGACATGAGCTCGAACGACGACGCCACCCCGCTGAGCGGGAAGCCGCCACCCATCCCCTTGCCGATCGTCATGATATCGGGCTTGAGGTTGAATTGGTCGGACGCCCACATCGTCCCTGTGCGCCCAAATCCGGTCAGCACCTCATCCGCGATGAGCAGCGCGTCGAACTCGTCCGCGATCTCCCGCACGGCATGAACAAAATCATCGGGCGGAATGACGTTGCCCGCCGTGCCCTGCATCGGCTCCATGATGATTGCCGCGACTTCGTCCTGCGTTTCGTTCTTGATGACGTTGCGCAGATGATCGGCGCAGGCCAGACCGCAGGACGGATGCTCAAGCTTCCAGGGGCAGCGATAGCAGTTCGCATAAGGCGACAGATGCAATCCGGGCGGAAAAGGGCCCTGGTGATTGCGATAGCCGCCGCCGAGCAGACCGATCACACCGGCGGTCTTGCCGTGGTAGCCGCCCCAGAAACCCACGAACTCGAATTTCTTCGTGGCCGACTTGGCGAGACGAAAGGCCGCCTCGACGGCTTCCGCGCCGCCCGAGAAAAGCTGGATGTGCGTAATACCCTCCGGCAGCAGCTCGCTGACGAGCTCGAGGAGCCGGGCCCTGGTCTCGGTAGTAAAGCTGCCGAAGGTGACCCGTGCGAGTTGTTCGCTGATACGCTTGATGTAATGGGGATGGCAGTGGCCGACGCTGCCAACTGCGATACCGGCGATGAAATCGAGATACTCGTTGCCGTCGACGTCATAAATCGTGCAGCCCTGCGCGCGATCGGCCACGATTTGCGAGTAAAGAGCAATCGATTGCAGTCCCGGCGCCATTGCTTCGGCCTCGCGGTCGAAGATCGTTTTTGAGATGGGACCAGGCACGGTGCGCCGGTCAGTGCCGTCCTTCTGTGCCGACGCCATGTCGCGGGACGGAGCACCTTTCATGACTCAACTCCTTGTCGGGATACAATACGCACGCGCTGCTCGAAACGCTCCACCAAGTGATCCGCAATCGCCTGCGCGGCACGCTCACGGTACCGCGCGTAGCTCGGCCAGGCATTTATGTCGACGATCATCGGTTTGCCGTCTTCCTGAATCACTGCATCGCCGCCAAAAATTTCCACGCCCAGAGCGGCCGCAGCACCGAACGCTGCGTCGCGCAGACGCGAGGCATCGAAGGAATGCCCAAGCATCCCCTTGTCGCGATGATAGAACCATTCGAACCAATTGGCATCCACCGGCGCCGTGTCGCTTCTCACACCGTAGAATTTGACGAGGTCACCCGCCAAATGCTCCTGGGCGATAATGAACGGAATGCCGCGGCGGGCAAACCGGTCCAGGGCCTCGTGCCACCCCGCCTCCGACGCGACATAGATGACATCGGCGGGCTGGGTCGCGTGAAAATCATAACGCTTGACCCACACGGCAGCCGCCGGTGGCCGTCCTTTCGCGTTGCTCGCAACGACATGGCTCGCCGGCGAGGCAACCTGATGCTTGGCGAAAAGCTCGATCATCCTGTGACGGTAGGTGTTGCGAATCGCGTTCGGCGAATTCACCACGACCGAGCCAGCATTTTGGGCATCGGCGAGGCGATCAAGCACTGTGCCGCGCTCGCACATCGCGAATAAGTTTGCGCAGCGGCCGTCAAACGCCGCGTCGACCTCGACAAGTTCGACACTGAAACCGCGCGACTTCAGCGCTTCGCCAACGCAATCCATGATCGCGCGATCGTCATCGATGCGGCCCGGCGAATGGTCCGGCTCGCGGTAGATGCCTCTGCACGTTTTGGTCATCGTGCTCATGACCCGGACTTCTCGCGCTGAAGACCAGAGATCGCACCTTCGGCGGCCACGACGTCGCGCGCGCGGTCGATGTCGAAGACGCAAGGCAGGACGATGCCATAGACCGGTTGCCCCCCCGCAACCAGTGCCCCGAGATAATCGCGCAACCGCGCGAAGTCGGCCGCGGGAGCGGTGAGCCTTTTGGCCGGCAGCCAATAGAGCCCGGCCGTCACGTGGCTGCCGTTGCTTCCGCCGATCTGACGGATACGCCCGTTCGACATATCTAGAGTGACCCACAACGGATTTTCATCGTCGACATGGCCGGTCACGCCGAGCACCACCGCGTCGTCTGGAAACCGCGAGGCCGATGCTACAAACGTCTGGAACTGGTCGACCGGCATGACCGTGTCGACCGTCGTGACCACGGCAGGTGCATCGACCAGCCGGTCTGCGACAAGCCGGAAAGTGGCGTAAGACGACGGCGTCGAGCGCACGATCATGTCGAGGTCGAAATCTCCGGCATGGGCTTTGAGCCATTGCCGGCAGTCGTCGCTGGCTTCGTTGATGACGATCGTCAGACGGCGAATGCCGACGGAGCGGAAACGATCGAGAGCGTGATCGATCAGCGGACGCCCTCCGACCGGCACCATCGGCTTGCTGACGCGATACCCATCAGTGCGCAGGCGGCTTCCCTCGCCTGCAGCAATGATGCCGCCCCGGAGGGCGGGATTAGCGGATGTCTGGATCATTGTAAGATCTTCGCGAGATCACGTAGGTCCGTCATCGCGGACTCGCTTTGCCCCGCCTGGACATCCTGGGGCGCGATCCAGATAAAGCGCATGCCCATGCGCCGCGCGCCCTCGCGATCGCGGCGCAATGAATCGCCAATGAATACCGTTTTCTCCGGCGTCGCCCCAAGCCTTTCGAGGGCTACGCGAAAGATTGCAGGATCGGGCTTCTCGGCGCCCACGCAGTAACTATCCACCATCACCCTGAAAAAGGAACACAGACCGGCGCTTTCGCACACCGCTTCGAGATTGCCGTAAAAATTCGACACGATGCCCAGTTGATAGCGTTCGCTCAGCGCCTTGAGAGCCGGCCGGTTGCGTTCAAAAGTGGCGACAGATTCCGACATGAAGCCTGATGCGACGCGCTGGCCACGATCGCTGCTGCTCTCTGTCTTGCTTCCAACACAGCGGCGGGTCAGCTCGCTTTCGAGGTTTGCAGTCAATGCATGGATTGTCCCGGAGAGATCCATTGTGGACGGAAGGCCTCCGACAAGCGGGTCATCGGCTGCGTAGAAGGCAGGCGCAAAAGCGTCGCCAGTCATGTCCAACCCCTCGGCACGATAAAGGGCGTGGAAGCGCTCCTTCCATGCCACACCGTCCGCGTCGAGGGTGCCGCCAAAGTCAAACAGCAGCGTTTCGATCGGCTCGTTCATCCTGTGCGCCCGTGCGCTAAACCGGTTAGCACAACACCCGAGATAGCCGCGCGCACGAAGTCCGTTTGCGTCTGCTATGAGCGCTGCGGGCTGGATGCCAGCTTGACGCCCTGCTCCTCTCCGGGAAGATCAAACTGGCGGCCATCGATGAAGGCGTTGCATGCATCGAGCGCAACGCTGTCGCGCAGCTGCCGCGGCGGGCTCTTCATATAATACGCCGAAGGCGCCTCCAGCGGACCAGCTTCGCCCCGCTCCAACGCCAGCTTTACGCAGCGGATCGCGTCGATGACGACGCCGGCACTGTTCGGGGAATCCTGCACCGACAGCCGCAACTCCAGCTCGATCGGCGCATTGCCGAAGCCGCGCCCTTCCATCCGGATGAAGCAGACTTTGTTGTCCTGCTGCCACGGCACGTAGTCCGACGGACCGATATGGATGTCGCGCGCATCGAGACGCTCATCCAGCTGCGATTGCACGGACTCTGTCTTGGAAACCTTTTTGGACTTGAGCCGGCTTTTCTCCAGCATGTTGAGGAAGTCGGTATTGCCGCCGGTGTTGAGCTGGTAAGTGCGATCGAGGCCGACGCCGCGATCGGCAAAGAGCCGTGCGAGCGCCCGATGCACGATGGTTGCACCGACCTGACTCTTGATGTCGTCGCCGATGATCGGCAAACCGGCATCGCGAAATTTCGCGCCCCAGACCTCGTCCGAAGCGAGGAACACGGGAACGCAATTGACCATGGCTACACCCGCTTCGAGGCAGGCTTGCGCGTAATGCTTGACCGCGCGCTCGGAGCCGACCGGCAGGTAGCACACGAGCACCTCGGCTCCCGACGCGCGCAACGCTGCGGCGACATCGGTCGGCTCGAGATCGACCGGACGGAAAGCGTTCTCATCGGGATAGTCGGCCATGTGCGGCGCGATCCCGTCGAGGATCGGACCGGTCTGCACGATGACATTCGACACCGGAAGCGCGCTTTGAAAGATGCGCGTGCAATTCGGCTTTGCGAAAATAGCCTCTTCCAGCGGATGACCGACCTTGCGGCGATCGACGTCGAAGGCGGCGACAAACTCAACGTCGCTGCAACGGTACCCGCCGATCGACTGGCGCATAACACCTTCGAGCGCAGCACCCTCACGATCCCGATAGTATTCTACGCCTTGCACCAATGAACTGGCGCAATTGCCGACGCCGGCAATGGCGACTTTGATATTTTTACGCATGCTGACCCCAGTCCCCAGAAAAACTAATATTGGTCTGTCAGGAAGCCTCTGACAAGTCAAAAGAACAGGCAGAAGCGCAAAGCGGATAGATGGGCCATGCCGGCGGTGCAAACCTTATATGATCGATACTTTGCAATAACATCCGCCGTTGGCGTTGTAACGGGATGGCCTTATCAGGCGCGGCCCACAGGCAAATCCCAGCTGCGCACGCTCGGCGAATTAAAAAAATAAATTCTGAAATTGAGCATTCAATGTCTGCTTTCGGGGGCAAAGCGGATATTGCTCGCAGCGGTCTTAAAAAAAGCCCCGAGAGCCGGGGCCAAGGCGGAGGAACAGGGAGGGATCAACTCCCTTGCCTGAAGAGACCTTCGATATAGCTCACCGGCGCAACGATGTTTGTGCTGGTCCAACCGACAGCCGGAGGATTGCCGATAGTTGGTATGGATGCCCCGACAGTCGCGGCGAACACGGCGGCAACCACGATGCGCATTGTTGCAGTTTGCTTGTGCATGGTGCCCTCCTATTCGATGAGGATCGTTGACTACATTAGATGCCGCGGCACCGCCCGCTGTGTGACTGGCATCACAGGATCGTCGAATGGTGTTTCACTACCAGTCGCGCACTTGCCGTGACGAAAGCCCCTATGCAAAGCACATGCAAATCTTTGCGGACTGGCGGTCGCGACGTGGGCCCAATTCTCATTGGTGAAGGGCTTGCACGTCCGTACGCGTGTAACCAATACGGCTGCCCTCAGCGGCAAAGCTGGTGCCGTTAGTAATCTGTCGAGCCTGGCGGGACTGATGTCCGCTTTCGGGGGCAAAGCGAACATGACGTTTGTACTGCGAAATGTCCGCTTATGACCCAAAGCGGACCTTTTGCCGTTGTGTGTCTAAAGCAGCTCCCCACCGGAGGCGCAGAGTTCCAAGGACATTAATAATTTCAGGCTCGCCAGCATGTGGTAATGCAATCAGCTATGAGCCCGTCATCTGAACCGAAACAAGCGGTCGTTGAGCAAGCCGGCGATGGTCAGGCAGACGACTTGACCGGTCGCGCGCTCCGTATGCGCATTCGCCAACAAGAGCTTCTCGCCGAACTCGGTGTCGTCGCCCTGCAGGGCACGAGCTTCATTGAAATGCTCAACCACACCGCCAGGGCGACGGCGGAAGGTCTGAGGGCGGAATACTGCAAAGTGATGGAGTACATGCCGGCCGAGAGCAGGCTTCTCGTTCGCGCGGGCGTCGGCTGGAGCGAGGGCGTGGTCGGGCATGCCACCATCGGGGCCGATTTGGCCTCGCCGGCAGGCTATGCCTTGCGGACGGGCAAACCCGTAATTTCCAATCATCTCGAAAACGAGCAACGATTTCGCACCCCCGAGTTGCTCATAGAACACGGTATTCGCCGTGCGATGAACGTCATTTTGCAAGGTGACGGCTCGCCCTACGGCGTGCTCGAAGTCGACAGTCGATCCGAAGGCGAGTTCAGCGAACATGACATCGCATTTCTGCAAGGTGCCGCCAACATCCTCGGCATGGCTATTGAGCAGCAGCAATACCAGCGCAAGCTACAAGCTGCCCTCGAGCGCCATCAGATTTTGCTCAAGGAGGTCAACCACCGTGTCAAGAATAGTCTGCAAGTGGTCTCCAGCATGCTTCACCTACAAGCGAGCGCCGTCGGCGACCCGGCATTGAGTGAGCGCCTAAACGAAGCATCTACCCGCATTTCGGCTGTCGGCCGCGCCTATGAGCGCCTCGCCTACAACGCAGACTACGAGAATATTGATCTTGTCTCTTATCTGCGGGAGGTGATTGATGACCTAGCGACCGCGGTTGCTCCCTGCAAAGTTCAACTGGAAGCGGCCGAGGAAATTCAGTTCGCGGCAGATCGCGCCATTCTCGTCGCTCTTGTCATCAATGAATTAGTTTTGAACGCCGGCAAGCATGCCTATCCAAATTCTTCCGGTGGATCGATTTGGGTGCGAGTTGTTCGAACGGAAAAGGACCTCGTTTTAATATCGGTCCGTGATGAAGGTGTCGGCCTGCCGACTGGATTTGACCCCGCGACCAGCACGCGCCTCGGCACGCGCTTAATCAATGCGCTTACGAAACAGTTGGGAGCGGACTTGACACGGCCGGTATCCATCATTGGCACCAATTTTGCGTTACTTATTCCGTTGGGCACGGCCGCCGGCAATTAACCACCTCCAGCAGATTGCGCAATCGAATGTCCGCTTCTCTAATCGGCCGGTTTGGGTCAAGCGCTTTCAGGCTATCCACCAGTGCAGTGTCGATGTCGCTCGCGGGCTCGCGCTTCTCTTCGGAATCGGCACCAAGGCCCTTCCATCATGGGGTTCGAGAATAAGGCGGAACAATCTTTTAGTCGGCCTTGCCGTTGATTGGGCGGCAGGTCCAAGCGGACATACG
>DATGDN010000049.1:0-1929 GCA_035310865.1 Pseudolabrys sp. | reverse complement strand
CATGGAATCCGGTTTGTCTGCCGGCTCGGTCCGCTTGGCGCTGCGAATGCGGCCGTCGATCACGAAATGCGCGACGTGGATGCCCTGCGGCGACAATTCGCGGGCCATGCTTTGTGCAAGGCCGCGCAACGCGAACTTGCCCATCGCGAACGCTGCAGACTGCGAATAGCCTTTCACGCTCGCCGATGCGCCGGTGAAAAGAATAGCACCATGCCTGTTAAGGAGCATCCGGCGCGATGCCTGTTGTGCAACTAGAAAGCCACCAAACGCACTGATGGCGATAGCTTTCTCAACATCGGCAGGGACCAGGTCCACAAGTGCGCCAGGCAGCCGCGCACCCGCATTATAGACGACAACGTCCGGTGCGCTGCCACAGTCGCGCTCGACCGCGGCAAATAGGCCGGTTACTTCATCTAGACTAGTCGCATCGCATGTATAGGCCGTGGCACCAGTCTCTTTGCAAAGCGCATCGAGTTTGCCAGTTTGCCGGGCTGCCAATGCCACGCGGATGCCTTCGCTTGTGAAGAGCCTCGCCAAAGCCGCGCTCAAGCCCTCGCCAGCACCGACGATCAGTGCTGTCTTATATTTTACGGTCTCCATGAATTTTCTCCACCAATGTCAATCCAGCTCCGCGGACATTACTATTCTTGACTTCGCGGACAGATTGGCTTCGCGGCGCAGTGCCTCAGCCGAGGCGATCACACATTTAGGCCTTAGTATTTTTATGAAGCTTGCCTAGCCACGAAACGGTGGCCACGTCGACTAGGTCTGTATTGCGGTGCGTGACACACGGCATCGGCAACACAAATCCATCGCCGTTCTTCGCCGTTAAGCAGCGGATCAAGGCGGCATTGTCGGCCCACGCCGGCCGCTTCGTGGTTGTTCCGGTGCCCAATGTCACCCATGTGTTCTACGGCGGCGATGTCGGCTATGTCGTTAAGCGTATCGTCCTGTATAAAAAATTGAGGCGATCTCTGCCACGCAACTGCGCCGCCTCGGCACCGAACGCTGTTGTTAAAGCAGGTGGCATAAAAAATCGGCCAACGCAGCGGTCTTGCGCCCCTCAATTGCGCGTTTCAGCACGGCGACGGTAACCGGTTTTGACTTGGCCCATGCCGTCTGCAAAAAATAAAATTATCGCCGACCTGCGCAGCGCCAATAACGGTGATGGTTTTGGGTGTAGTAGATCCGACGCAGGCCGCGACGGGCGCAGGCGTCGGATGGCTGCGCTGGCGGCTCCTGCACCATTGCCATGGCCGACCCCTGCTGCTCAGGCTGCGGTGCGACGGCGGGATCTTGGTGGCCAACCTGCGTCACCTGCACTGCATCCTGCGCCACTAGCAGGCCGCCGATTAGGCCCTCGAGCGGGTCACGCCGCGGCGTCACCGGCGGTGCATCCTGCGGCATCGGCAGCATCCGCAAACCGCCGCTTACGCCCTCGAGTCCCTCACGCAGTTGAATAGGCATCGGCGGGATGTCGTCGGTCGCCTCGCTGCGGCGGGCGAAAGTATCGGTGGTGACCGCGCCCACCGTCTCAATGGTCTGATGCTGTTGCGATATGACCTTGCCGTTGACGTCGACCGGCACCGGCCGCGGCGGCAGCAGCGTGAGCGGCGGCGACACTGCAAACGTCAACGAGATCATGGCCCCTGCGGCCGCCATCACGCCGCTCGTTGCCAGCAGCTGCATTGCCTGCATGGCCAGATTCGTCTGCCCCATTCGTGGCACTGAAATGACCAATTGTGACTTGCATCGACATGGCCAGCGGCATGATGGTACCGTCGCATATCCTCTTGCGTACCAGGCCGTAGCAGGCGTTGGAGTGGCAACTGCGACTGCTAGAGCCACGCGGCCCGGTTCGCGAATAACCGGGCCCAGCTAGAATTTTTCGGTCCAAGGCCGTAGTTCCATTTCCCACGCCCAAGCGCT
>DATGDN010000048.1:0-9124 GCA_035310865.1 Pseudolabrys sp. | reverse complement strand
GCTGCCAGCGCAAACATGCCTGTAGATGACCTCATCGTGCGTATCCTCCCTGATTTTTTATCGTCTTATTTCGCCGGTTCTGTCTGTCTGGCGGATTGCTGCAGCGGCGCTTCGCTTCCGCCACCGAGGCTCCGCCAGTTTGTGGTTTTCGGCACCACACCCTCGTACGAACTGATCGTAGCATGCCGAATACGCGGCTCGGTTGTTCCGATCGCCGGGCCGCCGCTTTGCATGGTGCGCGCCGCGTCGACCATGAGACGGCGGAACGCGACCACGGCTGCGTCGCTGGCGCCGACCTTTTCCTTTGAGCGGTCGCCGATCGGCCCCATCGATTCCCACATTGCGATATCCTGATTGGGGATGCCGCTGATACCGGTGAAATTGCCTGCTTTCATCGCTCCGCGATCCTGGCCATAGAGATTGGCGCGCGTGCGCACGTTATTGAATTCGCGGTCGACGTCTACGCCCCATTGCAGCATGTTGAACTTGCGCCATGCATCGGCATCGATGCCCGGTTTGTCGGGGCCATTCCAGGCAATGAAATAGAACATCGTGTTGTGATCGTCTTCCGGCGTGAGCAGCGTCGCGACATTGTGGACATTGTTGGGCGGGATCAGCACCGTATACGGCGCGATATAAACCGTCGTACGGATGTAGTCGTGTGTCGCCTCGTTCATGATCGGCCGCCGGATGGCGGCATAGCGGAACCCGTAACTCGTGCGCTCGATCTGGAAACGCGGCGCCTTGTCGGTCGAAGGACGCAGCCAGTTCGCTTCCGTCGCTTTCGCGCCGTCGACCTGCGCCGGCACCATGTCCGAGGAATGCAGGCTGGACGAATGCGCCGAGTCGATCTGGCCTTCGAGGATCTGGGCCCAGTTGCAGCGCACCCTCACCTTCGTTGCGCTGACGCGCACATCCGGGCTCGGCGCGAAAGCGGACGGCTCAAATTCCCGCATCTCTTCCGGAGGGCCCATGTAGGCCCACACGAACCCGCCCGCCTCGCGCGTCGGATAAGACTTGTGCTTGACGCGTTCCGGAATGAGGCTGGTCGCCGGCTCGGAGGCCATCTCGACGACATTACCGTCCACGTCGAATTTCCAGCCGTGGTACAGGCAGCGCAACCCGCATTCCTCGTTGCGGGCGAACAGCAACGATGCGCGCCGATGCGAGCAGAACTCGTCGAGCACGCCGACGCGCCCCTTGCTGTCGCGAAACACCACGAGATCCTCGCCCAGCAGGCGCACCTTGATGGGCGCGCCGTCGGGCTCGGCCACTTCCTCCGACAGGCAGGCGGCGATCCAGTGACGGCGCATGATCTGACCCATCGGCGCATCGCCTTCGACGCGGCACAACAGGTCGTTTTCCTCGGGAGTCATCATGACGGCGTTCCCTCGTGCGGCGCGGCGGCAGAAATTCCTGTCGCGCGCTCTTTCTTAGATATCTAAGATAAGACTAAATAATGTGCCGGACCTTGTCGATGGCTGACGCAATTCCTGCTCCTCTTCGTTTTGGCGTCGCCGGTCTCGGCCGCGCGTTTTCGGTGATGTTGCCGACATTTACCCGGCATCCGGCAGCGAAGCTGATTGCCGCAGCAGATACACGCTCCGAAGCCCGCAAGCGGTTTGCCGATGAGTTTTCCGCAACGACCTATGGCAGCGTTGCTGAACTCTGCGCCGACCCCGCCGTCGACGCGGTGTACGTTGCAACGCCGCATCAGTTCCACCGCGAGCATGCAACGCTTGCGGCCCGCGCCGGAAAACATCTGCTCATCGAAAAGCCGATGGCGCTCACCCTGAAGGACTGTGCCGACATCGTCGAGACGGCGCGCGGTTCCCGCGTGCAGGTGGTGGTCGGCCACAGCCACGCTTTCGATGCTCCCGTCCGGCATCTCCGGAGGCTTGTCGAGAGCGGCGCGTACGGAAAAGTGCGCATGATCAACGCGCTCAACTACACCGACTATCTCTATCGCCCGCGCCGTCCCGAAGAACTCGACACCTCGAAAGGCGGCGGCGCGGTCTTCAACCAGGCCGCCCATCACGTCGATGTAGTGCGATTGATTGCAGGCGCACCGGTGACCGGCGTGTGTGCACAGACAGGATCGTGGGATAGAAGCCGGCCGACCGAAGGCGCATACGCGGCACTTCTCACCTTCGAAAACGGCGTCTTCGCCTCCCTCGTCTACAGCGGCTACGGCCACTTCGATTCCGATGAATTCGAAGGCTGGATCGGCGAAATGGGCCAGGCGAAGGCGGCTTACGGTGCGCAACCGCGACGAACTTTTAAATCGGCGGAAGACGAAACCGCCTTCAAGAATGCACGCAATTACGGCGGCGCCGAATTCCGTGCGGCCGCCGGCGAAGCTGCCGCACATCAGCACTTCGGCACGCTCGTGGTGAGTTGCGAACTCGCCGATCTTCGTGCGGCGCCGAACGGCGTCGTGATCTATCAGAATGGATCGGCCCGTCTTGAACCCCTGCCGCCGCCGAAAGTGCCGCGCGGCGAAGTCATCGACGAGCTTTATGAAGCCGTCGTGCATGGCAAGGCGCCCTTTCATGACGGCCGCTGGGGAATGGCGACGGTCGAAGTCCTGCTGGCGATGCTGCGGTCGTCGCGCGAAGGATGCGACGTGGCTCTCAATCCCGGTGAGGCACCATGAGCAGGCCGCCGCCGAGCACGCAGTCGATCCTCCGTCACTGGCGCGAGGCAGTGCCAAACGACCGTCTTGCGCATCTGGTAAAGGATGCAACACGCGCACTTGTACGGGCGTTGCAGATGCGGCTCGGCGAACATGCCGTATCGTTCGGGCATTGGACGTTCCTGCGCATCCTCTGGGAATCCGATGGGTTGACCCAGCGGGAATTGAGCGAACAGGCCGGCGTGATGGAGCCGACGACGTTTTCTGCCGTGCGGGCGATGGAGCGGCTCGGCCACGTGGTTCGCCGCAGACGCGGCGACGACCGCAAGAAGATCTTCGTCTTTCTCACGCCGAAAGGCCGACGCCTGCGAAAAAAGCTCGTGCCGCTCGCCGAGCGCGTCAACCGGATCGCCGTTCGCCGCGTCCGCTCTGCCGATATCACCCGGACGCGTAAAGTGCTGCTGTCGATCATCGAAAATCTGGCGCGGGACGAGCAGACTGCCGATATGCGGATGCCGTCGACCCGCGAACTGGGGCGGCTCAATGGGTCCGGCCGCAAGCGCCGGCCGCAGGGTTCGCGCCGCAGGTGACCGGGAACCCCACCTCAGGTTGAGGGCTTGAGCATGCCTCGCATGAGGCTATAGTTCGGGGCCTTATCGTTAAGAATAAAGAAAAACGCGTTGGGAGGATGCTCGTGATGAAGCGCAAAACAGCGAGAACACTGGTGTCGGCGATCGCCCTGGTCATGGCCAGCGCGAGCAGTTTCGCAGCCGATTATCCCGACCGGGCGATCAAGCTGATTGTCCCGTGGGCGGCGGGCGGCGATACCGACCTGATCTTCCGGCCCCTGACTCCCCTCCTTCAGAAATACCTCGGCCAGCCTATCGTGATTGCGAATGTCGGCGGCGCCTCCGGCACCGTCGGCGAGCGCGAAGCGGCAGGCGCGGCGCCCGACGGCTACACGATCTACGGCGCGCACGATTACATCCATTCCGTCTATTTCGCCGGAATGATCGACCTGAAGTATGACCAGGCCTTCGAGCCGGTCTGCATGGTCGCGTCAACCCCGTCCGTCATCACCGTCGGAGCCAAGACTCCCTGGAAGACGTTCAAGGAACTGGTCGAGGATGCAAAGAAGCGTCCGGACCAGATCGTGGTCGGCGCCTCGTTGGGATCGACCAGCCAATATTCGATTGCAATTGCGGCTAACGCCGCCGGCGTCACCTTCAAATACGTTCCGTATGACGGTACGGCCAAGCGCATGAACGCGCTGCTCGGCGGGCATATCGATGTTGGCGACAGCAACCTCACGCAGAAGGGCAAGGTCGATGCCGGCCTGCTGCGCTTCCTCGCCAACATGTCGGAAAAACGCACCACCGGACTTGAAGATGTCCCGACGCTGAAGGAACTCGGCTACAACGTCGAGTATTCCGTCAACCGCGGCATCATGGTGCCGAAGGGCACGCCCGCCGACGTCATCGCCAAGCTCAATGACGCCTGCGCGAAGGCGACGAAGGAGCCTGAATACGCCAAGGCGATGCTCCTGCAGGGCACCGAAGTGCGCTACATGGATCCAAAGGCGTACGCGGCCTATCTGCAGAAGACCGACGTGCAGACCAAGGATATCTCCAAGGCCCTCGGGCTGCTCAAGCGCGAATGATGAGCCGAGACGGTATTTCGGGGCTCGTCTGCCTCGCGATCAGCATCGCATTGCTGACGCAGACATTCGGACTGCCGCCGGCCGCGATTGTTCCGATCGGGCCGGCGTTCTATCCGCGTGTCGTGCTGCTGCTGCTCATGATCCTGAGCGTGATCTTGATCGCGCTCGATTTGCGGGCGATGCGGGCCGCACGCGCGGGCGCACCCGCCGCTGCGGCGCCGGCTGCGGGCTCACCGCCGAACTACCGGCTCGTGCTCGCGACCTTTATTGAATTCGGCCTCTACATTGCGTTGCTGCCGCCGCTCGGATTCCGGATCTCGACGTTCCTGTTCGTGCTCGCCTTGCAAGTCACGCTGGAATGGCCGCGCAGCAACAAGCACTGGGCTCTCGCCGTGCTGATCGCGGCAGCAACGAGCCTGATCTGCTTCCTGATCTTCCAGGATTATCTGTCGGTGTTGCTGCCGCGCGGCACGTGGAGCAACATGTGAACCATTACGAGTTGCTCCTCACTCATATCGGGACGGTGCTGTAACTCCAGTACCTGATCCCGCTGCTGATCGGCACGATCGCAGGTGTGATCGGCGGCGCACTTCCGGGCGTCACCATCACGATGACGGTGATCGTCGTGCTGCCGTTCACCTTTGGCCTCGATCCGCTGCAGGGCCTTGCCGCCATGATCGGCGTCTATGTCGGAGGCTCCGCCGGCGGTTCGATCACCGCCAGCCTGATCGGCATTCCGGGGACGCCGTCA
This sequence comes from Pseudolabrys sp., assembly GCA_035310865.1. Classification (GTDB taxonomy): domain Bacteria; phylum Pseudomonadota; class Alphaproteobacteria; order Rhizobiales; family Xanthobacteraceae; genus Pseudolabrys. The sequence goes on along the minus strand of DATGDN010000048.1, from coordinate 4,078 downwards.
GCCGTGGCGACGACGTTCGACGGTTTCCCGATGACGAAAAAAGGCGAAGCCGGCCGCTCGGTCTGGGTCGGCGTCTGGTCGGCCTTCATCGGCGGCGCGCTTGGCGGTCTCTGCCTGATCGAACTCACTGGTCCCTTCGCCTCGCTGGCGCTCGAGTTCGGACCGTGGGAATTCTTCGCGCTGTTCGTCTTTGCCCTGTCGATGGTCGCGGGGCTGGTCGGACGCTCGGTGACGAAAGGACTTCTCTCAGGCGCGATCGGGCTTGTCGTGACCATCATCGGTCCCGACCCGATTTTGGGCGTTCAGCGTTTCACCATGGGCATCCATCAGCTCGAAGGCGGCATGGACTTTCTGCCCGTGCTGATCGGCATCTTCGCCTTCGCCCAATTGATGCCCGACGTCGAGCAGCTCAATGCCTATGACCCGACAAAAGCGGCCGCAGCAACGAAGCTCAGCCTGAAGGTGTCGCACCTGTCGGTGTTCTGGGACATCCTTTGCCGTCCGTTCATTCTGCTCTGGGTCACGTTCATCGGCATCGTGATCGGCGTGCTGCCGGCGATCGGCGGCAGCGCCGCCAACATCATGGCCTACGACCAGGCCAAGAAGTTCTCCAAGCGGCCGGAAAAATTCGGCACCGGCGTTCCTGAAGGCATCGTCGCATCGGAAGCATCGAACAGCGCGAACGTCGCCGGCTCGCTGATGATGATCATGGCGTTCGGTATTCCCGGCGATGCCGTGACCGCGGTGATGATGGGTGCGCTGACTATCCACGGCATCCAGCCGGGCCCGTTGTTCATCACGCAGCACCCGAAAGTCGCGTATGGAATCTACGCCGCCTACCTGGTGGCGCTGCCTCTGATGGTCGCGGTGATCTGGGCCGGGTCGCGCGTCTGGATGCGCATCATCATGATGCCGAAGTCGATGCTGATCCCGATCGTGCTGGTGCTGTGCGTGATCGGTGCCTATGCACTCAGCAACAGCATGAACGATGTCTATATTCTCGCTCTCTTCTGCATCATCGGCTATGCGATGGTGAAGGCACGCATCCCGCTTGCGCCGTTGATCCTGGGCGTCGTGCTGGGCGACCAGATCGAGGCCAATTTGATCCAGGCGGTCTCCACCGACGCAAATCCGTGGCTTTTCATCACGCGGCCGATTTCCGGCGCCATGCTCGCGGCATCGGTGCTCTCGATCGTGTTGGCAGTCTGGCAACACCGGCGCGAGACAAAACGCATCGCGGCGGCGGCCGACGAGGAAGAGGACACGGATTTCTAGGGTGTGACCGAATCAAACCGGAAGCAGCTGCCGCATGCACTGCGTGCCCCCTCTCCCCGTTGGGGAGAGAGGGGGGTGAGGGGGTTTGGGACTCTCGATTTTGCACCCCCCTCACCTGCCCGCCTTCGGCGGGCGACCTCTCCCTATGGGAGAGGTAATACGTGCCCGCGGCAGGTGAATGCACCCAAAACTACCGCCCGGCCGCATATCCCTGCATGCCGCGCGGATTGGCGGCGGCACGGCAGCGCTTGCCGACCCGTGATGCAGCGGTGAGCCGTCCCTCCGACCAGCCCGGCCCCACTTCGACCTCGTGGCCGCGCTTGCGCAATTCCTTCACCGTCGCCTCGGGAACGCGGGATTCGACCACCAGCACGCCCGGCCGCGACGTGCGCGGCCAGAACGAGATCGGGAAATGCTCCGAGTGCCACGCCGGCGCGTCGATCGCCTCCTGCAAATTCATCTTCGCGTGCACGTGACGCAGGAAAAATTGCGCGGTCCATTGATCCTGCTGATCGCCGCCGGGCGAGCCCCAGGCGAGATAAGGTTCGCCGTCACGCAGCGCGAGCGTCGGCGACAATGTCGTGCGCGGCCTTTTTCCCGGCATCAGCGCCGCGGGATGTTTTTCATCAAGCCAGAACATCTGTGCGCGCGTGCCGAGGCAGAAGCCGAGCTCGGGAATGACCGGGGATGATTGCAGCCAGCCGCCGGACGGTGTCGATGACACCATGTTTCCCGCCTGGTCGACGATATCGAAGTGCACGGTGTCGCCGAAGACTTCTCCCAGCCGGCCCACGGTCGGCTCGCCTGCACCGAGCGAACCGACGGCAGCGCGCGGCCCTTCCTCGCGCCGTATCTGGATCGCTCCGCCATAGCCGGCGAGCGACCCCGGCCGCAGATCGAACGACGCCTTGTTCGAGATCAGCTTGCGGCGCTCGGCGTTATATTTTTCCGAGAGCAGCGTCTCGATCGGCACTTTCACGAAATCAGGGTCGCCATAGAAGGCTTCGCGATCGGCATAGGCGAGCTTGGCGCATTCGACCTGCAGATGAATGAACTGCGGCCCGGCCGGGTCCATGCCGTCGAGGTCGTAGCCGCGCAGCAGCGCCAGTTGCTGCAGCATCACCGGCCCCTGGCTCCAGACGCCCGCCTTGCATACCTTGTAGCGGCCGTAGTCATAGGTGAGCGGCGCTTCCACGTGCGCCTGCCAGCGCGCCATGTCGGCGCCGTTGAGCAGGCCGCAATGCGGCGTGCCCGTGACATCCATGACCTTCTGCGTGTGGCAAAACTTATCGATCGCGTCCGCGATGAAACCTTGCGACCACACCTGCCGCGCACGCTCGATCTGCTTCACCCGGTCGCCGCCTGCATCCGAAGCTTCGCGCAGCACGCGTTCGTATGTTTCCGCCAATGCGCGATTTGCGAACAGAACGCCGGGTGCCGGCACTTTTCCGTCAGGCAGATAGACGGCCGCCGAGGTCGGCCAGTGGTCCCGAAACAGATCTTCCACGGTCGCAATGGTGGCGCTGGCCCGCTCGGCAAGCGGATGGCCGTTGCGCGCGTAGGAAATCGCAGGCGCCAGCACATCCGCGACGCGCATCGTTCCATAGTCGCGCAGCAGCAGCATCCAGGTATCGAACATGCCCGGCACGCAAGCGGCGAGCAGTCCGGTCCCCGGCACGATGTCGAGACCAAGGTCGCGGAAGCGCGCGATCGTCGCCGCAGCCGGCGCCGGCCCCTGCCCGCAAACAACCTCGGGCTTGCCGCGCTTGACCTCATAGAGGATGACCGGCACGTCGCCGCCCGGCCCATTCAGATGCGGCTCGACCACCTGCAGGACGAACGCGGTCGCCACGGCCGCATCGAAGGCATTGCCGCCTTTCTCAAGCGCCGCCATGCCGACGGCGGTCGCTATCCAATGCGTGGACGCGACGACGCCGAATGTGCCCTCGATCTCGGGGCGCGTCGTGAAAAGATTGGGATTGATCTTCGAGACTCCGGCACGCATGTCTAATCAGAACCCCGTAGCGAAACGTGCCATGACGACTATGATGGCGACCTGCATGGTCCCCTGCACCGCCACCACGCGCACGTAAGTTTTCATCCAGCGCGCCATCTTGTGCCCGTCCGGCTCCGCTTTCTGTACCTCGAAATAGAGACGCAGGTTGGCCGGCAGCAGGTAGCCGAGCCCCTGCACCGTGAGCACGGTGACGATGGCGAGCGAGGCAATGACCCACCAGAACTCGGGATAGCTGAGATCGAGGAAGCCCATGCGCACCGCGAGAAACCAGCCGGAGGTCGACGTGATGATCGACAATGTCGGCATCAGGATCAGCGTGCGCGGGACCAGCCCGGCGATGATGGCGCGGCGGGTTTCGAAGGACACGCTGCGCATGATGGGACCGATGACGAAGCCCATGAAAAGATCGATGCCGGTCCAGAGAGCACCCGCCATCACGTGCACGAAATTCAGGAACCAGAGGCTCGGGCTCAGGATCGCTACGATCATCACCGCGAAAGCGACGGCAGACGCCACGAGATACCAGGGCCGCAACGGGGCAGCGGGACGGACGATTTTCGCGGTGACGGCGGTGTCGGACAAGTCGATGATCCTGGGCGCGGATTTTGGATGAAGGTAACTGGGGATGGGCGCGCTGCCAAGCGCTGCGCCCTTATTTGCATCGCTGGCTGCATCTTAAGTGAAGCGAAAAAACCACAAAGGAAGACCGCAATGGCGTCTTTTCGACAACGGAGGATGCCATGTCGGTCGCCCGCGTTACAGAAATTATTTCCAGTTCCAAGACGA
>DATGDN010000047.1:0-2969 GCA_035310865.1 Pseudolabrys sp. | reverse complement strand
TGGACTGATTTCTCGCCATGGGACGCCGCCGACCGCCGGATATTACATTCTGCACGAGGGCCTTATCGGCGTGCTCGGCGAGTCGGGCTTGCAGGAATACACCTACAAGAACATCGAGGAAAAAAAGGTCGTCAATTTCGATGTGACAAACGGCTGGCTCGGCATTACGGACAAGTATTGGGCCGCCACGCTGCTGCCGGATGCAAACGCGCATCTGAAAGCGCGTTTCTCGATCGGCGCGCTTGGCACGACCAAGACCTATCAGACCGACTATTTGCTCGATGCGCAAATGATTGCACCGGGCGCGAGCGCTTCGGCCAACGCGCGGCTGTTCGCCGGCGCCAAGGAAGTGGGAGTCGTCAACAATTACGACAAGCAGCTCAAACTCAATAGATTCGACCTTCTGATCGACTGGGGTTGGTTCTATTTCATCACCAAGCCTTTGTTCATTGCGATCGACTACCTCTATCGGCTTGTTGGGAATTTCGGACTCGCGATCCTGATCGTGACCGTGCTGATCAAAATTGCATTCTTCCCGCTTGCCAATAAATCCTACGCCTCGATGGCGAAGATGAAGGCTGTGCAGCCGCAAATGACCGCGCTGCGCGAACGCTACCCCGACGACAAGGCCAGGCAGCAACAGGAGCTGATGGCGCTGTATAAGAAGGAAAAGATCAATCCACTGGCCGGTTGCTTGCCGATCGCGATCCAGATCCCGGTCTTTTTCTCGCTCTATAAGGTCTTGTTCGTTACCATTGAAATGCGCCACGCGCCGTTCTTTGGTTGGATTCACGATCTGTCGGCGCAAGACCCGACCAACATCTTCAATCTGTTCGGCCTCATTCCATTCGATCCGACGGTCCTGCCGATGATCGGACCCTTCCTGCATCTGGGCCTCTGGCCCATCATCATGGGCGTGACGATGTGGGTTCAGATGAAACTCAATCCCGCGCCGCCCGATCCGACGCAGGCGATGATCTTCAACTGGATGCCCCTCATATTCACGTTCATGCTGGCAAACTTCCCGGCCGGGCTGGTGATTTACTGGGCGTGGAACAATTCGCTGTCGGTCGTGCAGCAGAGCGTGATCATGCGCAAGCACGGCGCCAAAATCGAACTGTTCGACAACATCAAGACGTTCCTAGTAAAGAAAAAGCCGCAGCAATGAAGCTGCAATTCTGATCTGTGCTTGTCATCGCCGGGCTTGTCCCGGCGATCTCGTCTGTACTGACATCAATCGTCCCTGATCGGGATGCCTGGGCATGACAACTGATGGACAAAGACTTCACCCGCGCGGAAATTGAAGCCGGCCGGCGTTTGTTTGCTGGCGAGTGGCGCTTCACCGCAGCCGCCGGCACGCTCGCCTCGCTGCCCGTGATGCGCGGCATCGAGATTGCATTCGCGGGTCGCTCGAATGTCGGCAAGTCAAGCCTGATCAATGCACTCACCGGCCGCAAAAATCTCGCGCGCATCTCGCGCACGCCGGGGCGCACGCAGGAACTCATTTTTTTTACCGGTGGCGGAAGTCTCAACGTGGTGGACATGCCAGGTTATGGCTACGCCGCCGCCGCGAAGACAAAGATCGCGGCCTGGACGGCGCTGATCGACGCCTTCCTGCGCGGGCGCAGCAACCTCGCCCGTGTCTACGTACTGGTGGATGCACGACATGGGCTCAAACCGGCAGATGACTTGGCGCTCAACGTGCTTGGCCAGTCGGCCGTCAGCCACCAGATCATCTTGACCAAATGCGATGAGATAAGACCGGCTGACCTCGCCGCCCGTATCGCCGAGGTAGAACTGGCGCTGGCCAAGCGGCCGGCCGCCTTCCCGACGATACTCGCGACGTCTTCGCATGATGGGACAGGGGTGCCGGAACTGCGCGCGGCCATTGCCCGCCTGATCGCGGAAAGAAAGAGCTAATGCATTGTCGAACGATAGCCGCATCGGCTAGAACCGCCGGCGACCGCATAAGGCCGAAGCGATGAGCAAAGCCCCCAAGATCGACCCGCAAGAGCAGGCCCGTATCCTGTCCGAAGCGCTGCCGCATATGCAGCGTTACGATGAGGAAACCGTGGTGGTTAAATACGGCGGGCATGCCATGGGACAGGAGCAGATGGCGCGCGATTTTGCGCGTGACATCGTTCTGCTCGAGCAGACAGCGATCAATCCGGTCGTCGTGCATGGCGGCGGTCCCCAGATCGAGGCCATGCTCAAGAAACTCGGCATCAAGTCCGAATTCGCCGCCGGCTTGCGCATCACCGATGCGAAAACCGTCGAGATCGTCGAAATGGTGCTGGCCGGGTCGATCAACAAGCAGATTGTCGGCTACATCAACGCCGCCGGCGGCAAGGCGATCGGCCTGTGCGGCAAGGACGGCAATATGGTGCAGGCACGCAAGGTCAGCCGCACTGTCGTTGATCCCGATTCCAACATCGAAAAGGTTGTGGATCTCGGATTTGTCGGCGAGCCCGAAAAGGTCGACATCACCATGCTTAATCAGGTGATAGGCCGAGAAATGATTCCTGTTTTGGCGCCAGTGGCGACGTCTGCGAGCGGCGGGACGTTCAACGTCAACGCCGATACTTTTGCAGGAGCAATTGCCGGTGCTTTGAAGGCGAAACGCCTGCTGTTGCTCACCGACGTACCCGGCGTACTCGACAAGTCGAAGAACCTGATTACGGACTTGTCAGTCGCAGATGCGCGGAAGCTGATCGCTGACGGCACGATTTCCGGCGGCATGATTCCCAAAGTTGAGACATGCATCTACGCGCTCGATCAGGGCGTCGAAGGTGTCGTCATCATGGACGGCAAGGTACCGCACGCCGTGTTGCTCGAGCTGCTAACCGATCATGGTGTCGGTACTCTGATGCACCGCTGAGTGACCCTTCCTCCAGGGTCGACGCGCCAGGCCGCCCGCACCGCAAGCCGAGTGCCGGCGCGTTGCTTAAAGCATTGCTTCGTGATTTGGC
>DATGDN010000046.1:0-4118 GCA_035310865.1 Pseudolabrys sp. | reverse complement strand
CGCCAGGAGGCGGCGCTCGGGGGATTTCACCGTGCTCCGCGTTCCTGGTTCTCTGCCTGGCGGCGTCTGGCTTCGATTTCAATCGCCTCGGCCAGCGAGGGGATCTTGGATGCAATTTGATAGAAATCGCTGGCGAAGAGCACCAGCAATACCGTGGGCTTCGTGGTGATCACCGTGGCGCTGCGCGGCCCGCGGTCGACCATTTCGCCGAAGAAGCCGCGCGGCGCGGCAGGCGGACCTCGACTCGCCGTTCGAGATAAAGAACATCGAGTCGCCTGGATCGCCGCGGCGCACCACAGTGATGTGAGCAGGGTAGTGGCGGGTCCGCAACTTGCTTGCGTGATTTCGCCTGATGGTGCCGTCACAGACAGAAGGAAAGGGACGGTGGGTTTTGTCCCGCAGTGTCGAGAGGGCGGTGCGGTGAGGAACGCTGGGCCCCCTACCTCCTCCCATTGCCCTCGCGGGCGTTCGATCGAATTCGCACAAGCGAAATTTTTATGCAATTAAGGAGACCGGCCCTTTTATTCGGGGGCGTGACGTCAAGTGGCCGCGGCGTTGGATTATTCACGCAGCTGCGCTGCGCCGATCTGTATCCCTTTTTTCCTCCTCCTCTTTGCGACGCAGCCAATTCCGAAAACGAAGCAAGCGATCATCGTTTTTCGGAGGAGGGGGCGCCTCGTTGGTCGATTGCGGCAGGTCCGGTACCGCCTGACCGGCGCGCACCGCTGCCGCCTGTTGCTCCAGTTCGCGCAACAAGAAATCGATTACCGTATCGACTTCGGTCCCAACAGCTAACAGATAGCTATTAAGCTCGCGAGCTTCCGGAACGACTGCCGCTGCCGTCTGGGTGGCGTCGCAGAGTCCGCCAATTGCTGGTGCAAATGTCTTAGCTGTTTCTTTGAGCCGCTTTTTCATCTCCTCGATATCGCCCACAACGCGCTCGCGCTTGCGCCGATCGTTTTGCTCAGAGAGGCGGGTTTCCAACTCGGCGATCTGCGCCGTCAGTTTCGTGACATCGGAAGCAAGTGCGTCGCGTTTGGATGCTAGGGCGGCACGTTTGCCGCGTGCGCGATCGAGCTCGCGGCCGAGATTGTCCATTAATGCTTTTTTCCCGAACATTTGTCTGCTCCGCGTTGGGCGGCCGCACCGCGGACCGCAAGTACGCAAATTGGAAAGCTCAAGCCGAACCGATCATATCGTCATACTAAGCAGGGGATTTCGATGTCGATCGCGAGCGTCGAAACCGTTGCGCCACGATTCATTTTCACTTGGACGTTCTCCGGCTTCACCGTGACATGACGGCAGATCACAGCCACGATTTCCCCGCGCAAGAGGCCCAAGAGGTCGGGCTTAACGCCGCGCCTTCCTTCATGCTCGAGCAGAACCTTGAGCCGATCGCGCGCAACAGGTGCCGAGCCACGCTGGTACTTCCAGTTGAACCAGTTGAAGATGCTCATGCAGCTCTCCGTCTGAAGAGTTTGCCGAACAGATGCTTCCGGTCACTGGGTATTGTCATTGGCACGTTTTCGCCCTTGAGGCGACGCATTGCGTCGCAATAGGCACGGGCCGGTGCACTTGAAGCGTTGCACAGGGTGACCGGCGCCCCGATATTGGAGGCGCGCAGCACTTCTTGGCTCTCCGGCACGACCCCGAGAAGAGGAACCGAGAGAATTTCAAGCACATCCTCGATGCTCAGCATCTCCCCTTTGCCGGCACGCACCGGGTCGTAGCGCGTAATCAATAAGTGTTTCTCGACCCGTTCACCCCTCTCGGCTTTCTCGGTTTTGGCGTCGAGCAGACCGATGATGCGGTCGGAATCGCGTACCGAGGAAACCTCCGGGTTGGTCACAATGACAGCGGCGTCGGCGTGCCGCATGGCGAGCGTCGCTCCGCGCTCAATGCCTGCCGGGCTGTCGCAGATCACCCAATCGAACTTCTGGCGCAGCTGCGCGACGACCTTGGCAACGCCGTCGGCGGTGAGTGCATCCTTGTCGCGGGTCTGCGAAGCCGGGAGCAGCCACAATGTATCGAGACGCTTGTCGCGGATCAGCGCCTGCGAAAGTTTGACGGTACCTTGGATCACATTGATGAAGTCGAATACCACCCGCCGTTCGGCGCCCATGACTAGATCGAGATTGCGCAAGCCGACGTCGAAATCGACCACGGCCACGGTCTCGCCGGACTGAGCGAGTGCTGCACCAAGGGCAGCGGTTGACGTGGTCTTGCCGACCCCGCCTTTGCCAGATGTCACAACCAGGACCTTTGCCATTGTGCTTTTTCCTAAAAGACGGCTTCAGTTGAGAGAGGTAATAAAGATCACGTCGCCTTGCAGCCAAGCCTGTATGGGTTTGCTGCGCAGGCTCGGTTCGATTTCGTCAGCGATTCGGTAATGGCCGTCGATGGCGAGCAGCTCGGCTTCGACTTGGTTGCAGAAAATGCGCGCACCGCGGTTTCCTGCCAAACCCGCGAAGGCGCGGCCTCGAAGAGCGCCATAAATGTGGATCGAGCCGCCGGCAATGACTTCGGCGCCTGAGGCGACCGAGCCGAGCACCGTAATGTCGCCGTTTGGGAAAACAATTGACTGGCCCGAGCGCACCGGGCTTTCCAACAACAGCGATGCCGGTTCCTTGTGAGGAGGTTGGGAGTCGCGCGGTGCTGCCTCCGGCGGCTCGGCGACTGTCACCGCACGGCCACCTTTCAAAACGGGGGGAAAGTCAGGCCCGAGCTCGGACTGCTCGATCCCTTGCAGCCCCAGGATGCGAATGTTGCGCGTCCGCAGCTCGTTGACGAGGTGCACGATTGCGGCATTGCTCAACTTCACGGCCGACACGTCGAGCACTATCGGCTTGTCGGCGAAGTATTCCGCGAACTGGCTGCTCCACTCATCGAAATTGGCAAGCCACTCGAAGATCGGCGGTTCCGGCGTGAGCACAAACGCGAGGTAGGATTGGCCGCAAAAACGTATGGACTTCCGTGGCGTCGCAGGGTTCGACATGGTGATTATTTTCTAATTCTCCCCAATCGTTCGCATTAGGCGACCGCATGGTTAACTACTGATTAATCTTCCATTGGCTGCTCAGATGGCCTTGCGGCGCAGGAAGGCCGGGATATCGAGAACATCATCCTCGATTAAATTGCGCCCAGGAGAGGAGCGGCCGTTCGGATCAAGGCCCTGCGGAGCCGCTTTGCGCGCATATTCCGAAATCGGCGTCGCCGATCGTCCTTCGGGGCGGCGGGCCGTCGGCCGCTGTTGTGGCCGTTCGGACTGCGGCGGCGGGGCAGGTAACTCGCTGCGGTCGTCAATGCGACGGCTGTCGTTGCGCAGCTTGCCGGCGAGCTGTCTGAGGGCGCTTTCCGCAGGCTTTATCTGGTACGTCGGGCCGGCGTTGTCGATGCCGGTTGCCACCACCGAGACGCGGACGATGCCTTCCAGGCTTTCGTCGAAGATGGCGCCGACGATGATGTTGGCGTCCTGGTCGGCCTCTTCGCGGATGCGGGTGGCCGCTTCGTCGACCTCGAATAGAGTCATGTCCTTGCCGCCGGTGATGGAGATGAGTAGGCCGCTGGCGCGCTTGATCGAGGGGTCCTCGATCAGCGGATTGGAAATCGCAGCCTCAGCGGCGGCGAGCACGCGCTTCTCGCCGGAAGCTTCGCCCCGCCCCATCATCGCCTTGCCCTTTTCGCGCATGACGGCGCGCACGTCCGCAAAGTCGAGATTGATCAGACCTTCCTTGACGATCAGATCGGTGATGCAGGCCACACCGGCGTAAAGCACCTGATCGGCCATGGCAAAGGCGCCAGCAATAGTGGTATCCTCGGTGGTCACGCGAAACAGGTTCTGGTTCGGGATGATCAGCAGCGTGTCCACCACCTTCTGCAGCTCCGCGATGCCGGCTTCGGCAAGGCGCATGCGGCGCTGGCCCTCGAAGTGAAATGGCTTGGTGACCACGCCAATGGTTAGAATGCCAAGCTCACGCGCTGCCTCGGCAATAACTGGGGCAGCGCCGGTGCCGGTGCCGCCGCCCATGCCGGCGGTGATGAACACCATGTGCGCGCCGGTCAAATGATCCCGGATCGCATTGCTCGCTTCTTCAGCTGCGGCGCGTCCCACTTCGGGC
>DATGDN010000045.1:0-20252 GCA_035310865.1 Pseudolabrys sp. | reverse complement strand
TAGGCCGCAGCCAAAGTCCACAGAGCGATAGTCCAAAGAGCGACAAACTCATCGCTCCTGAGGCGTAAAGTACGGCCAACTGGTTTACTCATGTGCATGACACCCTCCACTTTATTAGAAAGAATTTTGGGCACACCTCGGCCTTAGCAATTGATACAGATCAAACCGTTGCTTCCGGAAAATTACCTAGCGACAAATCCATCGCGCATCTGGGCTGATGTCCGCTAGTGGCCCAAAGCGGACATTCGGGAACGTTTATTTGGCAGGAATAACGGCCGTCCCCTCGATTTCAACTTTTGCGCCCTGCTCGAGCAGCCCCGCGACCACGACCAGGGTCATCGCCGGAAAATGGCGCCCGATGACCTGGCGATAGGCCTGCCCGATCTCCTTTTGCCGCGCCACGTATGCCGCCTTGTCGGTAATGAACCAGGTCAGGCGCGTGAGATGGCGAGGCTCACCCCCCGCTTCCGCCAACACCTGTACGATGTTTGCGAGGGCGCGCTCGACCTGCCGCACGAAATCATCGCTCACGAGTTCGCATCGCTCGTTCCACCCAATCTGACCGGCGACAAAAACTTGGCGTCCCTCGGCGGCGACGCCGTTGGAATAGCCCTTGGGCGGCAGCCAATTTTTGGGTTGAAGAAATTCCAACGCGTTCTTGCTCATGGCTGAACTTGCTGGCGCAATTTGAACCTCTGGATCTTGCCTGTCTGGGTCTTCGGCAGGGCGTCGACAAACTTGACCGCGCGCGGATACTTATAGGGCGCGATCACCGTTTTCACGTGATCCTGCAGCCGTTTCACGCAAGCGGCATCGCCGTCGACTCCCGCCTTGAGAACGACGAAAGCCGTAACGATCTGCCCGCGCTCGATATCGGGTGCGCCAATCACGGCACATTCGCCCACTTCGGCGTGCGACAGCAACGCCGCTTCGACCTCCGGCCCGGCGATGTTGTAGCCAGCCGAGATGATCATATCGTCGGCGCGCGCGGCAAAATGGAAACGGCCTTCTTCGTCCTGAAAGTAGGCGTCGCCGGTCAAATTCCAGCCGTGGTCCACGTAGGACTTCTGCCGCGCATCGGCGAGATAGCGGCAGCCGGTCGGCCCGCGCACCGCAAGCCGCCCGACAGTGCCCGGCTTCACGACATTCATATCGCTATCCACGATCTTCACTTCATATCCGGTCACCGGGCGCCCCGTGACGCCGGGGTGGGCATCATCGAGGCGGTTGGAAATGAAGATGTGCAGCATTTCAGTGGTGCCGATACCGTCGAGGATCGACTTTCCGGTTCTGCGCCGCCAATCTTCGAAGACCGGCGCCGGCAGCGTTTCGCCGGCGGAAACGGCGATGCGCAGTGACGACAGATCGGCCCCCCGCTCCATCGCTGCCAGCATGGCGCGATAGGCGGTCGGCGCCGTGAAGCAGATCGTCGCCTTAAAGTTTTCGATGATCTGGATCATGTTGGCGGGCGAGGCATTTTCCAGAAGCGTCGCCGTGGCGCCGAAGCGCAAGGGAAAAATCGCCAACCCACCCAGCCCGAATGTAAAGGCGAGCGGCGGTGAGCCAACGAATACGTCATCAGGTATCACGTTCAGCACTTCCCGCGCGTAGCCGTCCGCAATGATCAGCAGATCGCGATGGAAATGCATTGTCGCTTTCGGCTCTCCGGTGGTCCCCGACGTGAAGCCGAGCAGTGCCACGTCGTCACGCCCGGTCGGCACCGCGTCGAACTTCACAGACTTGTCGAGGGCAATGCGATCGAGCTCGGCGTCATGATTTGACGTTCCATCGAAGCCAACGACCTGCTTGAGGAAGCGGCTGTCCTTGGCACATGCGATCAGCTCGTCGGCGATGCGCGTGTCGGTGAGCGCGAGGCCGATTTGCGCCTTGTCGACGATCTTCGTGAGCTCGCCCGCGCGCAACAACGGCATGGTATTGACGACCACGGCGCCGGCCTTGGTCGCCGCGAGCCAGGCGGCGACCAGGGCGGGATTGTTGCCAGAACGGATCAGCATACGATTGCCAGGCTTGACGCCGTAGTTCTCGACCAGCGCATGAGCGACACGATTGGACCAATCCGTCAGCTCCTTGTAGGTGCGCCGGCGGCCGTTTCCGATCAGTGCAACGCGGTCGCCGAATCCACGTTCAACCATGCGATCGGTGAGCTCAACCGCCGCATTGAGGCGCTCCGGGTATTGGAATTCCGGGCGCTCAAGCAGGAAATCAGGCCATTGATCAAACGGCGGCAGGTTGTCGCGTGTAAATGTATCGACGTGCGCAGATGGACCAAGTTGCGGAGATGTTTTTGCCAGGGCCATGTTAGTGCTCGACGGTAGAGAGAACGGATCGTGCGATAACAACTTTCTGGACGTCGGATGCGCCTTCGTAAATGCGCAGCGCCCGGATCTCGCGGTAGAGTTTTTCGACCGGGTGGCCGGACCGCACGCCGTCGCCGCCGTGGATCTGCACGGCCGCGTCAATCACGCGCTGCGCGGCCTCGGTCGCAAACAGCTTGGCCATTGCCGCTTCGCGCGTGACGCGCGCGGCACCCATGTCCTTGGTCCAGGCGGCGCGATAGATCAGCAACGCAGCGGCGTCGACCTCAAGCGCCATGTCGGCGATATGGCCCTGCACCATCTGCAAGTCGGCGAGTGGCGCACCGAACAGATGACGGTTCGCCGCGCGCCGAAGCGTCTCGTCCAACGCACGTCGCGCGAATCCGAGCGCAGCGGCGCCGACCGACGTACGGAATACATCGAGTGTCGCCATCGCGATCTTGAAGCCGTCGCCGGCGACGCCAACCAGAGCGGAAGCGGGCACACGGCACCTGTCGAAGCGGAGCCGCGCCAGCGGATGCGGCGCGATGACTTCCAGGCGCTCGGCGATGGAAAGGCCCGGGTTGTCCGCTTCGACGATGAATGCGGAAAGCCCGCGCGCGCCGGGCGCTTCACCGGTGCGGGCAAATACTATGTAAAAGTCGGCGATCCCGCCGTTCGAAATCCAGGTCTTTTCGCCATCAAGGACGAAATCATTTCCGTCGCGGCGCGCCGCGGTGGCGATGTTTGCGACGTCCGAGCCGGACGCGGGCTCCGATAGCGCAAAAGCTGCGATGGCCTTGCCGGCGCGCGTTTTCGGCAGCCATGCGTTACGTTGCTCCGCACTGCCGAACAAGGAAATCGGCCCGGCGCCGAGCCCCTGCATGGCAAAGGCGAAATCGGCCAGACCGGAATGGCGGGCCAGCGTTTCCCGGATCAGCGCCAGCGTGCGCACGTCGATGCGCTCGGCCTCGCCTTCACCCGGGGCACTGAACTTCAGCCAGCCGTCTCGGCCGAGCGAACCCACGAGCCCGCGGCAGGCCTGGTCGATATCGCCCGGATCGATTTCCGAAAGATTGGTGGCCGCCCAGGCTTCCAGCCGACCCGCCATCTCGCGATGGCGCGGCTCAAGAAACGGCCACTGCAGGAAACTCTTGTCGGTCATCGGTCAGTTCCCGGCAAAACGCGGGGTGCCTTTTGCAATGAAAGCTTCGTACGCACGCCTGAAATCACCGGTCTGCATACAGATCGCCTGCGCCTGCGCTTCCGCTTCGATCGCCTGATCAAGTGACATCGACCATTCCTGGCCGAGCATCGTTTTTGTCATCATGTGCGCGAAGGACGGGCCTTGGGCAAGATTCTGCGCGAAGGCGATCGCTTCCGCCTCGAGTTTGTCTGCGGCCACCAGCCTGTTGAAAAAGCCCCAGCGTTCACCCTCCTCCGCGCTCATGGGGCGGCCCGTGAACAAGAGCTCGGCGGCGCGGCCTTGCCCGATGACGCGCGGCAACATTGCGCAGGCCCCCATGTCGCAGCCCGCAAGTCCAACGCGCGTGAAGAGGAATGCGGTCTTTGCCTGCGGCGTGCCCAGCCGCACGTCGCAGAACAATGCAATCATCGCGCCGGCACCGACGCAGACGCCATCGACAGCGGCAATGATCGGCTGCGGACAGGCGCGCATGGCCTTCACGAGATCACCCGTCATGCGGGTGAATTCGAGCAGGCCCTTCATGTCGCGGTCGAGCAGCGGCCCGATGATGTCGTGGACATCGCCGCCGGAGCAGAAATTTCCACCATTTGAGCCAAAAACGATGGCCTTGATATCATCGGCGCCGGCGAGCTTGCGGAAGCTGTCGCGCAGTTCGGCATAGGATTCGAACGTCATCGGGTTCTTGCGCTCGCTGCCCTTGAGCGTGATGACAGCCACGCCACCTTCGCTGCGCCCATTGAAATGCGCTGGCTTGAAATCCTTCATTTTCATGGCCGGGCCCCTTCGTTGCGGACACGCCTGACAAGTCCGTCGAGCTGCTCAATGATCGATTCCGCTTCAGCGGCGCCGATCTCCATCAGCAGCTCATCGATCCAGCCTTCATGCGCCTTGGCAATAGCTGAAAACTGCGACACGCCCTTGGGCGTGAGCCGTACGATAAAGGAACGACGATCGCTGGCCGGCGCCTGCCGCAACACGAGCTTTTCAGCGGCGAGCCGATCGATAATGCCTGTTACGTTGCCGTTCGACACCATCAGCCGGCGCGACAGCTCGGTCATGGTCATCCCGTTCTCATTCCGGGCAAGCGTCGCCATGACGTCGAATTGCGGAAGCGTGATTGCGAATTTCGTGCGGAGCCGTTCCCGCAATCTTGCTTCGATCGCACGCGAAGAGCGCAGCAACCTGAGCCACAGCCGCAGGCGCTGCTTGCTGACCGGACGTTCGACACCGCGCTCCCGCGCCTTGTTCGCGACGGTCATCGGCCGCCTCCCGTCACTTCGATTGCTTGCCCATTCACCGAGGAGGCAGACGGTGAGCAGAGCCTCAGTACCGCTTGTGCCACTTCTTCCGGTTTGATCAGCCGGCCGGAGGGATTGTCTTTGGCCAGCGCAGTGCGCGACTCTTCGGCAGAGCGGCCGGTCCTGGCGGAAATCTCCTCCGCTGCAGCGTCCAAGAGCGGCGTGTCGGTATAGCCCGGACACACGGCGTTGACGGTAACACCTGTTGGCCGAAGCTCGAGGCTCAGTGCTCGCGCCAGCCCGACGACACCATGTTTGGCGGCGCAATAGGCCGCAACGTACGGATAGCCCTTCAATCCGGCAGTCGAGGCGATGAAGATGATCCGGCGTGGGCCATCAGACTTGCGTGTAACATCGGCAAGGGCCGCCTTCACCGTGAGAAAAGCACCGGTGAGATTGACATCGATCATGCTGCGCCACTGGGCAAGATCCAGCTTTGCGATGGGCGCGCTGGACGCAGCGCCTGCGTTGGCGATCACGATATCGATCGGCCCGTTCGCGGCGCGCGCCGCAGCAGCCATGGCAACGCAGTCAGCTTCCTTTGTGACGTCGGCAACAATTGCTGTGGCTTTAGCAAGATCTGCGGCCACGCCTGCGAGCGGAGCCTTGCGCCTGCCCGCCAATGAAACGGCAGCGCCCTCGCCCGCCAACGCGCGCGCAATGGCTGCGCCGATCCCGGTGCCACCTCCGGTGATCAAAGCGTGCCGATTTTCGAGCGTGCCCATCAGACTTTTCCTGTCATCGCTTCGCTGCGCGACTTGAGACGGTAAAGTTGATCGCGGCCGGGCCAATAGGGTTTCGGCCAGTTCACACCGTTGTAGCGAAGCTCGGCCGCCGCATGCAGCGTCCAGTACGGATCGGAAAGATGCGGCCGTGCCAGACACACGAGATCGGCGCGCCCTGCCATCAGGATCGAGTTGACGTGATCCGGTTCGTAAATGTTGCCGACCGCAAGCGTTGCGACACCCGCCTCGTTGCGAATGCGATCGGAAAACGGCGTCTGGAACATGCGGCCATAGACCGGGCGCGCGCGCGTCGAGGTCTGGCCAGCCGATACGTCGATGAGATCGACGCCGGCTTCCGTGAGAGTGCGAGCAATCTCGACTGCGTCCTGCGGTCGTATGCCGTCTGGCCCAACCCAGTCATGCGCGGAGATGCGCACCGAAATCGGCTTGCCGTCCGGCCACGCCTTGCGCACGGCGCGGAACACTTCGAGCGGAAAGCGTATGCGGTTCTCGAGGGAGCCGCCATATTCGTCGGCACGCCGATTGGTGATCGGCGTAATGAAAGACGACATCAGGTAGCCGTGCGCATAGTGCAGCTCGAGCCAGTCGAAGCCGATACGCGCTGCCATCTCTGTCGAGTGCACGAACTCGTCACGGATGCGGTCCATGTCGGCGCGCGACATCTCGCGTGGCAACTGGTTTGCCGGGCTCCAGGCCACGGCCGATGGCGCCAACACGGGCCAATTGCCGGTCTTGAGCGGCGCATCGCTTTCTTCCCAGCCAAGCTGGGTTGAGCCCTTCGCGCCGGAATGCCCAAGCTGGATCGCGATTTTGGCGTCGGTTTCAGCATGAACAAAATCGACGATACGCTTCCAGGCAGCCTCGTGTTCAGGCGAATAAAGCCCCGTACATCCGGGTGAAATACGCCCTTCCGGGGATACGCAGGTCATTTCTGTAAACACGAGCCCTGCGCCGCCTTTGGCGCGCTCGGCGTAGTGCACGAAATGCCATTCGTTCGGAGTACCGTTCTCCGCGCGGTATTGTGCCATGGGCGACACGCACACCCGGTTCGCAAGTTCGATGCCGCGCACGCGAAACGGCACGAACATCGGAGGCCGGGCGGCATTCGGCGAGCGGCCCGTCGCTTTCTGTTCGAACCATTTCTCCGCTCCGGAAAGCCACTGCGGGTCTCGCTGACGAAGGTTCTCATGGCTGATCCGCTGTGAACGCGTCAGCAGCGAATAATTGAACTGCACCGGATCGAGATCGAAGTAGCGCTCGACGTCTTCGAACCACTCGGTCGAGTTGCGCGCTGCGTTTTGAAGCCGCAGCACCTCGAGTCGCCGCTCGTCCTCGTAGCGCCGAAATGCCGACGCCATGTCGCGCTCGCTGTCGAGATAATTCGCCAGCGCAATGGCGCTTTCCATCGCCAGTTTCGAGCCGGAACCGACCGAGAAATGCGCGGTCGCCGCCGCGTCGCCGAGCAGAACGATGTTCTTGTGACTCCAGCGCTCGCATAGCACGCGATTGAAATTGAGCCAGGCCGATCCACGCAGATGGCGTGCATTCGACATCAATTTATGGCCGCCAAGATTGCGTGCGAAGATCTTTTCGCAGAGCGCTATCGTCTCGTCGATACCCATGCGGTCGAAGCCGAACCGCCGCCATGTCTCTTCCGAGCATTCGACGATGAAGGTCGCAGTGTCCGCATCAAACTGATAGGCGTGCACCCAGATCCAGCCGTGCTCGGTCTGCTCGAATATGAAGGTGAAGGCGTCGTCAAATTTCTGGTGCGTTCCGAGCCAGATGTATTTGCAGGCGCGAACATCGGTGTCGGGCTTGAATATGTCGGCATATGCCGCGCGGACACGCGAATTGACGCCATCCGCGCCCACTACGATATCAAAATCCCTGTAGCTGTCGGGAGGATCCGCTTCGGTTTCGAACTTGATCGTCACGCCAAGCGAGCGTGCACGATCCTGCAAGATATTGAGCAACCGCTTGCGTCCGATGCCGCTGAAGCCGTGCCCGCCCGAGCGCATCACGGCGCCACGGTAGTGAACGGCGATGTCGTCCCAATAAACGAAAGAGTCGCGGATCGCTTTCGATGAAACCGGGTCGTTGGTGTGAAGATTGCCGAGTGTTTCGTCGGAGAGCACGACGCCCCAGCCAAAGGTATCGTCCGGCTTGTTGCGCTCGATGACTACGACGTCATGCGCCGCACTGCGCAATTTGAGGCTGATCGCAAAATTAAGGCCGCCCGGCCCGCCCCCCAGAACTGCCGCACGCATGCGCCGGCTCCTTTCACGGTGGTCGCGCCAGCATGCTGCAAACTGAAATATATTACAAACATAAAATATCTAACTCTAAAGCTTCTCCACAACGAGGTAATACATTGATCTTGTTCATGTATTTAATTCAGCTAGCTGAGGGCAATCATAGTCGGGCGCCGCGAAATCCTTATCTCGGCTGTCCGAACGCGATCCTGGACACTTCAGTACGATGACTTTTTCCAGATTCCCCGCTTCTGCATTAGCGCAACCTGCTTGTCGATCACCTCACGCTTATACTCAGCGTGTTTCGGCGGCACTTTTTTCAGGTAGCGATTCTTCGGGTAAATCGGTTTCTCGTAAATGATTTGTGCGAGCTCGGCCCGAATGTCCTTCATCCAATTGGTGACTTGTGCCGACTCCCGATGATGGCGCAACGCCTCGATATTGATGACGCCCGCGACGAAGGTCGAGCCGTTGGTGTCCCGTTGCTTGCCGACCAGTTGGCCGCGGTAATCGACGATCATCGATTGCCCGCCGCCGGCATCGATGCCGACCGGATGGTCGGCGTCGAGGTGGTAGCTGCCGATATTCGGCGCCACGATATACATATTGTTTTCAAGCGCTCGGGCGCGGTTGGAGATCTCGAAAACATCGTTTTCGGTAAACGGTGCCGGCATCGAGGCGCGGTACACCACCTCGGCGCCGTTCATGGCCAGGCCGCGCCCGTTCTCTGGATAGTTGCCTTCCATCGCCATCATGATGCCGAGTCGTCCGATCTTGGTGTCGGCGACCGGCCAGAAAGCATCGAGCGTGCGCCCGTACTTCTTGATCCACCAGTCGTAAAGGTCGTGCGGCGATACCGAGCGCTCGACCGGCAAAAGCGCACTGAGCTTGTAGTGCTGCAAAATAATGTTGCCGTCCGGATCGATGATGAAGCCGATATTGAAGAAACGGTTCTTCCAGTCTTTGTGACGCGCCTTGGCCTGCGCCATGATGTAGACGTTCCATTGCCGCGCCAGCTCCCCGATCTCGTCGGTTTCGGCGCCTGGAATGTCGATGCAGCAGGTGCGTGCGTAGTCGGCGTGATCGACATCCAGCACTTCATCATTAAAGCCCATCAATGCACCCTCGGGGATGGCAAGCAGGCGTACTGGAATGTCGAGATTGGAGAGCCAGAACGCCGCCTTGGTCAGTCCCTTGAGGTGCTCGATGTTGTGCTTGATCTCCTCGCGACGGCGAATGCCCCAGAAGCTGGGGATCAGGCCGACGGCGTTATAGGGCTCGATCATGGCCTTCCTCTTCAGATGACAAATCTATGATGAGCCACGCGACCGGAGCGGTCACGCGGCGACGCTCGGCAGGCCCGCCAGCGCCATAGCGAGTTCCTTCTCGTCGTAGTCCTGATCGACCAGCTTGCCTTCGAAGTAGTTGATGTAGGCCTGCATATCGAAATGTCCGTGACCGGAGAGGTTAAACAGGATGGTCTCCTTCTTGCCCTCCTTCTTGCAGCGCAGGGCCTCATCGATGGCGCAACGTACCGCGTGATTGGCCTCCGGCGCCGGCACGATGCCTTCGCAGCGCGCGAATTCCACGCCGGCCTCGAAGCAGGTTTTCTGATGATAGGCGCACGCCTCGATCAGGCCGAGCTCGTAGACGTGCGACACAAGCGGTGACATGCCGTGATAACGCAGGCCGCCGGCATGGAAGCCGGGTGGAATGAAGGTAGAGCCGAGCGTATGCATCTTGACCAGCGGCGTCAGATGAGCCGTGTCGCCAAAATCATAGGCATACTTGCCCCGCGTCAGCGACGGACAGGCCGACGGCTCCACCGCGATGATGCGCCGCTTACGTCCACCGCGCAATTGCAAGCCGAGGAATGGGAACGCGAGGCCGGCAAAGTTCGAGCCG
This sequence comes from Pseudolabrys sp., assembly GCA_035310865.1. GTDB lineage: Bacteria > Pseudomonadota > Alphaproteobacteria > Rhizobiales > Xanthobacteraceae > Pseudolabrys. Next base: position 10,526 of record DATGDN010000045.1, on the reverse strand, counting down.
CCGCCTGTACACCCGATAACAACGTCGGGATCGTCGCCTGCCAATTCGAACTGCTTGATCGTCTCCTCCCCAACTATCGTCTGATGCAGCAACACATGATTGAGCACTGAGCCGAGCGAATATTTCACCGCCGGGTCCTTGGCCGCCACCTCTACCGCTTCCGATATTGCGATACCCAGCGAACCGGGACTGTCGGGATGCTGCTTGAGAATGGCGCGTCCGCAGTCGGTCTCGTTCGACGGCGACGGGATGCAACGTGCACCGTAGGTCTCCATCAGCGCCCGCCGGTAGGGCTTCTGATCGTACGACACCCGCACCTGGAAAACGGTGACGTCGATACCGAACAGCGCACCGGCAAAGGCGAGTGATGAGCCCCACTGCCCCGCCCCGGTTTCAGTGCTCAGCCGCTTGATCCCCGCCTGCTTGTTGTACCAGGCCTGTGCTACCGCTGTGTTCGGCTTGTGCGAGCCGGCCGGTGATACACCTTCATATTTGAAGTAGATCTTGGCCGGCGTGCCGAGTTTCTGTTCAAGCCGCCGCGCGCGCACCAGTGGCGCGGGCCGCCACATCCGGTAGACGTCGCGCACGGGTTCCGGAATGTCGAGGTAACGCTCCCCCGTCACCTCCTGCAGGATCAGCTCCATCGGAAACAGCGGCTCGAGGTCGGCCGGTCCGATTGGCTGTTTTGTTCCCGGGTGTAAGACAGGCGGCAATGGCTTCGGGAGATCGGCCGTCAGGTTGTACCAAGTTTTCGGGATATCCTTTTCGTCCAAGACGTATTTGACCTGATCACTCACGCAACTCTCCCTTGCCCGCACGACGCGACAGAACGCTGCGAAAGATAGCCGAGGATGTCAGCGATGTGAACTCGCCGGCGCCGTTCCGTGTCGATGGAGCGACGGAGCACCTGGCAGCACTGAAACCGGCATTGCGGTCTTCCCACGGTCGATAATCGACTTACAATTCGCAGATTTATGCCGTATCGGCAGTTGCCTTCGGGCCGACCCACGGGCGAAAATGCGCTACAACACGCGCCAAACGATCTCGTAGGGAGGGGGATATGCATAAAGGATTCAAGCCGCTGGCTGCCGCGGCAATAGTCGCGCTTTTAACGACGGCGGCCAGCGCGCAGGAAAAACTCAGGATCGGCGTCATCGCCACACTCTCCGGACCACCCGCCGTGCTCGGCCAGCAATTGCGCAATGGCATTCAGCTGGCGGTGAAGGACCTCGGCGGCAAGCTCGGCGGCCGCGAGGTGGAAGTGATCGTGCAGGACGACGAGCTCAAGCCCGACGTCGCTGTATCCAAAGCGAAGGCTATGATCGAGCGCGATAAAGTCGACTTCGTCGTCGGTCCGATCTTCTCCAACATCTTGCAAGCGATCTTCAAGCCGGTGACCGACTCCGGCGTTATTCTGATCAGCCCGAATGCCGGTACCTCAAATTTCGCCGGCAAGGAATGCAACCCGAATTTTTTCGTCACTTCATATCAGAACGATCAGGCGTTCGGCGTGGCGGGCAAGTACGCACAGGATGCAGGGCTGAAGAAAATCTTTCTGATCGCACCCAACTACCAGGCGGGCCGCGATGCGCTCGCCGGCTTCAAGAGTTTCTACAAGGGTGAGATCGCCGACGAGGTTTACGTCCCGCTCGGCCAGCCAGACTATTCGGCCGAACTGGCAAAAATCGCTGCTGCCAGCCCGGGTGCGATCTATGTGTTCCTGCCCGGCGGCATGGGCGTCAATTTCGTCAAACAGTTCCGCCAAGCCGGACTCGCCGGCAAGACCGTGTTCCTCTCGGCATTCACGGTCGATGAATCGACTCTGCCGGCGCAGCAAGACGCTGCCATCGGATTTTTCGGCGGCGCCAATTGGGCGCCCAACCTCGACAATCCGCAAAACAAAAAGTTCGTTGCAGGCTATGAGAAGGAATATGGCGCGGTCCCTGCGACTTACGCCTTTCAGTCGTATGACGCCGTACTCTTGATCGATGGCGCACTGAAGCTGACCAAAGGCAATACCACCGATAAAGACGCACTGCGGGCGGCGCTGAAGAAGGCGAACTTCACCTCGCTTCGCGGCAGCTTCAAGTTCAACACGAACAATTATCCGATCCAGGACTTCTATCTGGTCAAAGTCGCCAAACGTGCCGATGGCAAATTCCAGACTGAAATAGACAAAAAGGTCTTCACTAACTTTGCCGACTCGCATGCCAAGGACTGTCCGATGAAGTGACATCGGCCGCCACGCAGTGCCAGCGGGGGGATAAAGTCGTCTTACATCGCGCATAGGCCGGCGCGCGCGTATTAATCCGGCGCGGAACCAGTGTGCGGGCGTCCTCGCACGCTGCTCGCAGGCGTGGCCCCACCTGAGCGGACCAGATTCATGGCCCTTTTCATTGTGCAGATTCTCAACGGCCTGCAACTGGGCGTGCTGCTGTTCCTGGTCGCTGCGGGTTTGACGCTAGTGTTCGGGGTAATGAACTTCATCAATCTGGCGCACGGCGTCCAATACATGCTGGGCGCTTACTTGGCGGTGATGTTTTATACAATTACAGGCAGCTCACTTCTCGCCGTCCTGCTGGCACTGCTCACCGCACTCGGTTTCGGCCTATTTCTTGAGTTCGCCATCTTTCGTAACCTTTACGATCGCGACCATCTGGAGCAGGTGATCGCGACCTTCGGCATCATCCTCTTCCTAAATCAGGCGGTTAAGACGGTGTGGGGCGCCGCACCGCTGACGCTGCCGATTCCCGAGTTCTTTACCGGCTCAATCGTGTTGATGCCGGGTCTGCTCTATCCGGTGTGGCGCCTTGTAATTATCGCTTCAGGGCTGGCAGTCGGTCTGCTGCTTTACGTCGTCGTCGGCCATACACGGGTCGGCATGCTGGTTCGCGCGGGCGCAACCAATGCGCGGATGGTGTCCGCCCTCGGCGTCGATATTCGCCGGCTCTTCATGATCGTATTCGGGTTCGGCACCATGCTCGCCGCCTTCGCCGGTGCAATGATTGCACCCATCCTCTCCGTTGAGCCTGGCATGGGCGACACCGTGCTGATCCTGGCCTTCGTCGTCATCGTTATCGGTGGCATCGGCTCGATACGAGGTGCGTTCCTCGCAGCGCTCCTCATCGGCCTCGTTGACACGCTTGGGCGATCGTTCGCCATCGACATCATGCGGCTGGTGATGCCGCCCTCGCCGGCCCGCACGGTCGGCCCAGCCATCGCCTCCATGCTGATCTATGTGCTGATGGCGCTGGTTCTCTATTTCCGGCCGGCCGGCTTGTTTCCGGTGCGGGGGCGCTGATGACCCAGGCGCTTGCCACTCCCGGCGCACCGCCCGCATCGCAATCCGACCGGCCGGGCGCGTTGCCGGCGATGATTTTTCTGGTTCTCGCATTGGTGCCGGCTGTCGCTGCGGTTGGACCCGAGAGCTACGTGCTCGGGCTTTTCACGCGTGTGATGGTGTTCGCGATCGCGGCGCTCGCGCTCGATTTCATCTGCGGCTATGGCGGACTCGTTTCTTTCGGGCATGCGGCGTTTGTCGGTATCGGCGCCTATGCGGTCGCAATCCTCGGCACGCACGGCATTACGGACATGCTCGTGTCTCTTCCGGTCGCGTTGCTGGCCAGTGCGATCTTCGCTTACCTGACTGGGACCGTGTGCCTGCGCACCAAGAGCGTCTACTTCATCATGATCACGCTCGCCTTCGGGCAGATGGCATATTTCATCGCGGGTTCGCTTGCACCCTATGGCGGCGACGACGGCCTCACCGTCAAGATGCGCAGCACGCTTTTCGGCTTTCCGCTCCTGCAGAACGATCGCGTACTTTATTATTTCGTCCTCCTCTGCCTGTTGGTGGCCTACTTTGTCTTTCGAGCCGTCGTCTATTCGCGCTTCGGGCGTGTCTTTCGTGGTGCGCGCGAGAACCCGACGCGCATGGCCACCCTCGGCTTCGACATCTTTCGCTTTCAGCGTGTCGGCTACGTGATCGCCGGGGCGGTCGGTGGACTCTCCGGATTCCTGCTCGCCAACGCGACGGAATTTGTCAGCCCCGCCTTTATGTCGTGGCAGCGGTCTGGCGAGCTGATCATAATGGTGCTGTTTGGCGGACTCGGCACCTTGCATGGCGCCATCATCGGTGCGGCGGCTTACCTGCTGACCGAGGAAGTGCTGGGCGGCTTCACCGAGCAATGGAAGCTTATATTTGGCCCGTTACTCGTGATCGTCGTTTTGTTCGCGCGCGGCGGTTTGCTTGGCCTTGCCTGCAGCATTCGGGGAAGGCTCAGCCGTGACTGATCCCATGCTGCTCATCAATGACCTGCACAAGAAGTTCGGCGGACTTATCGTCACGGACGGCGTCACACTCGATATCGCCCCAGGTGAGTTGCACGCGGTCATCGGGCCCAACGGCGCGGGCAAGACCACGCTGATCAACCAGATTTCGGGGCTCATCGCCCCCACGGCCGGGACGATCAGTTTCAACGGTGTTGACGTTACCGACATGCCGGCGAACCAACGCGCCGGGCTCGGACTGGCGCGGTCATTCCAGATCACCTCCGTGTTGCCCGGATTTTCAGCGCTGGAGAACGTTGCTTTGGCGGTGCAGGCGCGCGCCGGAACGAGCTATCGTTTCTTTGGTCGAGCGGACCGCGATCAAGCGATCAACGACTCGGCAAACGCCGCCCTGGCTGAAGTCGGTCTGGCCGAGCGAGGACGGATCGCCGCCGCCCATCTTTCTCATGGCGAGAAACGCGCGCTCGAGCTTGCGATCGCACTGGCCATGGGGCCGAAATTACTGCTGTTGGATGAGCCGATGGCCGGCACTGGACGCGAGGAAAGCGAACGACTCATTGGTGTATTGCGGCGACTGAAAGGTCGCTTTTCCATGCTCCTGGTTGAGCACGACATGAATGCGGTGTTTGCGCTTGCCGACCGTATTTCAGTTCTGACCTATGGCCGCATCCTGGCCAGCGGCGCGCCTGATAAGGTCCGGGCGGATCCAAAGGTCGTCGCCGCATATCTTGGCGAGGAGATGGAATAGCCATGCTGTCGGTCGAGCGACTCGCGGCCTCCTACGGCCCGGCGCAGGTTTTGTTCGACATCAGTTTTTCGGTCGGCTCCGGCGAGGTCGTGACCTTGATCGGCCGCAACGGCATGGGCAAGACAACGACGATTTTGGCGCTCATGGGATTGCTGCCGCCCGAACGCGGCACTGCCACGTTCGACGGGTTGTCGCTGGTCGGGCTGCCGCCGTTTCGTATCGCACAGGCCGGCCTCGGGCTCGTGCCTGAGGGACGCCAGGTGTTTCCGACGCTGACAGTCGAGGAAAATCTTGTCGCTACCGGTGCGACCCGCTTCGGCGCGAAGCAATGGACGCTAGACCGCGTCTACAATCTTTTTCCGGCACTGGCCGAACGGCGTAGCCACATGGGCAACGAACTATCCGGTGGTGAGCAACAGATGCTTGCGATCGGCCGGGCACTGATGACCAATCCCAAGCTATTGATCCTGGACGAGGCGACCGAGGGTCTCGCGCCGAAAATCCGCGCCATGATATGGCAATGTATCGCCCTGCTAAAACAGGAGGGACAAGCGATCCTGATCGTCGACAAACATCTCGAAGCGCTGCTGCGCTTTGCCGACCGTCATGTCGTGATCGAAAAAGGCCACGTGGTGTGGACCGGAAGTTCGGCTGCGCTCGCTGCCGATCCCAGCATTCGCCAACACTATCTCCAGGTCTGAGCGCGCTTCAGGGAAAGTGCTCGGCGTGCCAATCGGCTTCAAGATCCGGGTTGATCTTGGCGTCGATCAGAAAAACGCCGGGCGCCCCTTCCTTCACCCAGGTCCGCACCGGATCGAGGTCTGCAACCGTCCGAACAGTCGTTGCCCGCGCGCCATAGCCTCGTGCGATGGCGGCGAAATCCGTTTCTGGAAATTGCACGATATCAGTCGAGTAACCCTGACGCCGGAAGAAATGGACTTCCGCGGCATATGAGCTGTCGTTGTAGATCAGGATGCACATTCGCAATCCGAGACGAATTGCAGTTTCGAGATCCGCGATGGACATCATGAACCCGCCGTCGCCCGCACCTAGTACAGCGAGTTTACCCGGATTTGCGATGGCAAGGCCGATCGCGGATGCCAGGCCAAGACCGACCGATTGGAATGAATGACTGAGGCATGACGCCTTCGCGCTGGGGACGCGAAGAAAGCGCGGGACCCATCCGCAGAAGTGTCCGGAGTCGGACGCAACGACGCGATCTCGCGGCAGGATTTCGTCTACCGCCTTGCTCAGTGTGCGCGGGTCGATGAACTTCGTGCTCGATTCATCCGGATGCGGAAAATGATGATTGTCGCCAGACCGGATGCGCTCGCGCATGCGATCGTCGCGGCGGGCGGATTTAGTGCCCGGGGGGCGGTCCGGGCCCAGCTCGTTCAACAGCGCTTCAGCCGTCGCCCTTGCATCGCCGAGCACGGCGTATTGCACCGGCATCTGATAACCCAGCTTTGCCGCTTCAATATCGACCTGCGCGACGCTCGCGCCCGGCGCAATCAGCTTGCCTTTCTTGGTGGTCCATTGCGTGAAGCTCACGCCAAATCCGAGAATGAAATCGCTTTCGGAAATCAACTCGCCCGCAACGGGCGAGGAAAAGCCGCCACAGATGCCGAGCGACCACGGATTGTCCGCAAATAACCCATGGCCGCAGACCGATGTCGCAAGCAGCGCGCCGAGCCGATCGGCAAGCGCGATGAGTGTGTCTTCGGCCTCCGACAGCACGGCGCCGCGCCCGCCCAGGATGAGCGGACGCTTCGCGCGCGCCACGGCCTCCGCAAGCCAGCGCACATCATGCGGGTCCGGCTGCAGGCGGCCCGGCATCGGCGTCAGCTCGAGCGGCGCGTTGGCGCCGTTAAGCTTTGCATCCTGCACGTCGAGCGGCAGGCTCAGCACGACGGTCTGCCGATCGCGCAAGGCTCGCTTCACCGCCCGCAAAAGATCGCTACGAGCTGACTGCGGCGTGTGCGTGCGCTCGGAAACGGCACCGACCGAGCGCACAAGTTCGGCCTGCTCGAAATAGAAATTCGATTTGAGGTTGCCGGTCGGCACGTCTCCAGCAAGAACCAGAAGCGGTGTGCGGCTTTTCGCGGCTTCGCCGATTCCGGTGATGGCATTGGTAAGCCCGGGCCCGGAATGCACGCTGACCAGCGTCAGCTCCCCGGTCGCCTTGGCATAGGCATCAGCCATGCTGGCCGCATTGCCTTCGTGCCGGGCAGAAATGAGCTCGACACCCGCCTCGACGAGGCCATGCGAGATCTTGAAATTGGCCGTACTGAGCAGACCGAAACACCGGCGTGCGCCGAGGTGAGCAAGGTCCTTTGCCAAGACTGACGCGACTGTTGCGTTGCTCAAAGCGTCTCAATCGCCTCGTTTGACTCCCTAAGCTACTCATAACAATATACCAAATATATGACAAAATGACCGGGCGCTCGAACTCGGCAGGGGGAGGATCGTCATCATGTGCAAGAAATTTGCACTCGGATTAGTCGCGGCAACGCTCGTTTACTCATCGGCCGTCGCTCAGGAAGTCACCCTTCGCGCCGTCACCGCATTTGCCGAGAAAACGACCTACTCGCGCGGCTTTGAAAAATTCATTGAGCGCGTGAACGCAGAAGGCAAAGGCAAGATCCAGATCAATTACATTGGCGGGCCGAAGGCGATGCCGCCTTTCGAAGTCGGCAATGCGCTGAAGACCGGCGTGGTTGATATCGCGAATACAACCGGCGCCTTCACCACGAATGTGATGCCGGAATCCGACGCCTGGAAGCTCACCGAGCGGCCGATGTCGGAGCTTCGCAAGAACGGCGGCTATGACTATATGGCCAAGCTGTACGCAGAAAAGATGAATGCCATTTTTCTCGCGCGGCTGGTCGACAACAATCCGTTTCACCTTTACCTGAACAAGCCGATTTCAAAACCCGACCTGACCGGCCTGAAAATCCGCATCACGCCGGTCTACCGCGACTTCTTCCAGGCGCTCGGCGCCACAGTCGTGCAGACACCCCCGGGCGAAGTCTATACGTCGCTCGAACGCGGCGTCGTCGACGGATATGGCTGGCCGATTACCGGCATCTTCGATCTCGGCTGGCACGAGAAGACCAAGTACCGCGTCGATCCCGGTTTCTACACCGCCGAGGTTTCGGTCCTCGTCAACAAGACGACCTGGGACAAGCTGTCCGATGCCCAGAAAGCCGTGTTGCGCAAGGCGGCCGATCTCGGCGAAGCCGAGGCGGCGGCGGAATTCGCCGCGGAGAATGCCAAGGACACGAAGCGGCAGGCCGACGCCGGCATTCAGACCATCAAGTTCGATGCCGCGGGGGCCGACGCGTACCGGGCGAAAGCCTACCAGGCCGGCTGGGAGGGCATCATCAAGCAGAGCCCCGAACACGGCCCCAAGCTCAGGGAATTTTTCTCCAAGAAATAGACAGCGCTTTTCGTCCGGGTGAGCCGCAGCATGGCGCGATTGTCCGAGTGGTATGGGCGCCTGCTGGATGCGCTTGTTGTCGCGGCCTGCCTTCTGCTGCTGGCGATGACCGTCATGATCGGTGCCGATGTCGTATCGCGTAACCTCGGCGCAGGCGGCGTGGCGGTGAGCAATGAGCTCTCCGAGGACATTCTCTATCTGATGACCTTGCTGGTCGCGCCTTGGCTGCTGCGCCAGGGCCAGCATATTCGCGTCGACATTGTCCTGCGCGCCTTGCCTATTCGCGTGGCCTGGCTGCTGGAATGGATCGGCGACATTGTCGGCTTTTTCTGCTGTCTCTATTTCGTCTGGTACGGCTGGCTCATCACGATTGCGAGCTACGGCGCAGGCTCTGTCAACATCAAGACGCTTGTCACGCCGGAATGGTGGACGCTGGCGCCGCTTCCGCTCGGCTTCGCCCTGCTCGCCATCGAATTCATGTTCCGCATGCACCGCCTGGCCTCGGCCGAAATTGGCTTGCGCGACGACGCCGTCTCGGCAGCCTGAAGCCCCGCGCTACGGAGACGTGAGCATGTCCTGGCAGATGGCTTCGTTGCTCCTCCTCGGTGGTTCGACGGCTTTGCTCTTTGCCGGAATGCCGGTCGCAATCTCGTTCATCGCGATCAACCTGATCGGCGCGTTTCTGTTTCTCGGCGGCGATGCTGGCCTGCACCAGGTTGCACGCAACAGCGTTGCTGCCGTGATCAATTTCTCGCTGACGCCCATCCCGCTTTTCATTCTGATGGGCGAAGTGCTTTTCCATACCGGTCTTGCGCTGAAGGTCATCGACGGCGTCGAACGGCTGATCCGCCAGGTGCCGGGCCGTCTTGCCGTGGTCGCGGTCGTCGCAGGGACGATCTTCTCCGCGATATCGGGATCGACGATCGCGACAACGGCAATGTTGGGTTCGTTGATGCTGCCTGTGATGCTGTCGCGCGGCTACAACCCCGTTCTGGCAACCGGCCCGATCATGGCGATTGGCGCGGTTGACATGCTCATTCCGCCCTCCGCGCTGACCGTCCTGCTCGGCAGCCTGTCGGGAATTTCGATTTCCAAGCTGCTGATCGGCGGAGTCGTGCCGGGTCTGATGCTGAGCGTTGCTTTCGTCGGCTACATCGTCGTTCGCGCGCTGACGCGGCCCGACCTCGCTCCGGCAACGCCGATCGAGAGCAAGACAGGGTGGGCGCGTTACGAGCTTCTCGTTCTTTACGTTCTGCCGCTTGCTTCGATCTTTGTCGTCGTGATCGGCGCGATGTCGGCGGGAATTGCAACGCCAACTGAATCCGCGGCATTGGGCGCGCTTGCGACCATGGCCTTGGCAGCCGCCTACCGTGCGCTCAGCGTCAACAACCTGACGCGCGCCTTGCGCGGCACGGTGGCAATCTCCGGCATGATTCTGTTTATCATCCTCGGCGCGATCACGTTCTCGCAGATCCTGAGTTTCTCCGGAGCAACGCAAGGCATTGTCACCGCCATTCTCGGCCAGGGCCTTTCGACCTTGGCCATTCTTGCCGGGATGATGCTGCTGTTGATTTTTCTTGGAATTTTCGTGGACCAGGTCAGCATGATGCTCATCACCTTGCCCGTCTTCATGCCGATCGTTCAACGGCTTGAAATCGATTTGATCTGGTTCGGAGTGCTCTATTTGATCTGTATGCAGCTCGGGCTGCTGTTGCCGCCGCACGGCCTTCTGTTGATGACGATGAAGGGAGTTGCTCCGCCGCAGGTGACGATGGCCCACATCTTTCGGGCGGTTGTGCCCTACATTGCGATGAGCATCGTGCTTCTGTTGATCATCATTTCATTTCCGGCGATTGCGACCTGGTTGCCAAATCTCTTGGGGTGAAAAAGTGTAAAGAGAGACCGGAGTAGGTGGCTGGGGCGCCAGTGCAGATGGCCCCGCAAAGATCAGCGCGTGGGAAACGTTACATGTTGATTCAGGTCAAGGCGAATTGGCTTTCGGCGACGAACACTGAAACCGCGCCTGGAGATAACGCTTATGATGACACG
>DATGDN010000044.1:0-3812 GCA_035310865.1 Pseudolabrys sp. | reverse complement strand
CGCGATCCTGCGCCGTTTTCGCGGCGAGCTGCGCCCGACCAATCATGCAGCCTATGCCTTGTCCTGGCTGCGTGGGCCGAAATGCGTCGCATCGTCATCGTCTCTAGAGCGGATTCGCGTCAGCCTCGAAAGCACTGGGCTGATCCGTTTTTTTGAACCCAACCTAGAGACGATGACGATGCGACGCATTTCGGCCCACGCAGCCAGGACAAGGCATAGGCTGCATGATTGGTCGGGCGCAGCTCGCCGCGAAAACGGCGCAGGATCGCGGCGGCGACGGTCGCAGCGAATCCGACCGGCAACTTGCGCCCGGTGGCAAATTCCACCTCCGCGAACATGTCCGCCGGGCGGCGTCCGGTGAAATACCGCGCGATCAAGTCCTGCGTCAGCGGGAAGCCGGCGCGAACAAACTCCTGCGAAACAATTGCGGTAGCCAACGGCTCACTATCAACCAGCACGCCGTTGCAATCGAAGATGACCACTGGGTCCCCCGATGCCTCGGCCGGAAAATTCGGCCATCTAACGCACTGTCCAGACGAATCAGTGGCGAGGATAGGGATGGAACTGGAACACGCAATTACCGCCACGCGTCGAATCGGCAGTTGTGCACATCCTCAAGTTGAATAGCGGGGATAAAGGCGACGTCATGCGGTTAACGCCGGCCTGCCATCAAGGCGTGCGGGATTTATCCAGCTAGTTCAGCTTCTTGCGGACGTCGTCGATGCCTTTGGCAATCAATTCACCCGCGAGCTTGCCCTTTGTCTCCGCGCTGAGGATTTTTTCTGCAGCGGCGATCGCCGCCTCGGCGGCGGCGCTGCGGACGTCTGCGGCGGCCTGCGCTTCGGCCTGGGCGATCTTCATCTCGGCCATCTTTGTGCGGCGAGCGACAAAATCCTCAATCCTGGTTTTGGCCTCGGCAGCCAGACGCTCGGCCTCGGCCTTCGCGCCGGAGATTATGTCTTGCGCCTCGCCTTCGGCAGCCTGGCGCTTGCGCTGATATTCGGCCAGCAGCTGAGCCGCTTCGTCTTTGAGTTTGCGGGCCTCGTCGAGCTCGGCCTTGATGCGGGCCGAACGGTCGTCGAGCGACTTCGTGATCATCCGGTGCACGCCGATATATCCAAGCCCGGCGACGAAGATGACGAAGGCCAGGGCGACCCAGGTTTCCGGTTCCATCAGCACGGCTACTGGCCTTTCAACGCATCGGCGACCGCCGCCGCAACGGCCTTTTCGTTCGGCGCCACCCCGATCAGGCGCTCGACGATCGCGCGGGCGGCATCTTCAGCGATTGTGCGTACGTTGCCCATGGCCGCCTGTTTGGTGGCAGCGATGGTCTTTTCAGCGTCAGCAAGCCTGGTATTGAGCTCGCCCTCAAGTGTCTTGCGCCGTGCTGCTGCTTCCGCGGCTTGCCGTTCGCGCGTCTCATTCGCGATCGCCTGCGCGCGGCTGCGCGCATCGGCCAAGGCTTTTTCGTAAGCCGCAAAGGCAGCATCCGATTCACCCTTCAGCCGAGTGGCATTGGCGAGATCATCCGCGATGCGCTTCTGCCGGCTCTCGATAATCGAGCCGACGCGCGGCAGCGCCAATTTGGCCATGAGCACGTAGAGCAGGACGAAGGCGATCGCCAGCCATACAAGCTGTGAGGCGAATGTCTCCGACTGGAACGGCGGAAATCCGCCGTGCCCACCCTGCGCAGGGTGCTCGGTGCTCGCCGTATGCGTAGGCTCGGCCATCGTCAGCCGTTGTTTACAGCGCAAACAGCAGCAGGAGCGCGATCAGCAGCGAGAAGATGCCCAGCGCTTCGGTGATGGCGAACCCGAAGATCAGGTTACCGAACTGGCCTTGCGCCGCCGACGGATTGCGCAGCGCGGCTGCGAGGTAGTTTCCGAAGATGATGCCCACGCCAACGCCGGCCCCGCCCATGCCGATGCAAGCAATGCCCGCACCGATGTATTTTGCTGCCACTGGATCCATAACAAACTCCTTTTAGTTTTCCGGTCAGGCCTTCAATGGCCCGGGTGAATCGCATCGTTGAGATAGATGCAGGTGAGGATGGCGAAGACGTAGGCCTGCAGGAAGGCGACCAGCGTCTCCAGCGCGAAAAGAACGACAATCATTGCGAAAGGCAGCACGCTGCCGGCCCAGCCGATCGCGCCGAGGCTTCCGCCCATGAGGATGATGAAGCCGGCGAAGACCTTCAGCGTGATATGGCCGGCGAGCATGTTGGCGAACAGACGCACGCTGTGCGAGATCGGGCGCGACACGAAAGACAGGATTTCGATCGCCACGATGAGCGGCAGAATGTAGACAGGCACGCCCTTCGGTACGAACAGGTTGAAGAAGTGCAGTCCGTGGCGCCACAAACCGTAAATGAGCACGGTGAGGAACACCGTTATGGCGAGCGCGGCGGTGATGATGATGTGGCTGGTGACGGTGAAGGCATACGGGATCAATCCCAACATGTTCAGCGTCAGCACGAACATGAAGATCGAGAAGACGAAGGGAAAGAACTTCATGCCTTCGGCGCCCGCCGTCGAGCGCACCGTACCGGCGACGAATTCGTAGGACAATTCCGCAGTCGATTGCAGGCGGGACGGCACCAGGCTGCGTTTGGCCGTGGCACCAACCAGAAACGCCGTCAGCCCGACGACCGCGAGCATCATGAAGGCCGCCGAATTGGTGAAGGCGATCTCGACATTGCCGATCTTCGCAACCGGGAAGAGATCGATAATCTGAAATTGGTGGATCGGATCGACAGCCATGAGCACTAGTCGTTCAGTTGCCTGTCGCGAACGACCCCGGCCGCTCGCATCACGTTAAGAACACCGGCCGCGAAGCCGAGCAGAAGAAACACGATGAGCCCCCACGGCGAAATACCCAGCCAGCGATCGAGCAGCCAGCCGATCGCCGCGCCCACAAGTACGCCTGCCACCAACTCGGTCGACAGCCGGAAACCGCGGGCGATCGCCGAAGGATCGGCGGTCTGACGAGGACCGGAGCCGTTTTCGGATGGCCGGTTCGCCTGTGCGAGCCGTTTGCCGAGACGCTGGAGCCTCGCGGAGAGAGCAGCCTCGTCGTCCGGCGGTTCGTTGCGATCACCATTGCCGCGCGTGCCGTCAGCCATGCTTTCGACTCGCGTGGATTTCAGGTCTCGCGTGTCCCGCCGCCCTAAAAGCCGCGCGGACCATACTTATCGCATTTCTGCAAGTCAAGGAAACGGGACCGCGACATAAGTGCTTGATAACAGGCAGCAAACCATGGATTTTGCGGTGATGGAACAAGCGGCAATTGATGCTTGCGGTCCCTCGTCCAGGCAACCTGGCGCACGGGTTTAGTGCGTGCAGTGTCGATGCTACTCTTATGAATTCCCGGCGTCGAACTGAAGGAAAAAACATGCGCGCCTCGATGCTCGGCCTTGCCGGGATTCTCCTCTGCGCGGCGGCGCCCGCGTCGGCGCAAATCGTGATCGGTGTTGAGGGTCAAAAGGCCGCGGAGTTGCGGGAACAAGATCAGGCTCAGCCTCAGATCCAGCCCGAGGCCCAAGTGCAATCCACCGAACCGGCGCTGGCTCAACCAAAAGAAAATCCGCCCGCGCTCGCGACAGGCGGCGGCCGTTTCACTTTCAACCGCGTCGACAACGGCTTTCTGCGTCTCGACAATGAAAGCGGCCAAGTCGCCTATTGCAGCCCGCAAACGGCTGGTTGGGCCTGTCAGGCGGTGCCGGAAAAGCAGGCGGCACTGGAAGCGGACGTTGCGCGCCTAAAGGATGAACTTTCCTCGATTAAGGATCTGAAAGCCGAAATTTCTCAACTGCG
>DATGDN010000043.1:0-3706 GCA_035310865.1 Pseudolabrys sp. | reverse complement strand
ATTCAATATCGCGCATCGCCTTGGCGACCGTCTCGCCGACCGTATCGCGCACGCCCGCATTGAGCGCGGGCGAGGGGCCTTCTTCCCAGACCTTTTGGTGGCGGCGCTGCAAGGAGCAGTCGCGCTCGCCGAGATGGATAGCATTTCCGTTGCCATCCCCAAGCACCTGAATCTCGATGTGCCGGGGGCGCTCGAGATATTTCTCGATATAGACGGCGTCGTCGCCGAAAGCGGCTTTGGCTTCGGCGCGGGCGGTGGATAGCGCGGTTGAGAGTTCGGCCGCCGAGCGCGCGACCTTCATGCCGCGCCCGCCGCCGCCTGCTGCGGCTTTTATCAGCACCGGGAAGCCGATCTCGCCTGCAATCTTGCTTGCTTCGCTGTCAGAGCTGACGCCGCCCTCGGAACCAGGGACGACGGGAATGCCGAGCTTCTTGGCCGTCCGTTTAGCTTCGATCTTGTCGCCCATGATGCGGATATGCTCGGGTTTCGGACCGATGAACTGCACGCCATGTTCCGCAAGGATTTCGGCAAATCGTGCGTTCTCCGACAGAAAACCGTAGCCGGGATGAACCGCGTCGGCGCCGGTGATCTCGCATGCCGATAGAATCGAAGGGACGTTGAGGTAGCTATCCTTCGCGGCGGGCGGTCCGATGCAGACGCTCTCGTCAGCGAAGCGCACGTGCATGGCGTCAGCATCGGCGGTGGAATGCACCGCCACCGTCGGGATGCCGAGCTCTTTGCAGGCGCGCAGCACGCGCAGCGCAATTTCACCGCGGTTGGCGATCAAGATTTTATCAAACATCTTCGGACCGCGAACCCTTAAACGAGCGCCACTTGTGCATCACTCGATTATCACCAACGGCTCGCCGAACTCGACCGGCTGGCCATCCTCGAACAGAATTTGAATCACGGTCCCAGAGCGAGGAGCGGGAATCTGATTCATGGTCTTCATCGCTTCCACAATCAGCAGCGTGTCGCCTGCCTTGACCGTGCTTCCGACATCGATGAATGGCTTTGCGCCCGGCTCGGGTGCAGCGTAGGCGGTGCCAACCATCGGCGAGATGACGACGCCCGGATGTTTCGACGGGTCGATTGGTTTGGCGGTCATTTCCGCGGCGACCTGCGGCTGCGCCACTTCCACCCGCACGGCCGCAGGCGTTGCCGCCGTCGTGACGGCGCGCGCCACTCGCACGCGCCTGCCATCCTGCTCGATTTCGATTTCGGTCAGCCCGGTTTCATCCAGAAGCTCGGTGAGCTCATGGATGAGTTCGTGGTCGACAATAGACTTGGGTGATTTTCCCATTCGGCGCGCTCAATGTTTCTGCTTGGCGCCGACCAGGGCGGCGAGGCCCATGATTGCCAGCGCGTAGCCATCGATGCCGAAGCCGGCAATTACCGCTTTCGCGGCCTTGGAGACATATGAATTGTGCCTAAAAGTTTCACGCTGGTGGATATTGGTCATGTGAATTTCGACCGTCGGCACCGTCGCCTGTACTGCCAGCAGCGCGTCCATGATGGCGATCGACGTTGTGGTGTAGCCGGCAGCGTTTATCACAATCCCCGCCGCTTTCTTGGCGTGCGCTTCCTGAATCCAGTCGACCAATTCGCCTTCCTTGTTCGATTGGCGGCAGACGACATCCAGGTCGAAACGTTTCGCTGTTTCGGAGCAAAGCTTCTCCACATCGGCAAGAGTCGCGCGCCCGTATTTCTCGGGCTCGCGAGTGCCGAGCAGGTTCATATTCGGTCCGTTGAGGACGTAAATCGTTCTGGCCATGAAGTCCCCGCCCAGCTCGCGCGTCGAGGTCTTTGCGCGAGAAATCGTCGAACTTTATAGGTTGCCGCGGGGATAAGGGGAAGCCCGAACGGCCTTCAGACGTGCGCTTTTGATTCGCAGAGCACCTGGGTTTCGTATGCCGCCCAATCGACCACGTCCTTGAGCGCCGTTAACCTTCTGCGGCCGTTGACTTTGGCCTTGCTGAAAATCTCGATCTGGCGGTCTGCGCTCGTGCCGTGGGCGGCGATAGCGTGCAGGTGCCGGATCTCGCCGGCGCAATCCAGCGCCTCGACGTCTTCGGCGATGAAATCGATCACCTGATCGAGCCATTGCGCGAGCGTGAGGGGAGAACGGGAGAACGGCTCGACAAAGGTCGCGGCGATGCCGTAACGCTGCGCGTGCCATTTGTTCTCTTGCGTGATCGCGCGGCCGACGCGGTCGAAGCCCGCATTGAGCGCGCGATCTCGGTCGAGGGCGCGGACGAGGCAGCGGAATAGCGCCGCGACCGCGATGGCATCGTCAAGCTGCGTGCAGCTATCGGCAACCCGCAGTTCAATCGTCGGATTGTTGAGCGAGGGCCGCATCGCCCACCAGATATAGCTCGCGTCCGGAATGATCTTTGCCCAGGTGAGCGCGGAGATAAATTCCCGGTAGTCTTCGTTTGTGCGGAAAAGTTCAGGCAATCCCGTGCGCGGCAATTCATCGTAGGCAGCAAGCCGATATCCGACCAGCCCGGTCAGGTGGCCTTGCCAAAATGGCGAGGAGGTAGAGAGCGCGAGGAGGAGCGGCAGGTAAGGCGTCATCCGCATGATCAGGTTGATGCGCGTGTCGACGTCGGGCACTGCCACGTGCACGTGCATTCCGCACAACATGTTGCGATAGCCGATCATCTGCAGGTCATCCATGATGGCGCCATAGCGCGCCTTTCGGGTCACGGTTTGCTCAGGCCAGAAAGCAAGGGGGAATGTGCCCATCGCGGCAAGGCCCATCTCATGATCAGCGGCAATCTGGCCAAGTGTGCGGCGATAGTACCCGAGATGGGTGCGCGCCTCGTTCATGGCCGCGCAAGGCGGCGTGGCGACCTCGATCTGCGATTGCAGCATCTCGGTCATGACGTGATCGCCGAGCTGCTTTTGCGCAAGCGAAAGGAATTTCTTGTTCGCGCGACGCACCGCGTGGCGCGTCTTGGCGTCGAACAGGAAGTATTCTTCTTCCATCCCGAACGTGTACATGCGCGCAACAACCTGTTCGGGTGTGACCGGGTTCCTTTGCTTCCGGACCCGGCATCGCGATTTCCACTATCTCTACGTGCTTGGACCGCACGTTCCAAATCCGATGCCAGACCTGCTGGAGGAACTCGATCATTCCTCCAGGTACATTCTGTACAGGACTCACCGAAATCGGCAGTGAAGCGGGATTAGCAGCTCGCCTTGCCGCAGCGCGATGTGTTGACTTTCTCCCTAAGCGCGTCGATCCCGACCGCGCCGACAACAACATTTTCACCGATCACGTAGCTCGGCGTGCCGTTGAGGCCAAGCGCCTCGGCGAGCTTGAAACTCTCCTGCAACGTGACCTTCACCTCGGGACTGCCAATATCTTTGTCCAGCCGTGCCATATCGAGGCCAATCTCCTTTGCGACCGCCAGCGCACGCGCCTTGTCGGCCTGGCCGCGGCCGCCGAGCAGTTTCCGGTGGAATTCGAGGTATTTCTTGCCCGTCTTGTCCTGCATGCGCACGGCGACAGCGACCTGCGCCGCCTCCACCGAACCTGGTCCGAGCACGGGGAATTCCTTCAATACGACCTTGAGCTTGGGATCGTCCTTGAGCAGCGTGAGCATGTCATCCATGGCGCGCTTGCAATACCCGCAATTGTAATCGAAGAACTCGACGAATGTGACGTTGCCGTCCGGATTGCCAAGCACCACCTGCCGCG
>DATGDN010000042.1:0-9851 GCA_035310865.1 Pseudolabrys sp. | reverse complement strand
CGCGGCCAGCTTCTCGAAATAATCCCAGCCCAGGTCGCGCGCGATCTCGAACGTCGCGTTCATGATCGTGCCGCTGTAGCCTGGATGCGCCTTGATCAACTTGCCCTTCCATTTCGGATCGAGCAGATCCTTGAAGCTCTTTGGCGCGTCGTCCTTCTTCACCAGGTTGGTGTTGTAGGCGATCGGGGAGACCAGAATTCGCGTCGTCGCATGCAGGCCGTCCGGGTCGTAGTAGCGCTTGTCGAAATGCTTCGCGACATCTTCCGGCAAATACGGTGCGAGCCAGCCATTGCGCTTCCAGATGATGCAATGCGCCTGGTCGGAGGTGTTGACGACGTCGACTGCGTGAATGTTGGCGGAATACTCCTGACCGATGCGGGTGAAAACGCGCTCGGCGCCGGATCGCTCCACGCGCGCGGCGATACCGGGAAACTTCGCCTCGAATGCCTTGCCGAGTCGTTGCGCGAATTGCAGGTCCATCGCCGTGTAGAAGGCGACGTTGCCCTCTTTCTTCGCCGCTTCAATAAGAGCCGGCGTGATCGGCGCGGCTTCGGGCACCGCCGCGCGCAGTGGTTCGGCAAAAACGGTGCCCGCGGCCAGCGCGGTCGCACCTTTGAGCACATCGCGCCTGGAAAATTTTGTCTTGCGCATGGCCTGTTCCTGCCGGTCAACCGTTGTTTATTTCATGGCCGGGACGAGCCCCGGCCATGACGCTGTTGGAAATCATCCGCAATTGGCCACGTCATCACACGTGGAAGATCTTGACGTAGCGCGCCTTGATCTGCTCGCCGTTCTTGAGCACGGCCGCCGCGTCGTCCTTCATGAGCTTGATCTTGCTCAGCGGCGTGCGGCCCGCATGTTCCGGAACCTGCGGATGCACGGAGCGCAGGCCGCCGATTTCGACGGCGAGCTTCTGGCATTCCGGCGAGAAGCAGAAACTCTGGAACAGCCGCGCCGCGTTCGGGTTCGGCGCCGCCTTGAACAACCCGTTCGGCCCGATGATGATCGGCGTGCCTTCGGTGGCGTAGACCGGCTCGACCGGCTGGCCTTTCTCCTTTTCCTGGAAGATCAGGTATTCGACGCCGTCCGCCTGGATCGCGCGCTCACCGAGCGCGAGCTTCTTCGGCGGGTCGGCGGCCGACTGCACCTGCAGGATGTTCTGCTGCGCGAGCTTCTCGAAGTAGCTCCAGCCGAGATCGCGCGAGACCTGGTAGGTCGCGGTTAAGATGGTGCCGCTGTAACCCGGATGCGCCTTGATGATCTTGCCCTTCCATTTCGGATCGAGCAGGTCGGCGAAGCTTTTCGGAGCCTCTT
Organism: Pseudolabrys sp.; assembly: GCA_035310865.1. Taxonomy (GTDB): domain Bacteria; phylum Pseudomonadota; class Alphaproteobacteria; order Rhizobiales; family Xanthobacteraceae; genus Pseudolabrys. Next base: position 8,537 of record DATGDN010000042.1, on the reverse strand, counting down.
CCTTCTTCACCAGGTTGGTGTTGTAGGCGATCACGCACAGGAACACGCGGAAGCTGGCGAACATGCCGTCGGCGTCCTTGTGCTCGGCCGGATAGAACTTCGCTACATCCTCCGGAACATAAGGCGCGAGCATGCCCTGATCTTTCCAGTAGATCAGGTGCGAGGCATCCGACGAGTTGACCACGTCAACCGCGTGCACATTGGCGGTGTATTCCTGTCCGATGCGTTGCAGCAGCCGCTCGGCACCCGTGCGCTCAACCTTGCAGCTGATGCCGGGATATTTCGTTTCAAAAGCCTTACCGATCTGTTCGGATAGCTTGAGATCGACCGAGGTATACCAGACCACCTTGCCTTCTTTCTTCGCCGCTTCGATCAGCGCCGGTGTGACGGCGGTCGCCGGCGGCGCCGCCGACATGACTGTCGTCGAGAACGCGGCGCCGGCAGCGAGCGCACTCGAGCCGATCAGCACGTCGCGGCGTGAAATTTTTGAGCCTTTCATCGGCGTATCCTCCGTTGCCTTGTTTTGTCGCTTCGCCCCCGACTTATTATCCGCTCAGTGCGCGGCAGCGCTCCGGCGGCAGAAATAACCAGACGGCACTGCCTTGCGGAATGTTCTCGCCCGCGCCAGTGAGCACGCGCAGCTGGGCGCCATCCTTCGCTTCAACCATATAGTCCCGGCTGCCGCCGAGAAAGACCTGCCGTACGACGGTCGCCGGCACGACGTTTTCGCCCTGGCGCGGGGCGGCTGAAATCGCGATGTCATGCGGACGGATCGACACCGGCGTGGCTGTGCCCGGACTGATCTTCGCCCCGGTGCATTTGAGCGGCGTTCCCGCAAAATCGATGCTCGATCCATCGAGCCCACGGCCCTTGATGACGTTGCTCGAGCCGATGAAGCGCGCGACGAATTCCGAACGCGGCCGGTCGTAGATCTCCTCAGGCGAGCCGGCCTGCTCGATCTTGCCCGCATTCATGACCGCGATCAGGTCGGCCGTCGTCATCGCCTCCGACTGGTCGTGCGTGACGTAGACGGTGGTGTAGCGGTAGGCGTCATGCAACCGCCGCACCTCGAACCGCATCTCCTCGCGCAGGTTTGCATCGAGATTGGACAACGGCTCGTCGAGCAGCAAAGTCTCGGGCTCGACGATCAGCGCGCGCGCGAGCGCGACGCGCTGCTGCTGCCCGCCCGATAATTCGCCCGGATAGCGCTCCGCCAGCGGCGCCAGTTTCGTCGTCGCGAGAATGGCATCGAGTTTCTTGCCGATGGTGTCGCGGTCCATTTTTCGCAACTTGAGGCCATAGACGATATTTTCGGCCACCGTCATATGCGGCCACAGCGCATAGCTCTGGAAGATCATCGACATGTTGCGCCGCTCGGGCGGCACCGTGTTCGCCGGGGAGGACACCAGTCTGTCGCCGACGCGGATTTCGCCTTCGCTCGGCTCGACGAAGCCGGCGATCAGCCGCAGCGTCGTCGTCTTGCCGCAGCCCGACGGTCCGAGCAGACACACCAGATGACCATGCTCGATGGTGAGCGATACATCGTCGACCACGGCGGCATTGCCGTATCGCTTGGTCAGGCCCCGCAACTCGACCGACGCCACGCGCTTCCTCCCCTGAACCCGCCGCTGACCGCGGCTGTCTTTTGGTGCTTATTGTATGTTGGCACCTAAGTGTACGGCACTTCTTATACCAACACCGACCACGAAGGTCTCTTCGCGCCTGGATCGATTTACGAGCCGGTAAATGCCGGCTTGCGCTTCTCCATGAACGCCTTGCGGCCCTCGGTATAGTCATTGCTGGCGAAGCACTTCGCGACCATGTCATCGCAACGCTTGAGGTCACGCTTGCTCTCGTCCTTCACGACCTCGCCGACGATATATTTGACCGAATTGACGGTGAGCGGCGCGTTGCCGCTGATCGTCTCGGCATAGTCCTTGACGTATTTTTCAACGTCCGCATCGGGCAGCACGCGGTTCACCAAACCCATCTGCAAGGCTTCCGCCGCCGTGAACTGACGCGCCGTGAAGAAGATCTCCTTGGCGAAGGACGGCCCGACCACGCCGACCAGCTTCTTGATGCCCTTGAAGCCGTAGCCGAGGCCGAGCTTCGCCGCGGGCACGCCGAACTTGGAATTGTCCGAGCAGATGCGCAGGTCGCAGCACAGCGCGAGGCCGACGCCGCCGCCGATGCAGTAGCCCCGGATCATCGCGATCGTCGGCTTGGGAAATTCATAAACCGCCGTATTGGCTTTATCGACGGCGGCATTGTAGCGGTCGATCGCTTCCTTGCTGGAGCGCTCGCTCTCGAATTTGGAAATATCGGCGCCGGAGACGAAGGCCTTGCCACCCGCGCCGGTCAGCACCACGACACGGATCGCCTTGTCGGCCGCGAAATCGGCAAGAATGCCGGAAGCCGCGTCCCACATTTCCAGCGACACCGCATTGTGCCGTTCCGGATTGTTGAAGATCAGATAGCCGACGCCGCCCTCCTTGCGAGACAGCATTTTGTCGGTCTGCGTCATTCACGTGCTCCTTCGTCGTTCACTTCGTCATGGCCGGGCTCGTCCCGGCCATCCACGTCTTAGCTTGTTTCAAGTCGTGGATGCCCGGCACGGGGCCGGGCATGACGACTGAGAGTCATACTGCTTTGGCGGTGTGCAGCTCGGCAATTTCATTGTCGGCAAAGCCGAATTCCTTGAGCACCTCGTCAGTGTGCTGGCCCTGTTCCGGCGGCGTCGCCACGATCTTGCTCGGCGTGCGCGAGAGTTTCACCGGCTGGCCGACAAAAACCTGCTCGCTGCCGTCAGGCCGCCGCGCACTCTGCGCGATCCCGATGTGCTTGACCTGTTCGTCGGCGAACATCTGATCGATCGAATAGATCGGCCCGCACGGCACGCCGATCGTGTTGAAGATGTCGATCCACTCGGCGCTGGTCTTGTGCACCGTGCGCTTGTCGATCTCGGCGTTGAGCGCGTCGCGGTTCTTCGAGCGCAGCGCGCCGGTCGCGTAATCGGGATGCTTGATCAGCTCCGGCGCTTCAAGCGCATTGCAAAGCCGCTCCCAGATCACCTGGCCGGTCGATGCGATATTGATGTGCCCGTCTTTGGTCTTGAACACGCCGGTCGGAATGCTGGTCGGATGATTGTTGCCGGCCTGCTTCGGGATTTCCTGCGCCTGCAGCCAGCGCGCCGCCTGGAAGTCGAGCATGAAGATCTGCGCCTGCAGCAGCGAGGTGTTCACCCACTGGCCTTCGCCGGAGGTCTCGCGCTCGAGCAGCGCGACCATGATGCCGAGCGCGCAGAACAAGCCAGCTGAAAGATCCGCGATCGGAATACCGACACGAACGGGCCCTTGCCCCGGCAGGCCGGTGATCGACATCAGGCCGCCCATGCCCTGCGCGATCTGGTCGAAGCCCGGGCGGTCGCGGTAGGGCCCGTCCTGACCGAAGCCGGAAATGCTAGCGAGGATGATCCGCTTGTTGACCTTCTTCAGTGACTCGTAATCGATGCCGAGACGGTCCTTTACGTCCGGGCGGAAATTCTCCACGACAACGTCCGCCTTCTCGACCATGCGCTTGAAGGCGGCCAGACCTTTCGGCGATTTGAGATCGAGCGTGATGCTGCGCTTGTTGCGATGCAGGTTCTGAAAGTCGGGGCCGTTGCGCGGCCCTCCTGGCCCCTCGCCTTTCTCAAGATGCGGCGGCGTCTCGATCTTGATGACATTGGCGCCCCAGTCGCCGAGCTGACGCACACAGGTCGGCCCGGATCGCACACGGGTCAGATCGAGGACGGTAAAGCGGGAAAGGGCCTGAGAGGCCCTGGGGAACGGCATTACGAACTCCGGAGTGACTGTTTCGGCCCAGGACTGGATTTTGGGCCGACATTCCCCGATCTCTCGGGGCTTGTCTATTGCATCTGTCATGCCCGAACTCTCAGTCGTCATGCCCGCAAATGGGGCAAGTACACACGATGTGTCGTCCGAAATGGTTCTAATTCATCAGCCCAGGGAAACTTTGTTCATCATTTCAAGGAATAAGAGCCGCCCGTGCCTTGAAAAGACCATGAGCACCTGTCATATGACCGTCAGCGGATGAAAGACCCGATCTCGGGTTTGCGGGCTGCGTGCACGAAACTCATTAACGGGAATTTCGCCCCGCCTCCTCCGTTTCTCCATGAAGCGACAACCCTGGCCACGCGGGATGTCTTAAAGAACCCCGCGATTCCGCCGGCTGCAACCGCAGCACGGCCGGTTCGCCATATAAGAAAGAGACTCATTGACTTCATTTAACGAGTTCGGCCTCGCTCAGCCGATCCTTCGCGCCCTCGCGCAAGAGAAATACGTCACTCCAACTCCGATCCAGGCACAAACAATTCCTCTTGCTAGCCAAGGCCGCGATGTCATCGGCATCGCACAGACCGGCACCGGCAAGACCGCGGCTTTCGCGCTGCCGATTCTGAATTATCTCTTCAACAAGCGTCAGCGTCCCGCGCAGAAATCCTGCCGCGTCCTGGTGCTTTCGCCGACGCGCGAATTGTCCGGCCAGATCGCCGACAGCTTCCGCGCCTATGGCCGTCACATCCGCCCGCTCGAGATCGCGCTCGCGATCGGCGGCGTGCCGATCAACCGGCAGGTGCGCGCGCTCGCGCGCGGTGCCGAAGTGCTGGTCGCAACGCCCGGCCGCCTGCTCGACCTGGTGCATCAGCGCGCGCTGCGCCTCGACCAGATCGAGGTGCTGGTGCTGGACGAAGCCGACCGCATGCTCGACATGGGCTTCATTCACGACATCAAGAAGATCGTCGCCATGCTGCCGAAGCAGCGGCAGACGTTGTTCTTCTCGGCGACCATGCCGCAGGAAATCACCAGGCTCGCCGATGCGATGCTGCGCGAACCCGCCCGCGTGTCGGTCACGCCGCAAGCCACGACCGTCGACCGGATCGAGCAGCGCGTCATCCTTACTGAAAAGGCCTCCAAGCCGTCGCTGCTCGTCGAAGTGCTCAAGACCGAAAAAACCGATCGCGTGCTGGTGTTCACGCGAACCAAGCACGGCGCCGACAAGGTTGTGCGCGGGCTGCAAAAAGCCGGCTATACCGCCGAGGCGATCCACGGCAACAAGTCGCAGAACCAGCGCGAGCGCGTCCTCGCGGCGTTCCGCAGCGGCAAGCTGCTCACGCTCATTGCCACCGACATCGCCGCTCGCGGAATTGACGTCGATGGCGTCAGCCACGTGGTCAACTACGACCTTCCGAACGTTCCCGAGGGTTATGTCCATCGCATCGGCCGCACCGCGCGCGCCGGCGCCGATGGCGTGGCAATCTCGTTCTGCGACCACGAGGAGAGGGCCTACCTTCGCGACATCGAACGGCTGATCCGCATGACGATCCCGGCCACGGACCGCCGCACGGGCAAGCCGGCGAGCCATGCGGCCCCGCAACCGGCAGAGACCCGCCACGGCGGCCGGCCGCATCGCGGCAAACACCAGCGCGGTCATGGCGCCGGTCATGGCGGTAGTCATGGCCGTCCCGGCAGCAACGGCCACCGATCCCATAACGGCGGCAATGGCCGCCAAGACCATCCGAACCAGAACGGTCACCCCGCGCACCGGCAGGACGCCACGACGGGGGAGCCAAGCGACATCGGAAATGTTACATTCCTGAAGCGCCCGAACGAGCCGCGCCGTAGCGCCGGCCACCGGCCGCGCTAAGGCAACTGGAGTCGACTGGATGGCGAAAGAAGAACTGCTGGAGTTTGACGGTACGGTGACCGAGGTTCTCCCGGACGGAAACTTCCGGGTGAAGCTCGATAACGATCATGAGGTTCTGGCCTACACGGCCGGCAAGATGCGCAAGTTCCGCATCCGCACCGGTGTCGGCGACCGCGTGATCGTGGAAATGTCACCTTACGACCTGCAGCGCGGACGCATCAGTTTCCGTCACAAGGGTGACGCACCGTCCCCTTCCCCGCAGCAACGCCGGCCGAATTTCCGCGGCAGGCGCTAGAGCGTCAACGGGCCGGGCTGGCCTTAAGTCGATTTGGGGGCACGCATTTCAAGGAGCCGCGCGTGCTGATGACACTCTCCTTCCTCCACCGTCTCGTGCTGGCGGTCATGCTCGCCGGCACGCTCCACTCCGCAAGCGCACAAGAGGCCGCGAAAAGCCGCGCGCCGGCCGCCGCCACCGAACGGCAGGAGCCGGCGAAAGGCCTATTGCGCCTGCTGCCGGCCGATGCCGTCACCGAGCATTCCATCGATACGCCGCGCGGCAAGCTGGCCTATACGGCAACCGCCGGCACGCTCGCCTTCTACGACCAATCCGGCGAGCAGACCGCGTCGGTGTTCTACACCGCGTACGTGGCGAAGAACAACGTCTCGAACCGGCCAGTGACCTTCGCCTTCAATGGCGGGCCCGGCGCGGCCTCCGCCTTCCTACATCTCGGCCTCGTCGGCCCGCGCATTCTCGATTTCGGGCCGGACGCGCACGACGCCGCGCGCGCGGCCTTGCGCGACAATCCCGATACCTGGCTTGCCTTCACCGATCTGGTGCTGATCGACCCGAGCGGCACCGGCTGGAGCCGCGCCGTCAAGGCCGACGACGCCAAGCATTTCTGGAGCGTGAAGAGCGACGCCGATGCAATGGCCAAGGCGATTGCGCTTTACATCGCCAGGAACAATCGCGCCGGCTCTCCGAAATATCTGTTCGGCGAAAGTTACGGCGGCTTCCGCGCCGCCAAGACTGCGCGCGCCTTGCAGCGCGATCAGGGCATCACCATCAACGGCATTGTCATGCTGTCGCCTTTGCTGGAGGGATGGCTGACCTTCGGCGACGACAGCTCTGCGCTGCACGCCGCATTGCAGCTGCCGTCGCTGGCAGCCGCCGAGCTCGAACGCAAGCATGCGTTCACGCCGGAGGCACTCGCCGCCGCCGAGAAATTTGCGATGAGCGATTATCTGGTTGCCTTGGCCGGAGCGCCGCCGAAGGGCGATGCTGCCAACACGTTCTATAGCCGCGTCGCGCAAATGACCGGCGTGCCGCTGGATGCCGTCAAGCAGTCGCGGGGTTTTGCGGCCAATGCCTACGTGAAGAACTTGCGTGCAAGCGAAGGCAAGGTCGTGAGCCGCTACGATGCGGCATTCGCCGTCGATGACCCGTACCCCGAGCTGCGGTCCTCGCGCGGACCTGACCCGATCCTCGATGCGATCACGCGTGGTTATGGCGGCGCCATGGCGAACTATGCGCGCAACGAGCTCGGCTTCAAGACCGAGATGACCTATTCACTGCTCGCCGGCGACGTCACCAGCCACTGGGATTGGCAGGGCGGCCGCGTGCAGGCCAGCGTCGAAGACGATCTGCGCATCCTGCTCGCTTTCGGCCCGTCATTCCGCCTGCTGGTCGCGCACGGCTATTCCGACATGGTCACGCCATACGCCATGACGCGCTATTTGCTCGACCACATGCCGGCCTTCGATCCGCCCGGGCGCGTGCAACTCAAGCTCTATCGCGGCGGCCACATGCTTTATCTCGATCCGGACTCGCGCAAGGCATTCAGCGCGGACGCGGCAGCGTTTTATCGGGATAAAGAGTAGGCGCCAGCCGAAAGGACTCGCGTTGCCTCTCGACGTCATGCCCGGCTTTATGCCGGGCATTCACGTCTTGACAACCTAACGGGGATCAAAGACGTGCATGGGACAAACCCGGCCATGACGCTGCTGCAAGCGCCCGGGCAGGAGATACCTGGCGACGCCGCCTAGGCGCCTCTCTTGCACTTCGCCATGAAGCTGTTCTTGGCTGCGCCGTGCAGCGGCTTGCCGTCCCGGCCGATAGCTTTGCCTTCGCAGGCGTCTCGCTTGCACTTGTTGACAAAGCTCGTTTTGGCGGCACCGTGGAGCGCCTTTCCGTCCCGGCCCACCGCCCGGCTTTCGCACGATTGCGCAAGCGCGGTGCTAACGGCAAACGTGGCAATCAACGCAGCAACAATTATGCGCTTCATCGCGTCCTACCTTTTTTGCACTCGTCGTCCAGTCAGGCTGGAGCCATCTTGTTCTTGATGAGCCCGACGACTGCGGTAAGGACCGCGCCCGCCACGCCCCCGCCTGCAGCCTGACCAACGAGCGCACCGAGGTCAACCGTGTCCGCGGTCTGCGCCAGCAGCGGAACGAAGGCGGCGAGAAGCTGTCCGCCGACACCGCCGCCGATTGCGCCCGCAATTGTATTGCCGAGCGTGCCCACGCTGACATCCTTGGATGCCGCCCCGGCCACATTACCTCCGATCGCGCCAGAGACGATCTGGACGATGAGATTGATGAGAAGTTCAGACATATAAGCCTCCATGGGCTTTCACTTGTGTCAACATCAGGTCTTGATATCGGCCGGCAGCTTGCCGCCATTGGCGGCGAGTTTCGCCATGATCTGCTTGTGCAACCACACGTTCATGGTGGCGGAATCATTGGTGTTGCCGGTGTATTTCAACTCGGCAGCAAGTTGCTTCCGCGCCGCGATGCTGCTGTCGAGATCGAGAGCTTTCATCAGGTCGACAATGGAC
>DATGDN010000041.1:0-18715 GCA_035310865.1 Pseudolabrys sp. | reverse complement strand
TAGACTAACGGCATTCTGTATTGACAAGCCCGCTTACCTCGCGGGTCGCCGCGAACTAGGTCAGATTTGGAAATCACTGATGGGAAATCACTATCCCGCGATGAGCATGATTTTTGTCGCCGACCTGCTCGAGACCCCGGCAAAGATCGAACTCGAGTCAACAGCTGTTATTCCCACTTTATAGGATCTGCATGCGCCTCTCTTTTGCGTTGGTGCAAGCAGAAATTGGTGAGGGTCAAGCCGCCCCTGCGGCGCTAAGGGATGCGGTCAAGCGCCGTGCCAACGCCGCTGCGACGACCCGGCGATAATTAGCTGACGTCAGCGTGGTACGCATGGGCTGGACTTGCTTTTGCACGAGGCGGTCAATCTCGGCCAACAGTTTCTCATCGACCGATCGCCCGGAAAATTCTTCCGTGCCAGCAAGCAGGAATGGTCTGGAATTTGTGCCTGTTAGCGCGACGCGGAGCGAGCTGATGATCGTGCCAGATGCCGCAAGTGCAACTGCAACGCCTGCCAGTGGGTAGTCAATCGCGGCCCGGGAGCGAATTTTCGCGTAAGCCGAGGACGGAGGGTCTGATGGTAGGTGAACCGCTACGATGAGTTCGCCGGCGGCCAGAGTAAGATGCGCTTTGCCGTCCTCAACATACAGATCGCTGAGGGAAATTCGACGACGGCCCCGTGCACCGACAATGTCAATTTCGGCGCCAAAAATGAGCAGGGCGGGCGCCAGATCGCCGGTGAAAGCGGCATGACAGCGCTGCCCTTGGGGAGCGACGTGACAGGTCTCTCCGCGGTTTTTTAGGCAATACGCATTTGCGTGCCGCCACCATTCGCTTTGATTGTAATAAATGCAACGCGTATCGAGGCACAGATTGCCGCCGACCGTCGCCATGACGCGGTGACCAGGTCCGGCGATTGCATCTGCGGCTTGCGCCAGTGCACGATATCGGCTGGCAATTGCTTCGTTGCGAGCGAGCGTAGCGATGGTCACACCTGCGCCGATCGTCACGCCAGTTATGGTGGTCTCGATCTCGGTCAATTCGTCGATGCTGGAAAGGTCAACCAGCAAATCCGGGCTGTCGATGCCATGCCGCATGCTTACGAGCAGGTCCGTGCCGCCTGCGATAAAGCGGCTGCCCGGATGGCCAAGGCGCGCGTCAACCGCTTCTTCGACGGTCTTTGGCTGGACCAGACGAAACTTGGATAGCAGTGCGCTCATGATGCGGCCTTCATGGAGCTGGCAAGTTTCGCCTGCCGACGGCGCTGGATGAGTGCATCCATAACGCGGTCAGGCGTCACCGGTAATTCATCGATATTGATACCGATCGCGTTCCCGATAGCGTTGACTAAGGCCGGCGGGAATCCAGCCAATGCACCTTCGCTCGCTTCTTTGGCGCCGAACGGTCCATATGGGTCAATACTTTCCACAATTTGTGTTTCGATCGGAGGGGAATCCATGGTGGTCGGAACACGATATTCGAGGAAACTTGCATGGGCCGGCAGTCCGTCGAGATAACGGGTTTCCTCACACATAGCTTGCCCCATACCCATCCAGACCGATCCCTGGATTTGTCCTTCCACCGCGAGTGGATTGATGGCGCGGCCGCAGTCCAGTGCTACCCAGACCTTGTCGACCGTTATCAGACCGGTTGCATCATCCACGCTTACTTCGACCACCTGGGCAGCATAGCTGAAGCCCATCGTGGACCCGACCGCACCGCCTCGGTGCTTGCCCCCCTGAAATTCGGGCGGGCAGGTGAACGACCCCTTCACGGTGATAGCGCCTTCGTCGACCAGAGCTGCGGCAACGACGTCGGCGAACGGCAGCGATGATTGATCGCCACTGCCAACGCGAAACACCTCGCCTACGCATTCAATGTCTTCCGGCCGAGCCTCGAGCTTGCGCGCCGCCGCGGCAATGAGCACGGCTTTCATCCTCTTCGCGGCGTCGATCGCGGCGTTACCCACCATGAAGGTTATGCGAGACGAATAGGCTCCGTTGTCTTTGGGCGTGACAGCGGTATCGGCAGCGATGACGCGTACGCGATCAAGTGAGATGTCGAGGGTCTCAGCGACCGCAATCGCAACCATGGTAGAGGAGCCCTGGCCGATATCGGCAGCGCCGGTGAGCGCCGTCACCCCGCCATCGAAATCCAGCTTGAGGTTCACGACTGCGTGCGGCTCACCGGTGAAATGGATCGGTTTGGCGGCCCCGCTGACATAATGGGAACACGCCATACCGAGGCCTTTTCCGGGCGGCATCCGACCGATGCGTTCCTGCCACCGGCTCGCCCGCTCGACTTTGTCGAGACATTCCGCAAGCCCACAGCTGTTGACCACCAGGTCATTCATGGTGCGGGTCGGCGCCTGTAACAGATTGGCGCGGCGCACTACAAAGGGATCGAGCCCGAGTTCGCGTGCCATACGGTCGACGAGACATTCGAACGCGTGACGCACGTTGACCGAGCCGTGCCCGCGCATCGCACCGCATGGCGGGAGATTCGTGTAGATCCGGTAGCCATCGTATTTGACGGCAGGAATATCGTAGAGACCGTGCAGCAGCGCGCCTGCATAAAGTATGGTAACAATGCCATACCCGGCGTACGCGCCGCCGCGCTGAACAACATTGCATTCGCACGCGACTATGCGTCCATCCTTCTTCATGCCGAGTTTCAGCCGAACATCGGTGTGCGGACGGGCACGGTGGGTAATGAAGGTTTCCTCACGAGTGAGCTGCATCATCACTTTGCCAACGCTGGCGCGTGCGAGCAGCGCAGTGATGATCTCGAAATTCAACACTTCGACACGGGCACCGAAGCCGCCACCGATGAAGGGCTTGATCACACGGATGCGTGATGAGTCCATGTTCAGGCATCGGGCGAGCATGAGATGCAGGTAATAGCCGACCTGAGAGACGGTCTGTACCAGGAGCCGACCGGTCAGCGGATCGAACTCAGCCAGGCTGGCGTGCGGCTCGATCTGCGCGTGATTGATCTCGGCGCAGGAGAAACGTTCCTCACGCACCAAATCGGCTGCAGCAAAACCTTGGGCGACGTCGCCGAACTGATGGTGGACCTCTCGTTCAACATTGCCGGGCTTGTTGTCATGGAGGGGCACGGCGCTTGAGGCGCTCGCCGCATCCGAGGTGTAGTAGGCCGGTAGCGCTTTCAGCTCCAATTCGATCAGGGCGAGAGCGCGCTCTGCCGTCTCGGCGTCGATCGCGGCCACCGCCGCGATCGGTTCGCCGCGGTAGCGCACGCGGCCGCGCGCGAGCGGGTACTCGTTCATGGCAATAGGGAGCACCCCGAAAGTGTAGGGGCAGTCATCGCCGGTAATAACCGCCAAGACTCCAGGGAGCGCGCGAGCCTTGGTAACGTCTAACCGAACAATTTCACCGTGGCTCACAGCGCTCCGCAAAATGCGTCCGACCAGGGCATCGGCATGGTCGAGATCAGCGGTATAACGTGCGCGCCCGGTAACTTTCTCAATTCCATCAATCAACGGAACGCCGCGGCGGGCGTGCTTTCCAACGATCTTCGAATCGGAAGTCATGAGGTTGAATCCGCGGCTGCCTTGACGGACTCGATGATCTTTACATAGCCCGTACATCGGCAAAGATTTCCCGAAAGGGCTGTTCGTATTTCACTGTCGGTGGGTTTCGGATTGCGGCGCAGAAGCGCTTCCGCCGCCATGATCATTCCGGGTGTGCAGAAGCCGCATTGTGTGCCGAGCTTCTCGTGAAATGCGCGCTGCAATCGGCTAAGGCGACTCCGTGTTGCCAAACCTTCAATTGTCTCCACGTCGCGCCCCTCGCAGCGCACAGCGAGCGTGATGCAGGACGGTACCGCCTTGCCGTCGATTAAAACAGTGCACGCGCCGCACTCGCCGCCATCGCAGCCCGTTTTCGTTCCGGTGAGGTGTGCTACTTGGCGCAAGTAGTCGACGAGCAAATCACTTTCCGATACCGCGTCTTCACGCCAGCGGCCATTGAGGTTCAGTCTCAGCAATCGTTTTTGCGGCTGCTGGCGTGGTGCATGCATCGCATTGCTCCTTAGATATAAGGTTGCGCAGTTTAGCGCCATAACTCCATGACAAAAATCAAATGCCCGATGGGGTCGGGCGACCGACATGACCAAAGTCAAGGATTGAGCTGCGAATTGTCAGTAGTTGTTACAAATCAAAACTTTATAGGCGACGTCGATGATGGCGCTTCGCGATTACAATGCTGCGGTTGATTTCGTGGATCGAAACGTTGCTGAGGGTCGAGGCGACAAGACCGCGTTCATAGATCCGGCTCGCAATATAACTTATTCAGAGTTGCGTGATGCAGCTGCACGCATTGGTCCGATGCTCGCGCGTATGGGGATCGAGCCGGAAAATCGGGTTGCCCTCGTATTGCTCGATACGGTCGACTTTCCCGTGCTGTTCTGGGGAGCCATCCGGGCAGGCATTGTTCCAGTTCTGATCAATACACGGCTGACAGTCGACCAATATCGCTACCTCTTTGAGGATTCGCGAGCCAAGGCAATTTTTGTTTCGACAGCAATGCTCCCGATTGTTCAGGAAGCAGCGAAGGAACTGCCGAACCTCAGAGGAATTGTCGTCGTCGGTGGCGGCCCCGCATCGTTGCCCCGGCTGGACATGCTTTTGGCAGATGAGAACGAAGGTTCGGCACCAGCCAGAACCGCTGGCGATGAAGTCGCTTACTGGCTCTATTCGTCCGGTACGACCGGAAATCCGAAGGGCGTCATGCATGTCCACTCGAACCCCAAAATCATGGCGCAGAACGCCGGCCAGCGCCGCATCGGTTTTCGTGAAGATGATGTCGTATTTTCTGCTGCGAAGCTGTTTTTTTCCTATGGGCTCGGCAATGCCATGTTCTGTTCAATGTGGGCAGGGGCGACTTCGGTCTTCTACCCCGAGCGGCCGACTCCACAGACGGTATTCGAGGTGCTGCGCGGATTTCAGCCGACAATGTTTTTTGCGGTGCCGACGCTCTATGCGGCGATTCTTGCTGATCTGGAATGCAAACCGGAAAATTTATCCAACCGGCTCCGCCTTTGCTTTTCGGCTGGTGAGCCATTGCCTCCACATGTCGGCCTGGCCTGGAAGGAACGATTTGGACTCGACATTGTAAACGGCGTTGGCTCGACCGAGATGGGGCATCTATTTCTGACGAACCTTCCGGATGCCGTGGAGTACGGTACATCCGGCGTGCCGGTAGATGGTTACGAGCTGCGGCTCGTTGACGAAAATTTTCAAGACGTAAAAGACAATGAAATGGGCGAGCTTCTGGTGCGTGGTGAATCGTCCGCGGCTGGGTACTGGAATCAGCGGGAAAAAACGCGCCGCACGTTTCTAGGGGAGTGGACCCGTACCGGAGATAAATACACGCGGCGTGCGGATGGCGTGTACACCTACTGTGGCCGTACTGACGATATGTTCAAGGTCAGCGGGATTTGGGTGTCGCCATTTGAAGTCGAAGATGCCTTGGTCAGCCATCCCAAAGTTCTCGAGGCTGCAGTCGTCCCGGCCGAGGATCGCAATGGCCTGATAAAGCCAAAAGCATTCGTCGTGCTCAAGGGTGCCAAGGAAAACTATGTTGGCCGGGCGCTGTATGAAGAGCTCAAAGTGCATGTGAAGCGTACAATCGGCCCTTGGAAATATCCGCGCTGGATCGAATTCGTCGACAGCTTGCCGAAAACCGCGACCGGAAAAATTCAGCGTTTCATGCTTCGTGAAAAGAGCATCAATGCAGCTGGTATAGACCAATGAAGCCGCCGCTCGCCCATCTCGCCTGGCCCTTTTTTGATGAAGCCCATCGGCAATTTGCGGCCGCGCTTGCAGATTGGGCAGACCAGGAGGTTGGCAGACACATCGACCACGCAAATGTGAACCGTTCCTGCCGAACTCTTGTTCGCGCTTTGGGGAGCGCGGGTTGGCTGAAAGCCGTTGTGCCGGCGGCATACGGCGGGCGATCGGAAAAACTCGACGTGCGGACTTTGTGCGCAGCGCGCGAGATTCTTTCCTGGCATGACAGCCTGGCGGATTTTGCTTTCGCAATGCAGGGCTTGGGAACTGGCTCTATTTCGCTTTTCGGACGCAATGAAACGAAGGCCAAATACCTGCCGGCGGTGCGCGATGGCCGTCATATCGCCGCGTTCGCGCTCTCGGAACCTGAGGCCGGGTCGGACGTCGCGGCGCTTGCGACAACCGCGACTCCGGATGGGCCGGCGCACGTCCGCATCGACGGGGTCAAAACCTGGATTTCGAACGGAGGGATCGCGGACCATTACGTCGTGTTCGCGCGGACGGGCGAGGGGCCCGGTGCGAAAGGGCTTTCGAGTTTCATTGTCGAGGCTGAAACGCCCGGGCTCGAGATTGCCGACCGCATCGAGGTCATCGCCCCACATCCGCTCGCGACACTTCGTTTTACCGGTTGCCGCGTGCCCTTGGCGAACCGGCTCGGCGGCGCCGGCGAGGGGTTCAAGGTTGCGATGGCGACCCTCGATATCTTCCGATCGACGGTTGCCGCTGCGGCCCTCGGTCTGGCTCGGCGCGGTTTCGACGAAATGACCCAACGCGCGGCCACTCGCAAGTTATTCGGGGCGCCGCTGGCGGACATGCAACTTACACAAGCCGCGCTGGCCGATAGCGCCATCGACATCGATGCCGCGGCACTGCTGGTCTATCGGGCTGCCTGGGAGAAGGATCGTGGCGCAGCGCGCGTTACCCGCGAAGCGTCGACGGCAAAGGCTTTTGCAACCGAGATGGCGCAACGCGTCATCGATCGTGGTGTGCAAATTTTTGGCGGAAATGGCGTGCGTGTCGGCGTCAAGGTGGAAGCCCTCTACCGCGAAATTCGCGCGCTGCGAATCTATGAGGGTGCAACCGAGGTGCAAAAACTGATTGTCGCGCGGGAGTGTTTGAAGGCGCGCGAGGTGGCGCTTCGCCAAGCAGCTGAGTAGAAACGATGTTGCTGACCGAGGAACATGAACAAGTCCAGCACACCGCACGCGAGTTTGCGCAGCGCTGCCTGGCTCCTCATTCCGCCGAATGGGACCGCCGCGCGGAGTTTCCGCGAGCTGCGCTCCGCGAGTTGGGAAAACTTGGGTTCATGGGAATGACAGTTCCGCCGGAATGGGACGGGGTCGGCGCGGACTACGTGGCGTATGCGCTTGCGCTAGAGGAAATCGCAGCCGGCGACGGAGCTGTCTCGACGATCATGAGCGGCCATAACTCCGTCGGCTGCATGCCGCTCGTTGAGTACGGCACGCCCGAGCAAAAGGAGAAATATTTGCGGCCGATGGCGCGGGGCGAGTTGCTGAGCGCATTTTGCCTGACGGAGCCGCAGAGCGGTTCGGATGCCAGCGCTGTCCGGACTCGCGCCGAACACAAACGCGGAACCTACATACTCAATGGAACAAAGCAATATATCACGTCGGGTAAGAACGCTGACATCGCACTGGTTTTTGCCTCAACTGACCGTGGACAGGGGAAGCGGGGCATAAGTTGTTTCATCGTTGAAACCAAGCAACCCGGCTATCGCGTCGGCCGAGTTGAGAACAAGATGGGGCAGCACGCGTCCGACACCTGCGAAATCAACCTGGAAGAACTCCGGGTGCCGGAGGAAAACCGGCTTGGCGCCGAAGGCCAGGGCTACCGGATCGCCCTTGCGAACCTGGAGGGCGGCCGCATTGGCGTCGCCGCGCAAGCCGTTGGCATGGCCCGCGCCGCCCACGAGATTGCGCTTGCCTATGCGCAACGTCGCGAAAGCTTCGGCAAAACGATCATCGAACACCAAGCCGTTGCATTTCGTCTTGCCGACATGGCGACCCAACTTGAGGCTGCACGCCAGCTTGTGCTGCACGCTGCCGCCCTGCGAAGCCAGGGCTTGCCGTGTCTCAAGCAGGCCTCGATGGCAAAACTGTTCGCCACCGAAGCAGCCGAGCGCATCTGCTCCGATGCGATTCAAACGCTTGGCGGCGCCGGCTATATGGCCGACTACGGGGTCGAGCAAATTTTTCGCGCGGTGCGCGGCAGCAAAATCTACGAGGGCACCAATGATATTCAGCGGCTGGTCATCAGCCGCGCGCTCGTTACTCAGACAGAGCAGGACAGGCAGGCCCAAGCATGATCCTGACCAGCACCAAAGACGCCGTGACCACGCTGACGCTGTGCCGCCCTCCGGTGAATGCGATCGGTGAAGAATGGGTGCGGGGCTTTGAAGCAAAGCTGGACGACCTTGCGAATGGTCCGCCGTGCACCGTGCTGCATATCCGATCGGACCAGAAGGTGTTCTGTGCCGGCGCCGATCTGAAGGAAGTGCGCGGGCGGATGGAGACGCCCGGCGGAGCCGATCAAATGTACGCCTTTGTAGCAGGCATCCAGCGGCTCTTTGCGCGGCTGGAGCAATTGCCCCAGGTGGTGCTGGCCGAGATCGGCGGCGCGGCGATGGGCGGCGGGCTGGAGCTGGCGCTGGCGTGTGACCTGCGGATCGCGGCAAACGAAGCCAAGCTGGGGCTGCCGGAAGCCCGGCTCGGACTGATTCCCGGTGCTGGCGGTACGCAACGCCTCACACGGCTATGCGGTCCGGCGCTCGCCAAGCGACTAATTCTGAACGCCGAAATCGTGGACGGTGCGACCGCGAGCGCGCTCGGCGTCGTGCATTGGGCGGCGCCGCGTGTCGAGCTAGCGCAACGCGCTATCGAGATTGTGCGCGGCATCGCAAGTCTACCCGCCGCGGCGCTTGCTGCCAGCAAAGCCTGCATAGCGGCCGCCGGCCATCACGATCGCACCGGATACACCGACGAACTGGAATTCACCCGGCAGCTTTTCGACAACGCCGAGACGCGCCAGCGCGTCGAAGAGTTCCTGGGTGGCGGGTCCGGATCTTCGGTGCAGATGAAAACAGGAGCAGCGCGATGAGATTCGGCGAAAAGATTGCCTTGGTTACCGGCGGTGCTTCAGGGATCGGTAAGGCAACCGTTATGGAGTTTGCGCTGAGCGGGGCGACCGTCATCTGTGCCGACGTCAACGTCGCCAAAGGCGAAGAGCTGAAGAAAGAAGCCGCCGGCACCAACCTCAAGGTCGATTTCGTGACCATCGATATGAGCAATTCCGACTCGATCCGGGCAGCCGCCGCTGAAGTACTGAAAAAATATCCGCGCATCGACATCCTGGTGAACGGTGCCGGCTGGGGTGACATCCAGCCCTACATTCAGAATTCGCCGGATTTCATCAACCGGGTGATCGCCATCAACCTCGCCGGTCCGGCGCATTTGACCCAGGCGCTGCTGCCGCCGATGATCGCCGCCAATGGCGGCAAGATCATCAACATCGCCAGCGACGCCGGCCGCGTCGGTAGCAGCGGCGAGACGGTCTATGCCGGTGCCAAAGGCGGGCTCATTGCTTTCACCAAATCGCTCGCGCGCGAGGTCGCCCGCTACTCGATCAACGTCAATTGCGTTTGCCCGGGGCCGACCGATACGCCGATGCTCGCCACCCGCTCGGAGAAACTGCGCGAGGCTTTCCTCAAGGCAATCCCGTTCCGGCGCTTTGCCAAGCCGGAGGAAATCGCCGACGCCGTGCTGTTTTTCGCCAGCCCGCAAGCCAACTACGTCACGGGCCAGGTGATGAGCGTGAGCGGCGGGCTCACTTTCGCAGGTTAGCGCGTGACCCTGAGAATCGGTTCGAAAAAGATCATGCGTCAGTGAAATGATGGAGGCACCGATGACTGCAGTTGCAATGGCTAGAGATGTTGGTGGCGACACCGCGACGCGCTTCCGCCCCGCCGGCCTTGATTTTTCCAATTTCAAGCCGAAGCATTTCCTGTGGAAGGTCGACGGCAAGGTGGCGACCATCACCTTGAACCGGCCGGAACGGAAGAATCCGCTGACGCTCGAGTCCTACGCGGAGTTGCGCGACACGTTTCGCAATCTCACCTATGCCGACGGCATCAAGAATATCGTAATCACCGGCGCCGGCGGCAATTTCTGCTCGGGCGGCGACGTGCACGAAATCATCGGTCCTTTGGTCGAGATGCAGCGCAAGGATGACATGGCGGGCTTGCTCGCCTTCACGCGCATGACCGGTCAGCTCGTGAAGGAGATGCGGGCCTGCCCGCAGCCGATCGTTACGGCGATCGACGGCATCTGCGCCGGCGCCGGCGCGATCATCGCCATGGCGTCGGATTTGCGCGTCGGCACGGCGCGCAGCAAGGTCGCGTTCCTATTTGTGCGGGTTGGCCTTGCCGGGGCTGACATGGGGGCCTGCGCGATCCTGCCCCGCATTATCGGGCATGGCCGCGCGTCCGAGCTGCTTTATACTGGCCGCGCCATGGATGGGACCGAGGCCGAGCGCTGGGGTTTCTACAATAAGCTGAGCGAGCCGGAGAATGTGCTCGCCGACGCGCAGGCGCTGGCAAAAGCGTTGGCGGATGGTCCGACTTTCGCGAACGCGATGACCAAGAAGTGCCTGCATCAGGAATGGAACATGGGAGTCGAGGAGGCGATCGAAGCCGAGGCGCAGGCGCAGGCAATCTGCATGCAAACCAAAGACTACGAACGCGCTTATGAGGCATTCGTCGCCAAGCAGAAACCGGTGTTCGAAGGCAACTAAGGGCGAGGAAACTTACCGATGCTCTCACGGCTGAAATTTTCAGTCATTCTCTTTGCGCTCGCGCAGGCTCTCAGGCTTGTCGCGTGGTGCTATCCGCGCTTTGCGGCGCGCCTTAAAGAGAGAAATCTGGTCGCGCAAATCAAAGCGCGCGACGAAAGGACCGGCCGCTGGATCAAGTTCCGCGACGGCAAGATCACTTCGGGCTCCGGACTGCATCGCCAGCCCGATATCACGCTCTTATTCAAGAACGCGGCGACCGGCGTATCCTTGCTGACGCCACCGATTAATTGGCTCAACCAGATCAACGCCCAGAAGGATTTTACCCTTGGCGTCGACGGCCCGGAGGACCTGACCAACTGGTTTGCGCAGACCCTCATGATGATGCAGACCGCGCACTGGAAATTTGGCACGCGGATGCCAGACGGATCGATGCGCTACTGCAACATGACCAATGGCGGCCCGGTCTTCATCGACGTCAAGGACGGCAAGATCGTTCGCATGACGCCGATCGAATTTGACGAAACCGATCCGCAGCCGTGGACAATAAAAGCGCGTGGCTTGACGTTCACACCGCCGCGCAAGACGACGCTCGCTCCCCACGGCCAGAATGCGAAGTCGATAGTCTATTCGCCTAATCGTCTGCTTTATCCGATGAAGCGAGTCGACTTCGATCCCAACGGAAAACGCAATCCGCAGAACCGGGGCAAATCGGAGTACGTCCGGATTTCGTGGGAGGAAGCGATCGACCTGGTCTCCAGCGAGATCAAGCGTATGAAGCGCGACTACGGGCCAGGCGCGATTGCGACCTCGCACGGCTCGCACCATACCTGGGGCAATATCGGCTATTATCTTTCCGCGCTCTACCGCTTTGCCAATGCGGTCGGCATGACGCGCGTCCACCACAATCCTGACTCGTGGGAAGGCTGGTACTGGGGTGCAGTACACCACTGGGGCTACACGTTGCGCGTCGGTCAATCCGAGACCTACGGCACTGTCGAGGACTGCCTGCAGAACTGCGACATGATCGTATTCTGGTCGGCCGACCCGGAAAGCACATCAGGTTCGTACGGCGCACAGGAAGGCACCGTGCGCCGCCAATGGCTGAAAAATCCGAAACTCGGTATCAAGGTCGTCCACGTCGATCCATATTTCAACGCTTCGGCACAGTTTCTGCCCGGCAAGTGGTTTGCGCCCAAGCCAACGACCTCGCCGGCTATGGCAATGGCGATCGCCTATGTCTGGATCAAGGAAGATCTCTACGACAAGGCATACGTGAAGACCCACACTGTCGGTTTTGATGCGTGGAAGGCTTATCTCCTCGGCGAAGAGGACGGAATCGCGAAGACGCCGGAATGGCAGGAGAAGGAGACGGGCGTTCCGGCAAAGGACGTGCGCGCGCTCGCCCGCGAGTGGGGCAAGAAGCGCGTCTATCTGGCGCCGGGCGGCTGGGGCAATGGCCATGGCGGTGCCTGCCGCAACCAGACCGGCATCCAGTGGGCGCGCACCATGGTGTGCCTCGCGGCGATGCAGGGTCTGGGCAAGCCCGGCATCAACATGGGTAATCTGCAGTGGGGCTGCCCGCTCGACTTCAATTTCTATTTCCCCGGCTACGCGGACGGCGGCATGTCGGGCGATCTCGAAAACACCTCGATGCCGGTCGAGCTCTATCAGCGCATGCCGCAGCTGCTGACCATGAACTCGAGTTATCAGCGCATTCCGCGCATCTGGATGCCCGAGGCCCTTGCCGACGGGAAGGCGGAAGGCTGGCCATGGATCGGCAAGTCAATCGAGCACCAGTTCGCCAAATTCAGTTATCCCGCTCCCGGCCATTCGCCGGTACGCATGCTCTACAAATACGGCGGCTCGATGCTGTCGACCATGAACAACACCAACCGGCACGTCCGGATGTATCAGTCGGAAAATCTCGAATTCGTGGTCAACCAATCGATCTGGTTCGAGGGCGAAGCGAAATTCGCCGACGTTACTTTGCCGGCGTGTACCAATTTCGAGCGCGTCGACATTTCCGAATGGGCCGGTCTCGGCGGCTACGGTCATCATGGCCAGCAGCAGCTAAATCATCGCGTCATCATCTTCCAGGCGCCGGCAATTGCGCCGCTCGGCGAGTCGAAGACTGACTATTGGATCTTCAACGAAATCTGCAAACGGCTCGGCCTCGCCAATTACTTTTCCGAGGGCGTCAACGAAATCGATTGGGTCAAGCGGCATTTCGATGCTTCGGATCTGCCGAAGGTGATGTCCTGGAGGAAGTTCATGAGGCGCGGCTACTACGTCGTGCCGGCGGAGAAGGAGCATCTGCGCGCGCCGGTGTCGTTCCGCTGGTTCTGGGAAAACCGCAAGAAGGACGTCCCGGAATTCCAGCCGCTGCCCTCGGACTACACCGAGGAGTATCTGCGCGGGTTGCAGACCCAGTCGGGCAAGCTCGAGTTCGAATGCAACAGCCTGAAGCGTTTCGTCGACCCGGAGCGGCCCCCGATCGTCAAATACGTGCCGTCATGGGAGGGACCGCATTCCGGCGATCTGTTCGGACGGTATCCGTTGCAGCTGCTGACCCCGCACTCGAAATATTCGTACCACACCCAGGGCGACGGCAAGGATTCGTTCCTCCTCAATATCGAGGATCACCGGGTCAATGTCGGCGGCTACTATTACTGGATCATTCGTCTGAACGCGGAGGATGCAGCTGAGCGCGGCATCAAGAAGCACGACCTGGTGAAGGTTTACAACGACCGTGGTGCCGTGATTTGCGCGGCGCTGCCGACCCAGCGGCTGCCGCGCGGCGTCTGCCACGGCTATGAATCGTCCGCCGTCTATGACCCGATGGGCGAGCCCGGCAAGTCGGTCGATCGTGGCGGCGTCCTCAATCTGCTGACGCCTGAGCGCACGCAGACCAAGACTACGCATTCGCTCGCCGGCTCCAATGCACTGGTCGAGGTCGAGCCGTGGGACGGCAAGACCGCGTTTGTCTCGGCGGTGTTTGCAGCCAAGGCCCCGGATGAGAAAGGCCGCACCAGTCGCAAAGCCGAAGCGCTGGTGCCGGCGAAATAACAAAGTTTCACGACAGGAGGAGAAAACCCCGATGGCCTATATATTCAAAGAGGACGAGCTGCCGTCGCTGATCGACGCCAAAGGGGCGCGCGAGCGCATTTTCTTCGTCAGCAAGGAGCTCGCCAAGATCGACGACATGCTCGCCGGCGTCATGCACTACAAGAAGGACGCGGCTTCGCCCCTGCACCTGCACAAGAACTGCGAGCACTTCTATTTCATCATCAACGGCAAGGCGACGGTGGAGTCCGATCAGGGCGTGCGACCGGTCGGGCCCGGCGACATGATCTTCATCCCGGCCGAGGAGAAGCATCGCCTGCGCGCCACCGAGCCGCTGTTCTACTTCGAGTTCCAGGCGCCTAACCGCTTCAAGACCACCATTCTGGAAGGCACCGATGACGACCTGCGCTGGGAGCGCAAGGACGGCAAAGTGTGGATTCAGACCTGATCATCCGGTGCAAAGAGGATAACGAGCATGTCGCTGACATTCATCGATACCAACAAGCTCCCGAAGAAGCCGGTGCCCGGCCAGGGCGAGGTGACTGAAGTGCTGAACGAGGCGCTCTGTGGCGCCAGGAACGTGCACGGCTCGCTGCACTGGCTCAAGGCGGCGGAGACCTTCACGCCGGCTGCCTCCAACAAGCATCAGCTCATCTACGTGATGGACGGCAGGGGCAGCATCCGCCTCAACGACCGCAATTATGAAGTTGGGAAGGGTGGCGGCATCTATCTCGGGCCTTCCGAGACCGCGACCATCAAGGCGGACGACCCGCTCAAGCTGTTCCAGCTGGTGGTGCCGCAGATACCGAAGTGACGGCCGGGCAACTT
Organism: Pseudolabrys sp.; assembly: GCA_035310865.1. GTDB lineage: Bacteria > Pseudomonadota > Alphaproteobacteria > Rhizobiales > Xanthobacteraceae > Pseudolabrys. The sequence goes on along the minus strand of DATGDN010000041.1, from coordinate 4,204 downwards.
AACGATGCGAGATCAACGATGAACAAATGGAACATGATCATCGACGTCGCCGAGTGCACCAACTGCAATCTGTGCACGCTCGCGGCCATGGACGAATATGTCGGCAACGAATTCCCCGGCTATTCGGCGCCGATGCCCAAGCACGGCCACAAGTGGATCAATATCCTGCAGAAGGAACGAGGGCAGGTACCGGCGATTGACATCGCCTATGTACCGACGATGTGCAACCACTGCGACAACGCGCCTTGCGTCGCAAAAGGTGGCGGCGCGATCAGGAAACGTGACGACGGAATCGTGCTCATCGATCCGGTTAAGGCCAAAGGGCGCAAGGATCTGGTCGATGCTTGCCCCTACGGCCACATCTGGTGGAACGAAGAGCTGCAGATTCCTCAGGCATGGACCTTTGACGCGCATCTGATCGACGCCGGCTGGCGAGGCACACGTGGGCAGCAATCGTGCCCAACAGGCGCAATGCGCGCCGTCTGCGTGGACGATGCCGGGATGGCGAAGATCGCGCGTGAGGAAGGGCTTGAAGTCATGAGGCCGGAGCTCGCAACCGGGCCGCGCGTCTACTACAAGAATTTATGGCGCTACTCGAAATGTTTTATTGCGGGCTCGGTGTCGAAAGAAGCGAAGGGCATCGTCGATTGCTTCGAGGGCGTAAAGGTGCGGCTGCTCAAGCGAGGCGCCGTGACGGCAGAAACAACGACCGACAACTACGGCGACTTCAAATTCGATAACCTGGAGGAGAATTCGGGCGAATACGTTGTGGAGCTCTCCGCCGGTCAGAGCAAGCAGGTTGTCACCGCGAAACTTGGAGTCAGCATCAGTCTTGGCGATATCAGACTGTAAGCCGCTGCTATGCTGTCGCAGCTCGAGGGCCTCTTTCAAACGCTTGCTCCGGTCACCGAGGCGCTGTTGCGGGTTTGCGTGGGGCTGGCGCTGGTGCCTCACGGGCTGCGCATGACGTTTGGTTTCTTCCCCGATACCGGTCAGCCGCTGCGAAATATCTGGATGCTCGCAGACTACCTGGACAAGCAGGGTTTTCACCCGGGCAAGGTCTGGGCACCGGCGATCTCCGCAACGCAGCTCGTCTGCGGGCCGCTCGTTGCGCTCGGTCTGTTCACGAGACTCGCTGTCTTGCCTGTGGTCATCTTTCTGCTGGTCACCAATGTCGAACGTTGGCGCGTCGGCAAATATTTCTGGAATCAACTTGGCCTTGAATACACGCTGATGTGGACCGTGGCGGCGCTTTACGTTCTGATGCACGGCGGCGGCGCCTATTCGTTGGACAGCCTTCTTGGCCGAGCGCTCTGACGCCTCCGCTTGACTTCGGTCAAAACAAACCGGACCGGACGGCACTACCTTGCCGGCATGCCAGCGTCTTCTCGTGGAGAGCCTGCCGCGTTGCGCGGGTTACTTCTCAGCGTCCCGAGCTTACTGATGGCGTTTACGCCGCTTGCGGTGATTCAGCCAATTCTCGGGCACATTGCATCGCATGTAGCAAGAGAGCGCCCGGAGCTGTATACGCGCCTGGGCGTCCATGTGCGCAAGCGCTTTCTGATCGATCCGATCGACTTTCCGTTCGTGCTCATACTCCAGCCCGAAGTCAGCCGCCCGGATCTGCGGGCCTATCGCCGTTCTGAAAATCCCGCCCATGACGCCGCGATCGCAGGCAAATTTTTTGATCTTCTCGACATGATCGATGGTTCGCTGGATGGCGACGCCCTGTTCTTTAGTCGCGATTTGCGGGTAACCGGCGATACCGAAGCGGTCGTCGCACTTCGCAACGCATTAGACGATTTCGAGGGCAGTGCTTTCGAAAGCGTCGTCCGATCCTTCGGGCCGCTGGCCAGGCCGGCCGCACTCGTAGTTTCGGGATTGCGCGCCCTGCAATCCGGACCTCGCCATGTCTGATAATGGCTATACCCGCCCTGAATTGGTTTGTCCGGCTGGAACCCCAGCAGCCTTGAAGACAGCGGTTGATGCTGGCGCCGACGCTGTCTATTGCGGCCTCCAGAATGCGACCAACGCGCGGAATTTTCCCGGCCTGAATTTCACGCCCGCAGAACTCGAACAATCACTCGCCTATGCCCATAGTCGCCAAGCGAAGCTTCTGCTGGCGGTCAATACATTTCCACCAGCCGGGCAGTTTGATCTTTGGCGTGACGCTGTCGACCTTGCGGCAAAACTCAACGTCGATGCCGTGATCGTCGGGGACATCGGCGTCGCCGACTATGCCGCCCAGACTTATCCGAACCTGCGGTTGCATCTTTCCGTTCAGGCGGGGGCCTCGTCGCCCGAAGCGATTCGATTCTACTGCCAGGCGTTCGCGGTAAAGCGTGTCGTGTTGCCGAGAATTCTGACTGTCGCAGAGATCGCCGAGCTCCACCGGGAAGTTCCTTGCGAAATCGAAGCATTTATTTTTGGCAATATAGGTATGATGGCGGAAGGCCGTTGCAGCCTTACCAATTACACTACCGGCGTCTCGACGAATATGGATGGAGTCTGCTCGCCCGCCGCCGATGTGCGCTACGAGGAGGATGAGGATCGCACGCTGACGACGAAGCTCGGCCCGTTTGTAGTCGATCGGTTTGCTTGCGGTGAGAACGCCGGCTATCCGACAATCTGCAAAGGCCGTTACCGCTGCAGCAGCAATCCCAGCGGTTATTATGCTTTCGAGGAGCCGGTCAGCCTCAATTTGTCGGCGCTTTTGCCCGACCTCATGCGTGCTGGGGTGACGGCCCTCAAGATCGAAGGGCGGCAGCGAAGCCGAGCCTACGTCAAGGCCGTGGTATCGGCATTTCGTAAAGCGGTGGACGACATCATGGCGGGCCATGAGCCGGCGCTCGCCAATCTCTTGGCGCTGACCGAGGGCCACCGCGAGACGCAAGGTGCGTTCTGCAGCAAGGCATGGCGGTAATTATGCAGGAGCGGGCAAGCAGCGTTACCTTGGGTCCGGTGCTGTTCAACTGGCAGCCGGATACATGGCGCGATTTCTATTTTCGTATCGCCGACGAAGCTCCGGTGTCGGCGGTCTATATCGGTGAGACGATCTGTTCGAAGCGCGCGCCGCTGTTTGAGCCGCACTATGAAGCGGTGGCCGAGCGGTTGTCGTCGGCCGGAAAGACCGTGGTGTTTTCAAGTTTGTCCGAAGTGGTGAGCAGGCTCGATCGCAAGCTTGCGGAGCAGATTTGCACTGCCGAAAAGTACCTGGTGGAAGCCAATGACGGTTCCGCGTTGCTCAATCTGCAGGGGCGGCCGCATCATGTAGGGTCGCAGATGAACGTATACAATGAGCGAGCGGCAGCTTTCCTTGTCGGCAAGGGGGCAAAGAACATTTGTCTTCCGGCGGAAATGCCGGCAAGCGCAATCGCCGCACTCTCCCAAAGTGTGCAAGATCTGAATGTCACGATTGAGGTGCAGGTGTTCGGACGCCAATCGCTGGCTTTATCGGCGCGCTGCTATCACGCCCGCGCCCACGGCCGCACCAAGGACAGTTGCCGCTTTGTTTGCGAAATTGATCCCGACGGACTCGAGTTGAGGACGCTCGACGGTCGTCCGTTTCTCGCAATAAACGGGGTGCAGACTCTGTCGTACGAATACCTCAATCTGATCCACGAGCTGCCGATGTTGCGTAATCTCGGCGTCTCGCGTTTCCGCCTGTCACCACATAGCCTCGACATGGTGAAGGTTGCGTCGATCTTCGCTGGCGTTATTGACGAACGGCTCTCCACCGACGAGGCCGCAGTCCATCTCGAGACGCTTAATCCTGCTGCGCCCTACGCCAACGGTTTTTATTATGGCAAGCCTGGCTACAGCTGGCACAGCCGCGAGCAAGGTCAGAGCGGGCAGTGAATCCTGATGCGGAACGCAATTTATTGATGGACAAATAGCCATGTCACAAGCGGCCGAAAAGCGCGGCGGCATATCGGCAATGCTCAAGGATGCGGCGTTCGTCTGGGAGGACCCGCTCGATCTGGAAAGCGAGCTGACCGAGGACGAGCGCATGGTACGCAACACCACGCGCGGCTTCGCGCAGAGCTATCTAATGCCCCGCGTCGTCGAGGCGTTCCGCGAGGAGAAATACGATCCCGGAATGTTGCCGGAGATGGGCAAGCTTGGCCTGCTGGGCCCGACGATTCCGGAAGAATACGGCGGCGCGGGGCTCGGTTATGTCGCGTATGGCCTGATCACGCGCGAG
>DATGDN010000040.1:0-3535 GCA_035310865.1 Pseudolabrys sp. | reverse complement strand
GTTTTTCTTTGCTAGCCAGTGCGCACAATGCGTTACGTCGACCTGATGCTCGAGATAATAGTGAGGTATTTCCCGCTTCGATCGGGCCATGGCAGCGGCGATTGCCATTCGCATCGCTGCGAGATCCAGCCACAGCGCCCTTTTTCTTTCAGGCGGAGCGGCAGCCGGGGCCTCACCAAGGCGGCGCTCGACGTCGGCATAAGTAATTGCGCCGGCCGGCCCGCTGCCGGTGATTGTTGAAAGATCAACACCGTGTTCTTCGGCGAGCCTCCGCGCCGCAGGCGACGCTGCTGCGCGGGCCACGGCGCCCCGGGCGACGGGCGGCAGCGTCGGCGCAGCAACAGGGGCCCGTGCCGGTGGCGCGACCACCGGTGCAACCGGCGGCGCTAAAGTTGGCGGAGCAGGTGCTACGCTAGGCTTTTCCTCCAGTTCGGTTCGAATGTGCGCCAGCGGGGTTCCAACCGGCACCTTGCCTTTGAGATCGACCAAGATCTTCTCGATTTGACCGGCCTGGAAGGTTTCGATCTCGATCGCGCCCTTCTGGGTCTCGACGACCGCGACAACATCGCCACGTTTTACCCAATCGCCAGGCTTAACCAGCCATTCCACCAGTGTGCCCGCTTCCATGTCGGCACCAAGGGAAGGCATGCGGAATTCAACCACGGCGCTCCCTCACGCTCGACCCAAAGCAGCCTTCGCAGCCGCAACGATTTTAGGTGTTTGTGGGATCGCCGCGTTTTCAAGATGACGAGGATAAGGAATCGGCACTTCCTCACTGCACACCCGACCGACCGGTGCGTCTAAAGACCAAAATGCCTGTTCGACGATTCGCATGCCAACTTCCGCCGCCAGGCTTCCGCTTCGCCAGCCTTCATCGACAACGACTGCACGTCGCGTTTTTGCGACCGAGGCTATGATGGAGGCGTCGTCGAGCGGCCGCAAGCTGCGCAGATCTATTACTTCGGCCTCGATGCCCTCTGCGGCGAGCGCCGTTGCGGCCTCAAGCGTCTTCCATAGAGAGCCGCCATAGGTGATGAGCGAAATATCACGGCCGGAACGGCGAACGGCTGCTTTGTCAATATTGACAGGGCCAGCGTCCGCGGCGAGCTGACCCGTCATGTTGTACAGCATGACATTTTCGAAAATTAGAACTGGGTCGGGGTCTTGCAAAGCCGTCCAAAGCATACCGCGGGCATCCTCAAGCGTCCCTGGGGCCAACACCTTGATGCCTGGAATATGCGCGTACCAGCCCTCGAGGCTATGCGAATGTTGGGCGGCAAGCTGTCGGCCGGCGCCAGTCGCCATCCGGATCACCAATGGCACACCGAATTGGTTTCCTGACATATGGCGGACTGTCGCTGCGGTATTGAGGATCTGGTCGAGTGCGAGCAGGCTGAAATTCACCGTCATCAATTCCACGATGGGGCGCATGCCGGCCATCGCCGCTCCGATGCCGGCGCCGGTAAATCCCGATTCAGACAGGGGCGTATCGCGAATCCGTTCAGGGCCGAATTCGGCGAGCAGCCCATGGCTCACCGCGTAGCAGCCACCATACCGGCCGACGTCCTCACCCATCAGAAAAACGCGGTCGTCGCGCTTGATCGCATCACGAAGCGCCTCGCGCACTGCTTCGCGGTAAGTCATTTCGATTGTTCGGGGTCGGACGGCTGCTTGCTGCATGACTCTCACCGATGGGCCGGCACGGCACTATCCGCATATGTGAAGCGAGTGAGTTGCTCGACCGGTTCCCAAGTTCCTGCTTCGGCAAAGGCGACAGCCTCCGCGATCTCGGCATCGATCTCGGCTTCAAGACGGGGCACTTCGTCCGGATGAATCATGTGATTGGCCTGTAGCCATCCTTGGAAGCGCACGATCGGCTCCTTCGGGCGCCACGCTTCGATCTCAGTCTTCTCGCGATAGAGCTGAGGATCGAACATCGAGTGCGCACGCAGCCGGTAGGTCCGGCATTCCAGAAAATAGGGCTTATGGCTCTCACGCACTGCGTGAACCGCCCGACGGGCGGCTGCCTCGACGGCGACCACATCCATGCCATCGACTGCCTCGGAGGCGATCCGGTAGCACGAGGCCTTGCGTTGAATATCCGTTTCGGACTCGGAGAGCGCCAATGCAGTTCCCATGGCATACAGATTGTTTTCGCAAACAAACAGCACCGGCAGTCCCCACAACACCGCCAAATTCATGCTCTCGTGAAATTCGCCTTCAGCAACGGCACCTTCCCCAAAAAAGCAGGCAATGACGAGGTCATTGCCCTGCATATGGTCGGCAAGCGCGAGACCAATCGCCAGCGGCAAACCCCCACCGACGATGGCGTTACCGCCGTGGAAGTTCGTGGCCTGATCGAACAAGTGCATCGAGCCACCGCGCCCATGGCTGCAACCTTCCTGCTTCCCGTACATCTCGGCCATAACCGTAGTCATCGGTACACCGCGTACCAGCGCATGCCCGTGCTCGCGATAGGTTGCGACAATTCGGTCTCGCTTTTCCAGCACCGGGATAACGCCGACTGCGACTGCCTCTTCGCCATCGTAGAGGTGAAGGAAGCCGCGGATCTTCTCTTGCGTGTAGAGCTCGGCGCACTTGTCCTCGAAGCGGCGGATACGGATCATTTGCCTCAAGAGCTCCAACATATGCTCTCGCGATAAATGCGGCTTGTCGGTTGGTGCGGTCATCGCTCCTCGCTTTCCAGCGTTGAGATGTCGCCTTCAGGCAGGCCGAGCTCACGGGCTTTGAGCAAGCGGCGCATGATTTTGCCGCTGCGCGTTTTGGGCAGATTCTGCCGAAATGCGATATCTTTCGGCGCCACCGCTGGTCCGAGACGTTGACGCGCGTGGCCGAGCAATTCCTTGCGCAGGGTTTCGCTCGGCTCGAAACCGTCTTTAAGCGCAACGTAAGCCTTGACCACCTCACCAGCGGTTGGCTCAGGAATTCCGATCACGCCGGCTTCAGCGACAGCCTTGTGCTCCATCAGCGCACTTTCCACCTCGAAGGGGCCGATGAGGTGGCCAGCACTCTTGATGACATCATCGCTGCGGCCAACGAACCAATAGTAGCCTTCACTATCTCGCATCGCGAGGTCGCCGGTCAGATACCAGCCGCCCACGAAGCACTTGCGATATCGTTGCTCTTCGTTGAGGTAAGCCCGCATCATCGACGGCCAGCCCGGCCGCAATGCGAGCTCGCCCATAGCCATCGGTTTGGTGATTTCGCGCACATCGCCGCCTTCAATGTGCTCAACGATGCCGGCCGCAATGCCGGGGAGGGGACGTCCCATCGATCCGGGCTTTACGTCCATTGACAGGAAATTCGTTATCATGATCCCGCCGGTTTCGGTCTGCCACCAATTGTCATGGATAGGCTTGCCGAAGGCCTCGACGCCCCACACCACGGCCTCCGGATTGAGTGGCTCTCCGACGCTCGCAATGAGACGCAGCTTTGACAGGTCGAACCGTTTTGCAAAATCGGCGCCTGTTTTCATCAGCATCCGGATGGCGGTCGGCGCCGTGTACCAGATTGT
>DATGDN010000039.1:0-3425 GCA_035310865.1 Pseudolabrys sp. | reverse complement strand
TTTTGCGCACTCTTTCCACGTCGGGAGGCTGGCTGCGGCCGTACGTGCGGCTGCGGAAAGGCGTTCTCGCTCATCCGTGCTGCTGATAACCCGCCGCAGAGCTTGCGCAAACGCAGGAACGTCGTCATACGCCACAAGTACACCGGCTCCTGGCGGGACAGTGTCCGGTATGGCCCCTGCGCGCGTGCCGATGACCGGAAGGCCGTGCGCGATCGCTTCGCTATAGGCCATGCCGTAGCCCTCGAACCTCGAGGCGAGGGCGAACATGTCGGCTCCAGCGTACAACTCAGCGATCCGCTCCGACGATACTGCCCCAAGCACCGAGACGCGCTCGCCAAGCTTGAGCCGCACAATATCGGCGTCGAGCTGGGCAGCGGTTCGCGGATCGCGATTACGGTCGCCGGCGATGGTCAGGCGCCACGGCAAATCGGCAAGTGTCGCGAGCGCCGCGACCAGGACGTCAAAGCCCTTGCGAGGAACCACGGCGCCGACGGAAAGAATCCGCACGATCCCATCACGATTGCCTGGCGCATGGGCGGCAATATCGTTTCCCGGTCGTGCCACGGTGATCTTGTCTTCTGCTACCCCGTACTCGGCAGTCACACGCTGCGCTGTGGCCTGACTGGTGACAACGACATGCTTCGCAGCTGCCAAGGCGGACCGTTCGCTCGCCCGCAGGATATCGGCTTGCGCCGCAGTCAATCCGGCCTCCAACGCCAGCGGGTGGTGCACGAGCGCCACTAACACGTGGTTTGCGCGCAGCCGGCGGGCTGCTTCGGGCAAGACACCGAGGGCAAGTCCGTCCATAATAATTGGACAGCTCTCAGGCACCATCAGCAATCGTGCTTCGGCGGCGGCGCGGGTTTCTTTGCTTGGCCAGGGAAAGTTCTCGCCGAGATTGATCAGGTCAATGGTCCAGCCGAGCGCTTTGAGCTCGGCGACCATTCGCCGGTCGAAAGCGTAGCCGCCGGTCGGAGTCGAGAGATCGCCCGGCACCGCGAAGGCGAGTCGCTTTATCACAAATTCGCCTCATAGGACGCACGCGCAACATGGGATTCCGACAGCGTGACACGGATGGCTTTCAGTTCGCGGCCGGTGCGACCGAGTTTGTCCGCACGCGCGGCCTTTGCCAGCTGATCGAAAATGTACTTGGTGAGAAATTCAGTCGTGGTGTTGACGCCTTTGAGTTCGGGTAGTTCATCAAGGTTGCGATAATTCAGCGGTGCAAGTGCCGCCTTGAGCGCCTCATGCGCGCGTCCGATATCGATGACGACGCCGTTCGAATCGAGCGTCTCGGCAAAAAATGCAGCGTCGACGACGAAAGTGGCGCCGTGCAGCGCCTGTGCGGGCCCAAACATGGCGCCGCGGAAAGAATGAGCAATCATGATGTGGTCGCGGACTTCGACGGAAAACAAAGGGTCCCCCTAATCGTAAGAAATGAGTTGTGCGACAACGCCGCTCTTCGGCTCAAGCAGACCCGGCAGGCGTTGCGGCAGCTCACGAAATGGCACCGCTGGGGCAAGGAGGACATCGAGGCGCGTGTCCGCAAGCAAATTGAGCGCGGCGGCCAGTCGCTGGGCGTGTGTCCAGCGTGGCCGATGTGACGGCGCAATCCTGCCAACTTGACTCGATAGCAGTCGCAGTCTGCGGCTGTGGAAACTACCGCCCAACGACGCGGGCACCGGTTCCTCGCCGTACCAGCTGAGTTCAAGCACGGTCGCTTCTTCTCCTGCGAGCGCGATGGCGGCATTGAGACCGGCGGCAGTTCCACTCGCGTGAACCACGAGATCGCGATCGCCTTTTGCGGCGTCGGGGGTTGCAAAGCCAACACCGATCTGGCGCGCCAATTCCGCACGAGCGGCATTCGTGTCGACCAGGGTCACGTCAGCACCGGGAAGATGTCCGCAGAGAAATGCGACCATTGCGCCGACGGCACCAGCCCCGACAATGGCAATCCGGTCCGCGGGTCCTGGTGCTGCGTCCCACACGGCATTGAGCGCGGTTTCCATGTTAGCTGCCAGTACGGCGCGCTGTGGCGCAACGGATTTTGGCACCGGCACAACAGCGTCCTGCGGAATGTTGAAATGACTTTGATGGGGGTGCAGCGCAAAGACTGTGCGGCCAGCCAACGCGGCAGGGCCGTCTTCGATTTGTCCGACGGTGGCGTAGCCATATTTCACCGGAAAAGGAAAATCACCCTCCATGAATGGTGCACGCATTCGCCCGAACTCGGTGCGCGGCACGCGCCCACCCAGGACGAGTGCTTCAGTGCCCCGGCTGAGCGCACCAAAGAGTGCACGTACGCGCACTTCGCCGGGTCGCGGCGGGTGCAGCGTTTCTTGACGAATTTCCGCTTGTCCCCGAGCCGTATACCAGAGCGCCTGGGCAACCGCGGCCGTACGGTCCGTCTTCACTATCGTTAAGCCTCAATTGGACTATTGAGTTCGTTCCCGTGTTATATCATCAAGTTCGCACGGTCCGTCGGGGATTAGAAGTCGTTAACCGCGTGTCAGAGCGTTCGCTTCCGCAATCGATAAATGCCGATGCCGCCGGAGCCACCCTGACCGGCCGGCGTGCCCTGTTTGCGTTCCTGTTCGCCGTCACCATGATCGGGTCGCTGGCGCTTGCTGCCCTTGCGCTGTCGCCCGGTGGATTCAGCCTAATCGACATCGTTCTGCTCGTGCTGTTTGCGACTACGCTGCCGTGGATGGTGGCCGGCTTCTGGAACGCCATGATTGGATTTCTGATCATGCGATTTTGCCGCAATCCGGTCGCGGCGGTCGTGCCTGACGTCGCGTCTATCCGCGGCGATGAGGCGATCTCCAGCTCAACTGCGATCGTTTTATGTATCCGCAATGAAGTGCCGGCGCGGATCATCCGCAATCTGGAGCCGATGCTTGCCGGCCTGGATGCATCGGGCTTTGGTCATCGCTTCCATCTCTATGTGCTGAGCGACACGAGCGATTCCGTAATTGCGTCGGCGGAAGAAAAGCGTGTGGCCGAACTCGCCGGACGCTGGATGGGACGCATCGCGATGACGTATCGCCGCCGCGCCATCAATGTTGGCTACAAGGCCGGCAATATTCGCGATTTCTGCGACCACTGGGGCGGCAATCACGAATTTGCGGTCACGCTTGACGCCGACAGCTTCATGACCGCCGACGCGATTTTGCGGCTCATTCGCCTAATGGAATTCAATCCTCGGCTTGGAATTCTTCAGGGTCTGGTCGTGGGCTTGCCGTCGACGAGCGCCTTCGCGCGGATTTTTCAGTTCGGAATGCGGCTCGGCATGCGCTCCTACACGATCGGCAGCGCATGGTGGCAAGGCGATTGCGGCCCTTATTGGGGCCACAACGCGGCATTGCGGCTGAAGCCGTTCATTGCGCATTGCGTCCTCCCGGTTCTGTCGAAAGACGGGATGCAGG
>DATGDN010000038.1:0-3850 GCA_035310865.1 Pseudolabrys sp. | reverse complement strand
GCCAGCCCAGATGCGGGCTTTGGTATTATTCCCAACTCAGTTATGCACAGACGATGCTGCCGATTCTCCGCATTCTTCCAGTGGGCGGCGTACTTCTCGCCATTTTTATCCTGGTTCTGGCACTCAGCCCGCCGGACGGATCGCGTCCGCCATTGAACACGACGGTCGCGGCGGCTCGCGGCGCACTCCTCGACCGCGAGCGGCATCCGGAAGTCCGGCAATTCATGATATTGGCGGCGCTCAAGCGTGCAGATGAACTCAATCGGCTGCGCGATTTGCCCGACACGCCGACCCGCACCGAGCCGTCGGCAACTGTATCTCCCGCGGAACAGCCAAAGGTCGCGGGACTTCCGGCCGACCGGCTCGATTCCGATCCGGACGAGCCTGCAGCCGCAACCGAAACGCCAAGCGTGAGCATCCAAGTGGAGATCGGCGAATTGCCCGTCGCTCCAAAGGAGACGACTTCGGCGACCGAAAAGCCGGAGCAGGCCAAGCCGCAGCGTGAAATCCGGCGCCGCGCACACCGGCCGCGTCGCGCCAGAACGGCATCCGGCGCGACATCGCAGCGTCCATTCAATCTTTTCGAGGTGTTGTTCGGCGGTCAGCAATATCGTTACCAGCCGCCGGCCTACAGCGCCCAGTCGGCTCAGGGAGACAATACCAACAGCCGACCTATGGCACGCAACAGCCGGCTCAAGGCCAGTATCAGCAACCGGCATATGGCAACCAACAGGCGACCCCGCAAACGCCCGTCGAGCCATATCCCATGTCGCGTCAGCACATATACTAGTCAGCGCGACAGGTATCCCCGGCGAAATCCAGAAACACTTCGAAGCATCGCTTCGATCAATAGTAGTCGAGGCGGCCGCTGTAGAGACTCGTCGAAGACGCAACGCTCGCACCATGCGATCTTGCGCCACGAAGCTTCTCCGCCGAGCCGAACCTGATGTCGCTTCCCGGCGCGGCTGAAGCAAACGAACCCTGCGCCCGATCGCTTTGTCCGATGCTCATGCCCTTGGCCTTGGCCGCATAGTGGTAGCCGGCGGCATAGTAGTGCACCGCACGGCCGGCATTTCCGCCGGCCACACCATAGGCGCCGGCAAGATATTTCACCGCATAGGTCATGTTGGTGTCGGCATCGAGGAGACCGGCGGCGGTGCCTTTGTAGCCCATGGCCCGGGCGGTCGGCAGCTTGATCTGCATCAGGCCGTAGTTGCCCGCACTGACGACGCGCGGGTTACCACCACTTTCGCGCTTGATGACGCGCCTCACCAGGTCCTCCGGCAGATTGTTCGCGGCGGCGTGGCGGGCAATCAGCGCATCAAGATTACCGTTGGCATCGAGACTCGCGAAACGCTGCTTCTGCGCGGACGCCGGCGCGACGAGGGCGGCAAGCGCAACCAGAATCGTTGTGAGGCTAAGGGTGCGAATCATGGCGGCTCCGGTGTTTCCAGTTCTACGCGTTGTGGGGGAACCCCGGCTTGTCCTGTGAAACTCCGGCAACTTTGTGACCGGAACGACGTTCATCCCCGCTGGTTCCATCACGAATTGATTCATGCTGTGCTCAATACCCCCGAGCCCGCTTCTAATTAATCTGGATTAATACGGGGCCGAATACGCCACTGAAGGACTCAATATGAGTGCATTGCATGCGCTGGAGGACCGTTTGCGCGCGGTCGAGGACACGCTTGCAATTTACCATCTCATTGCCAGCCATCCGCCCGCAGCCGACACCGGGACCGACAGCTATTACCGCAATGCATTCACCGACGGCGGCGAAGTGGATCTCGGCGGCGGCAAAGGTGCGCGCGGCAATGCGGCGATTGCGGCAATCGTGAAAACGCCCGAGCACCAGGCGGCGATTGCGGGAGGTCTTTGCCATTTCGCCGGCTTGCCGCGTGTCGAAATCAACGGCGACACCGCGGTGGCGACTTCTTACCTGCAGATCATCACGCCGGACCGGCAGGCAGCGCCGCGCGAAGTCCCCGGCCATGGCAGCACGAGCGGTTTCCGTATCCATCGCGTGGGCGCCAACCGTTGGGAGCTCAAGCGCGGCAAGGACGGCTGGAAAGTGACACGGCGCATGCTGCGTCCGCTCGACGGCACCGACGATGCGCGGGCCTTGCTGAGGAAGGCGATTGCACCTTAACGTTCGCTAAGCACACAACGACACGGGGAGCGTAATATGCCGAAGGCCTATTGGGTGGTGACGTATCGGTCGGTGAAAAATCCGGACGCCTGGAAGGCCTATGCCAAGATCGCCTGCGATCGAATCAGCCGGCGGCCGTTTTCTCATCCGCGCCAACCCGGCGAAGACCTATGAAGCCGGCCTGAACGAACGCGTCGTGCTGGTGGAGTTCGACAGCCTCGACAAGGCGCTCGCCACCCACGACACTCCTGCTTACAAGGAAGCGCTCAAGGCGCTCGGCACCGGCAATGTCGAGCGTGACATGCGCGTCGTCGAAGGCGCGGCATAGCGTGCCTCACTTACCATTCAGCGAAGGGGTAGCGCCTGTGCGCGGCGGCGGCTTGCTGCTGAGCTTCCGTCAATACTTCGATCGCAATCTGAAAATAAGAAATCACCCGCGCAAGGCCGGCAAGCGGCGGTACCAGTGGCGCGCGGATCGGTAGCGTTGTCATCGTCTTCAGTCTCCTTTGAGCAATCTTAAAAGCGTGACGGCGTCGACAGGAAGCGGCGCTCAATTTCACGCTCGGCCTCGTCGGTGAATTTGGCGTTGTTGAGATAGCGCGCGATCTCACGCTCGGCCTGGCGCTGGCGCGATTGCATCATCGCGTCGGCAAGCCACCGGAAAAATCCGGGCCGAGAGCGTTCGGTTTTTCCGGCAACGAGGTCGCGCGTCGCGACAACGGATTCGGTATAGGCCATGGGTCATCTCCCTTTATTGGGCTTGACGACTCCACAGGCGTTTCCCGTTTTTTCTTATTGTTGACGTATACATAGACCTATTGCGCCGCGTGCAGTAGGCGCGCGGGAACATACGTTCCATGCAGCGCCAACATGCGGCGCGTCGCACGCATGTCGTAAATGCGCGTAAATGATTCGAAATGCATCGCGCCGTGCCGGCGCAAGCGGCAATCGCACGAGCGCGCCACATCTCCGCCGCAAAGCGGCAAGCATTCGTTAAGGAATGACGGCGAGTCCATCGCCATCACAAATTTCGTTTTTCAAACAGCCAGCGCGCGCCGGGCTTGCCCGGTTCGCGCCAAGCCGAGCGCCATCGCCCTGTTTCTTTGCGGCGCGGGGTACGCCGTCGTCTTTTCGGAGGAGCCGCCTCGCCCAGAATGAGAACCGAGGGCGCGCGGGACGCCAGGGATCCGATGCGGACCCACGGGCCTCGACGCCTCGCGACACCGAGGCTTGTCGAGTGTTGAATGCCGCAAGTCCGCCAAACCCAGGGCGTCCCGCGCGCGGTGTTTTAGGCTTGCTCCGGTAACGGGGCGGGATGCAATGTGAATAATATCCTATAGGAATATTGTCAACATTTACGGCAAAATTTTTTGTATCGAGCGGCGGATTTATGCCCGCTTCCACAGCCGCCGCCACGGCAGCGGCGCCACGAAAAGCGCGGCGGCCAGCAGCCCCAGGCCCGCGGACCAGCGGATGCGCTCACGCGCGCGGGCGCGCACCTCGCCCATGACGAACTGTTCGCCCTTGCGCATTTCCCCATAGGATTTCAGGAACGAGGAGATGCGCGCGACGGCAAAATCGTCGAAGCTTTGTCCTTGGGTGCGATTGCGGCGCTCCCGCTCGTTGAGTTGCTCGGCCTCGCGGCGATAGCGCTCGGCATACTCGCTCGCGTCGGCAAACGTTGTCGCCTCGGCGCGGGTG